>NZ_JBQXEO010000015.1:0-163236 GCF_052601155.1 Micromonospora yongxingensis
CACGGTCGGCGGGCTCGGTGTCGGCGGCGTGACGGGTGACCTTGGCGGCACGCTACACGGCGTCGGCAGCATCGCGGGGGACCTCGGTGTCAACAGCGACGCGCATGCCAGCGTGGATGGCGGACTCCTGGGCGCCTAACCGGCGGCCTGCTTTGAGCTGAGACTTGGAGCAATGCGGAAGCCGGGTCGCGTTCCATCGCGCGGTTCCCGGCCTCCGCAATTGCTTGCCGGGGCCTCGTTGGCATGCGGTGCGGCTGGGCGGGCGCAATCCCGGCGAGCCGTTCGCTGCGTCGAGCCGGCTCTCTACGACCAGGGAGCGTCACCTCGACCACCCTCGTTGCCTGGATCGAGTCCTCAAGGCGCACCGTCACGCCGACCGCCCACATGGAACCCGCTCTGCAACCCGCTCCGAGCTGAGGGGTCAAGGTTCAGCCGGCGGGGCCGGATGGGTGGCGGCTTCCCGTCGTCCGGGAGCTGGCTTGGCGGGAAGGGTGGACAGGCGGCTGCCGTAGCGGGTCAGCGGGGTGCCGTTGACGGTTGGGGTCATATGAGCGTCCTCCTTGGTGCGGTGCGCGCCCGGGGCGCGCAGAGGCGACCGGCCCACCGGGTGCATGGGCCGGGTCGAGGAACCTGGGGTCAGGTGGTGCGGGGTGGTTGGTGCGACCTGCGGGGTCGCCGCGCGGTGCGCGTGCCGACCGGCCGGAGCGGGTGGGCGGGGCGCATCGGGTAGATGCGGCGAGGGATCCCTGAGGTGGGACCGAACCGGGTGGAGCGTTATGTGGGTGAGGGTGTTGCCAACGAAGGTAGCGGCGGGCTCTCACAGCGCTCCCCGGCCGCACCGCGGCCCAAGAACGCCCTTGGCCTGCGCTGTGAGAGATCAGCATCCCTGACGGGCGGGTGGCCGGCGCGAACGTTGTGAGAGCCGACCCCACTCACAGGCGATCTTGTTGCCTGAGAGCTTGGTAAGTGAGGGTCCGGGCGAAGATGGGGCGCGCTGGCTCGGCCGGAAGGTCGAGGTCGCTGGCCAGGGTGAATCCCAGGGGGTCGGGCATTATCCTGCGGCCGAGCGGCACCGGTCAGGCTGTGCGTGGGCGGGCACTCTCTGCTGCCTCAATGGCGGCACGCCGGCGAGAGAGGATTGGCAAGGCGCTCGGCCAGGAACGGAGTTCATCCCGTCCTCGGCACGACGACCTCGTGGGTAGCGCGGCTCGGACGATGGCGGTGGGGATCGCGGCGGGTTAGCTTATGGCGTTCGTGGGCCGGTTGTTGGTCAGGATGGTTGAAGGTGGTGGCTCGTGTAGCCGCCGCCGTAGGTCGGCGGCGTGGTGGGAGTCGATCATCATGACGGCGGCGGTGGCGGCTGTCAGGATGGTCAGCGCCCACAGCGGCGGCAGTGGGCTGGTCACCGGTGCGAGGATCGCCACCAGCAGGATCCCGGTGGCCCGGACCCAGCGGATCTGGCGCCGGGTGCGCCACCAGAATGCCTGGTTGGCGAGGAGATAAATGAGCACTCCGGCGAAGAGGATGGCGTGCCCCAGCGGGGTACGCGCCGGTCCCGACGGGTCACTGACCACGTCGAGGGTCTTCTGTATGCCGAAGGCGAGTAGCATCAACCCGACGATCATGGGCAGGTGCAGGTAGGCGTATGCGTCGCGGGCCAGGGCGGCCCGCTGGTTGTCGGTCCGGTCTTGCATGACGCGCTCTCCGACGATGGCGTCCGTGTCGAAGTACGCCCACCAGAGCGTGGCCAGCAGGACCATGCTGGTGGCGCTGGCGACGATTACCGACCAGGAAATCGCGCGGCCAAAGACGGCCACCCCCGCCGAAATGATCGATTCGCCCAGTGCGATGAGGATGATCAGGGCGTACCGGTCGGTCCAGTGTTTGGCCGAACTCACCTGCCAGAACCGCCGAACGAGGTAGCCCCCGGTGAGGTCGACCACGATGGCCGTCAGCCAGAGGCTCGCCACGAGCGGACTCAGCTCCTCCGGGGCATGCGGCCGCGAGGAAGCCAGCGCGGCGAACAACAACAGGACGAGCGCGGCCACCGTCGGAACGCCCGCCCGCAGCATCTGGGCGTGCGGTGCCCGGTCCGGACGGACGACCAGCCGGAGCGCGATCAGGTGCAGCACGCGCAGCGCGATGTAGCAGAGCACGACGATCATCGGACCGGGCAGGCCGTCGGGTACAACGTCGAACGCCTGCGGGATAGCGATGCCGATCGTCAGGGTCAGCGCCACGACCAGCAGGACACTCAACCGAACGGGGATGGACTCGCTTCGAAGGACGTTCCCCACCTGGGTGTAGAGGGACCAGGCGACCCACAGCAGGCTGAGCACCGCCAGGGCCTCAGCGACCCCGACCCCGGTGGGATGCCGGGTCATCAACACGGTGACCTGGATAAACGTGTAGACGACCACCAGATCGAGGAAGAGTTCCTTTGGTGTCACCCCGGTGGTGGCGGCATGGACCGCCGCCTCCGCCGCCTGCTTGTGCAGCAAGTGATGCCGCCGTCGGAAGACGGTGAGGTCGGCCAGGACCATACTGGTGAGAACCGCGGCGAGCAGCCCCACCGCGCCCACTGGCGGCAGGCGGACCGCGACCGGAGCCAAGGCAGTCACCAGGACGATCCCCAGCAACGGGCTACGACCCAGCAGCCGGATGGTGCGGTGCTCGAGGGTCACCAGCCCGAGCAGGTAGACCAGGACACCTCCGTAGAGGACGAGTGCGCTCATCTGGTCCCACCGGTACGCGGTGGCGGGCTCGACCGAACTCAACGCGCGTTTGAGCCCCAGCGCGATGAGAACGAGACCGATGATCATGACCACGTGCAGGATGCTGTACGCGTCGCGGCCGAGCCGTGACCTGCTGGCTGCCGGCCACCGCTGCAGCGCCTGCTCGGCGGCGAATCCGGCGATGTCGAAGTAGCGCCACCAGAGCACCGCCACGACGACGAGGCTCAGGGCGGAGCCCCCGATCACCGACCAGGTGATCGGGGGGTTACCGATGAGGCCACGGGCAGTGCCGATCGAGATGATCGTCTCGCCCAACGCGATGAGCACGACCAGCCGGTGCCGCTCGGCCCAGTGAGGGACGGACACGATCCGCCAGTTGCCCGCGCCGAGCGCCCGCACGCCGATGAAATCGACCACGGTGGCGGCGAAGAACAGGGCCAGTTGGACGGACCCTCTGTCGACGCCCGCTGGCAGGTGGCGAGGGAGTAGCGCACCGCACAGCAGCAGGACCGCGCCGCCGGAGAACGGCAACCATGCACGTAAAAGGGGTCCTCGGGTCCCATCCGAAACGGTGTACGTCAACATCAGTAGCGCGCCGAGCTGGGCCAACAGGAAGGCGACGACGAAGATCAACGGCCCGAACAAGCCACCCGGCCGATCGGTGAAGGTCACCGGCGCGGCGATCCCGGTCAACAGGATGGTCGCGGCCACCCCGAAGATGAGCGGCCGCACGATTCCCTGGTCCAACCTGACGAGGTTGCCGAGCACGGTGTACAAGCTCCAGCACCGCCAGAGCAACAGAACCACCAGCACGCCCTGGAGCAGGCCCTCGATCCGGAAGTCCTCCGTGACAAGGTTCGTCACGTTCAGGAACGCGTACACGAACACCAGGTCGAGGAACAGCTCCAACCGGGTCACCCCGGGCCCACCGGGGGATAGTTGAATGCCCCCGAGAAATCGCGCAGGACGCTCACCGGAATGCCACGCCAACCGGCTCCTGGTCACGTCCCCCACTCTGCCAAGCGGTAGGCGGACGAAGGCCGAATTCAGCCAGCCCGCCCGCACGAAGCCCGCCGGGATCACCGTCCGTCACAGAGCCCTTCACATATGCCGGACGTCGGCGAACTCACGCGGATAGCTGGGGACCAGTGCTGTCACCACCAAGGTTCTGGGACGGGTTCACTCCAGCGTCATACGCAGATGTAACCGCCGGACCTGCTGGTGTCCGCCAGGACGCGTGGTGCGATAGGTGTGCTGGTGAAGCGTCGCTATTCGATTCCTGCGGTATGCATCCTCGAGAGGTCGTCGGCGCTGACCGAGGGATCCTTCGCTCCGGCCTGATCCTTGTGCCGTCGTCCCCTCCGCACGTGCGTAACAAGCGCTACCCACTTCGCCGAGGCCGCCCGCCGCTGGCAGGCGGCCGGGCACCTGCCGGCAGGAGCGATCATGAGCGGCGGCGTTCACGGCTCACGGTAGATGGCCGCCCCGACCGCTAATCCGTAGATCCTGCTCCGCGGGCTTGACCCTGACGCTGCGTCAACCCTTCATGCTGGCTGCCATGAGCATCCCGCCAACAAGTGATCAGGTCGAGCAGGCCGCGATACGTGTGCAGGGCCTGGAGAAGTCGTTCAAGCAGGTGAAGGTGCTACGTGGCGTGGACCTCGACGTGGCTCGGGGGAGCATCCTCGCTCTGCTCGGCTCCAACGGGGCGGGCAAGACCACGATAGTCAAGATCCTGTCCACGCTTCTCAAGGCCGACTCAGGGACCGCCCGAGTCAACGGCTTCGACGTCGCGGCGCAGGCCGCCAAGGTACGCGAGTCGGTCAGTCTCACCGGGCAGTTCGCGGCGGTCGACGAGATCCTGACCGGGCGGGAGAACCTCGTCCTGGTTGCCAAGCTCAGGCACCTCAGCGGGCCGGGCGCCATCGCGGACGAGCTACTGCGGCGTTTCTCGCTGACCGAGGCGGGCAGCCGGAGGGTGGCGACGTACTCCGGTGGCATGCGCCGTCGTCTGGACATCGCGATGAGCCTCATCGGGAATCCGCCGGTCATCTTTCTCGACGAACCGACGACCGGGCTGGACCCGGAGGCCCGCATCGAGGTGTGGCAGGCCGTCAAGAAGCTCGCCGAGGGCGGCACCACCGTGCTGCTCACGACGCAGTACCTCGACGAGGCCGAGCAGCTCGCTGACCGGATCGCAATCCTGCACGAGGGGCGGATCCTCGTGAACGGCACCCTCAACGAGCTCAAGCAGCTCCTGCCACCCGCCGAGGTCGAGTACGTCGAGAAGCAGCCCACCCTCGAGGACGTCTTCCTCACCCTCGTCGGCGCCAAAACGGAGAAGGAACAACAATGAACAGGCACTTCCTCGGCGACACCGCCGTCCTCTTGGGACGCTCGCTGCGCCACGTCGCCCGTAGCCCGGACACCATCATCACCACCGCGATCATGCCGATCGCCTTTATGCTGCTGTTCGTCTACGTCTTCGGCGGCGCGATCGAGACCGGGTCCGACTCGTACGTTGAATACCTGCTGCCCGGCATCCTGATCATCACGATCGCCTCGGGTATCTCCTACACCGCCTTCCGGCTTTTCCTGGACATGAAGGGCGGCATCTTCGAACGGTTCCAGTCCATGCCGATCGCCCGATCCTCCGTGCTGTGGGCGCACGTTCTGACCTCGCTGGTCGCCAACCTGATTTCGCTCGTGGTGGTCGTGCTCGTCGCCCTGATCATGGGCTTCCGTTCGGGGGCGGGCGTGCTGGGCTGGCTCGCCGTCGCCGGCATCCTGGTCCTGTTCACCCTGGCGCTCACGTGGATTGCCGTGATCCCCGGCCTCACCGCGAAGACTCTGGACGGCGCGAGCGCGTTCTCGTACCCGCTCATCTTTCTACCGTTCGTCAGCTCGGCCTTCGTGCCCACCGAGTCCATGCCCGGCCCGGTTCGGGCCTTCGCCGAGCACCAGCCGGTGACCTCCATCGTCAACGCGATCCGGGATCTGTTCACCCAACAGTCGGTCGGCACCGACATCTGGATCGCCCTCGCCTGGTGCGTCGGAATCCTCGTTCTCGCCTACCTGTTCGCCAACCTCACCTACCGGCGCAGAATCTCCTGACTCGGCTTCGACCAGGGCTGGGGGAGTAGGGGCAGGATCAGAGCATGCTGACGATCAGTCAACTGGCGGCCTATGCCGGCGTCACGGTACGGGCGGTGCGGCATTACCACCAGATCGGGCTACTGCCCGAGCCGCAGCGGGATGCGTCGGGTTACCGGCGATATGGCGCCATGGCGGTCGTGTCCCTCATCAAGATCCGCACCCTCGCCAACGCCGGTGTGCCGCTGTCTGAGATCGGTCAGATGCTCGAGGCCGACGTTGCGACCTTCGCCGCAGCGATTCAGAGGATCGACAATCATCTGTGCGAGGAGATCGAACGGCTGGAGACCAGCCGCAAGCAGATCGCACAGCTTGCTGCCGGTGACCGTCTGACGCTTCCACCGGTGGTGATCGCCTATCTCGATCGGCTGCGGGAGATCGGGGCGTCAGAACGGTTGGTGGAGGGTGAGCGGGATGGGTGGATCCTGATGGCGGCTCGCTGGCCCGATCGCGTCCACGAATGGATGCCCGGCAAGACCGCGCAGCTCGATGACCCGCAGCTCCTTCGGCTCTATCGGCTCCTGTCGGAGATCTTCGAGAGCGACGTGAGCGACGACGCGCTGCTGGAGGAGGCTGCCGACATCCTGGCCGGCCTGGCCGAGCAGGCGTACCGCTCCGGGGAGATCGACCTGGGCGAGGTTGCGCAGGACGATTTGCCGTTCGATCTTCTGGACGCGCTGGCCGTTGAGGCCGACCCGCGGGTGGGGCGGCTGCTGGATCTGATGCGCGAGCGTGGCTGGGCGGGTTTGGCCCGGCTGGAGCGGCTCCCCGGGCCGCCGGACTGACCTGCGGGCGCCGTTCCACGCACCTTGGTTCCGACTACTCGCGCCGACAGGAGGCTCGGGTCTGCTACGGGCTGATCCTGGCCGGGTCGTGAGGCCTAGACGCCGCCTTTGGTCGCCCCCACATCGCTGGCGCTGATCGGGCCGGCCCACCCGTCAGCGCCCCCTGAACACCCGCAGGCGGTTCGTATCGGACGTTCAGCGCGCTTCGCTCGTGGCTGTGGTCAGGCCGGTTTCGAGGGCGTTGACCGCGTGACGTGATGGCATCATCCTGAGCCAGGCTGATTGCACGTTGAGCCAAACGGTGCCACAATGGCACCACGGGAGGTGAGGCTGTGCGGCAAGAAGCTGCACATCGAGGGCTTCGATCAGACGCGGCGGAGGTCTCCCGTCCCGGCCGCAGGCACCAAAGTCGTTGAACGGCACTGCCTCCGTAAGTGGCAACCCACTCCACTGTTCTCCGCCGCCTAGTTGGCACTCCATGACGGGTGGACGTCGCGGCAACACACCATCGATGACAGGAGTTCTCCTGCATGTTCGCCAGATTCGGACGCGCCATCGTCCACAATCCATGGAAAGTGATCGCGGTATGGCTCGTGCTGCTCGTCGGCTCGTTCTTCGCGCCGTCCCTCGCTGATCAGGTCAGCACCGATCAGGCCAGCTTCCTGCCGTCCCGCTACGAGTCGGTGCAGGCGCAGCAGGTGGCAGAACGCGCGTTCGGCCAGGGCGACGGGGCGAGCGCCACCATCGTCGTCAAGCGCGTCGACGGCCAGCCCCTCGGCGCCGCCGACACCGACCGGGTCGGCCAACTCGCCCAGACACTCCAGAGCGCCGGCATCGACCGGGTCGGCACCGCGGTCACCGGGCCGCAGGCCGTTTCACCGAACAAGCTGGTGCAGCTCGTCAACGTCTCGCTCACCGGCCCGCCCGCCGACCCGGTGCTCGGTGACGCGGTCGTGTCGATCCGCGACCAGGCGAAATCCACGCTGCAAGGATCTGGCCTGTCGTACGCGGTGACCGGAGATGTCGCCCTCCTCGTCGACAACCAGGACGCATTCGACACCGCACTGCTGGTTGTCAGCATCGTGACCCTGGCCCTGGTCGTCGGCCTCCTGCTCATCATCTACCGCAGCCCGGTCGCGGCCCTCCTGCCGGTCGTGGTCGTCGGCGTGGTCTCAGCGGTGTCGAGTGCGGTCATCACCCTGTTCGTCAAGGCGTTCGGCATGCAGGTGGACCAGTCGCTGCTGACCATCCTCACCGTGGTGCTCTACGGCGTCGGCACCGACTACATCGTCTTCCTGCTGTTCCGCTACCGCGAGCGGCTACGTGCCGGTGACGCCCCGAAGAACGCGCTCGCCACGGCAGTCAGCCGGGTTGGTGAGGTCATCGCGTCGGCTGCCGCGGCGATCGTGATCGCGTTCGGCGCACTTCTGCTCGCGGTGTTCGGCGGCTTCCGGAGTCTCGGCCCGGGCCTCGCCATCGGGGTGGTCGTCATGGCGATCGCCGCGGTCACGCTGGTGCCGGCCATCGTCTCGCTCATCGGCCCCAAGGTGTTCTGGCCGTCGAAATCCTGGCAGCGCACTCCTCGGGGCAGCGTGTTCCAACGCCTGGGCCGGTTCACCGGACGTCGGCCGGCGGTGGTCGCCCTCGCCTCGGGCGGCGTCATGGTCGCGTTGGCGCTGGGTGTGTTCGGCCTGAAGGTCGACTACGACCAGGTCGCGCAGCTGCCCGCCAACACCGAGTCGGCGCGCGCCCTGGATGACCTGAAGACCGGGTTCCCCGCTGGAGCCCTCAATCCGACCACCGTCTACGTCCGCGCCGATAACGGCCAACGCCTCGACCCGGCAACACTCAGCGGCTACGCGCAATCATTGGCCCAGGTCGCCGGGGTCGGGAGCCTGATGCCCGCCCCTGACGGCAGTCCTGTCACCGTCAGCTCGGACGGCACGATCGCCCAGATCAACCTGCTGCTGAACACCAGCCCGTACTCGACGGCAGCGCTCGACCTGGCCGGTGACGACCTCCGGCAGGTGGCCCACGACCAGGCCCCGGCCGGGACGACCGCGCTGGTTGGCGGCGTCAGCTCGGTCTTCGCCGACATCCGCGACGCGAACAACCGCGACCTGTGGGTGATCTTCCCGGTGGCCGGGGTGCTCATCGCCGTGATTCTGGGGCTGCTCCTGCGCAGCCTCGTCGCCCCGGTGTACCTCATGATCGCCGTCGGCCTCGGCTTCATGGCGACGCTCGGCGCGACCGTCCTGGCCTTCCAGGGCATCGGTGGCCGATCGGGCCTGTCATTCTCCCTGCCGATCATCCTGTACCTGTTCGTGGTTGCGATCGGCACCGACTACAACATCCTCATGATCGCCCGGCTCCGCGAAGAGGCACGAGCCGGCAACGACCCGCGCACCGCCGCCTCGCTGGCGATCCAACACGCTGGACCGTCAGTGGCCGCCGCCGGTCTGATCCTCGCCGGCACGTTCACGTCGATGCTCTTCGCCGGGGTGTCGTTCCTAACCGAGATGGGCTTCGCGGTCTCGGTGGGAATCGTCCTGTCCGCGTTCATCATGTCCCTGTTCCTCGTCCCCGGGGTCACCGCGCTCCTTGGCCACACCGCCTGGTGGCCGGGGCATGGCGACGCCGACCGGTCAGTCCCGGCGGCGGGGCCGACCTCAGCCAACGAACCGAGGTCGCAGGGCGCACCGGTGCGCTGAACGATCGCGGCACGCGGTGGGCGCGGGCCGAGCGTCCCGCCCACCGCGTTCCCCGCCAACGTTCCCCAAGCCGTACGCGAGGCCGCCGCCTCGACCGCGCCGATCGCCGACAAGGGCCGGGCGGACCAAGAATCGGCGGGCAGTCCAAGGCGCCTTAACGATGCCCGAATCTGGTGGCCGCAAGGTAGGGCTGAGAATTTTTCGTGAATCCGGCGAAGTCGACGTAGTCGTCGAGTTGGACGACGACGGACTGCAGCCCACGGAGCGTCACGGAGTCCACGTAAGTTTCCGAAGCTCGATCGCCGATTACCGAAGAGTCGTATTCGGCGCGGGTACGGCTCCGTCCTGCCAGCGATAGAGGTCGCGCAGCAGGGAAATCTCGGCGCCATGATGGATCAACTCCCTGTTGACGTGCAGGACGATGCTCTCCATGGGACGCCGCTCGGGACCCGCCGTGGGCGGATTCTCCAGGTCAGCGTCCGAGAGTTCGCGGACCCCCGCGTTCCATCTCCCATACATCTCATCGAGCTGTTTTAGCGCCTCGTCAGCGGTCCCCGCGTAGGCGAATGTCTGGGACTCGACGTCCTGGCCGCCGAAGTGCCATCCGACCCGATAGCCCAGGCACGAGACGATGATGTGCGCCAGCCGCCAGGCAATCGTGGTCACCGGCGCGGGCGCCGGCGCCGACGCCGGGTCAGGGGACGCGGAGTCCACGGTCCACTCTCCCGAACCTGCCGACATCGGTGCGGCCGACGTGCCGCGTGGGCGGATGCTCCAGCAGCCGCGCACCGGCTCCCAGAAGTACTCCTCATCGGTAAGACCGTCCAGCCGCGGCCGCAGGTTTCTGTGCCAGTACCAGTCCAGTTGCTCCGCGAGCCGCTCGCTTCTTGTCATTTCCGCACCTTACATACAACGGTGGCGCTGGCTGCGACCCTCGCGGACGCCGGCAGATCGCCGACCCAGGGGCATCGCATGGGACGACGAGTTGCGGCAGCGGGTCCAGCGCAGCCCGTGGCTGATCCGGGCGCTGAACGTCGTGCGGGACCGATCCCGAACGCTGACCTGCATCCGCGTCGTGACCTGAACCAGACCTCGAAGCCCAGGGCGGATGCCGTCGATGCGCGCTTCTGCCGGCCGGTGGCTCCCGGATCTTCGACGTGCACGGGTGTATGGCGTTGACCGACCCTTCTTGTTTGGTCAGTCGAAGTCGTTGCCGGTGAGGACCCAAGCGATGCCCTGCTCGGGGTCTTCCATCGCCAGGTGCAGGTACCAAATCTCGTCGTCGGGCTCCTGCCAGGCGACGCAGTTCAGGCGTTCGACAAACGCTGTGACGCTGTGCGGATCCGTGGCAGGAGCCACTTCAGCCATACCGCCAAGTGCCCTCCACAGAACTGTCCGTCCCAACGCCTGTCCGGTTCGACGCGCGTACGCGCCATCACCGGTGGCCAGGTGCACCAGGGCGGAGTAGACATCGGCGAAGCGGACCTGTGATCCCTCGCGGCCCCGCCGGCCCTCCCGCCGTTGGCCCCTGGGCATCCTGGCCTGGTCGGTGGCCACCATCGAGGCTGCTTCCCATGCGGTGCCGTGGAACGCATACGCCTGCGTGGCCGATGACAACCCGTCCAGGAGCGGCACCGCGTCATGCTGTGCCGGCCGAACGGCGGCCGCTGGAAGCGGCATCGGGCCGGCCAGACGGCTCGGAAAGGCCCACATGGTGCAGCCCGAGCTGCCGGTCCGGTCGTACTCGGAAATGTCCAATGCGCTGTACCAGCCAGCCGCTTCCCACGGTTGCAGGCACAGCGGAGCACCGAGCAGTTGGGAATCAAGGTCGGCGGGACGGAGATCCTCACCGTGCAGCACGCGAGTATGGGCTACCAGGTGCCGCATGCGCAGGTTGATCAGGTGTGGAGACAGCTCTCGCCACGTATGGAGCTGCGCTAAAACCTCCCACGGCGGCCCCGGGTACCCCCGGTCATCGTCGGGAAACAGTTCGGCCGCGGCGGCGGCGATCCCGGCTGGTGCCTCCAATGCCACGACGTGGGCTACCTCCCGCCGTTCGCCGACAGGCCCCGCATCGACTGTGGCAGCGAAACTCAGCAGGTCGTGCCAGCGTCCAGCGTCGGCCAACAGGTCGAGGTTGTTGTATGAGACAACAGGTGAGGTCACCTCGTCATCCTGCCGACCGCAAGGAGCGACGGCGCATCAGGGTTAGCTCCGTGAAGTCTTCGGCCAAGATCCGTGCGGGCCAGTCCTCGGGGGCCTTCGCCAACAGATCGAGGACCAGCTCCTCGATCGTTGCGCGCACGTCGGAGCGGAGGGTCCGCAGAGGTGGTAGGGGCCCGGTGACGTGCTGGTGCCACAGTTCAAGTCGCTAGCACGGGCGAAGCCCGTCACCGCCCCTACCTGCACCGACGCATCTCAAAGGAGCTGAGCAAGCAGGAAATCCGCGCTGCCTCACGCGCTACATCATCCGCGACGTCTACAACGCCCTGCTCGCCGACTTCGCCGCCCTCACGCCTAGACCTCCGTAGGAGCATCGGGATGGCAACAGCCCGCAGTCTGTGGGCGTGCCCGATACGTGCAGCGCCAAGATTGCAGCCGGACCTGCCCGCATGTGATCCTCCGACATGTGAGCGGTTCAGACGACGAGGCATGGTCGGCCTACCTGAACGCGCCCGCGACCTCGCCGAACAGATCCTTCGTGCGGACGAACCGTACGACCTCGGCTTGCTGTTCATGGGCGAAACGCTCGACGTCATGACCATCGGCGAGTACGCAGACAGCATGTACTGCGTGTGGGGCGCGCTCACCGACTGGGTTGAACTCAAACCAGACGAGCAGGATCGCGCCTTCGCCGAGATGACTCGCGCCGCACGCGAATGGCTCGCACTGGATCCCCACGACAACGATGCGGTATTCAGATACTTCGATTACTGGCTGTACGACGTCTGCGGCTACGAGCGGCCGCCGGCCCAGCCCACTGATGCTACGGGCGGCACTGAGTGACTATCTGAGTGACGATCACGACGGACGCCGGGGGATGAGAACACACGACAGGGGGACCGTCATACGGCTAGGAACAGGCGAAGCAGCAGGTGGCGGAGCAACGTTGGTTGCCTTGGGGCCAAGTGCTCATCCTGCTGCGCTCGCTGCGCGACCAGAAGCCTACGGTGGTGGTGTGCCGCGCATCGAGCTCACTACGGACGTGCAGGCAGCCCTGGAGACCGTCTTCTACGCCTGCCTCGATGTTGAGATGCACGCCGAGTCCATGGAAGGTAGTGCCGAACGGGCGGTCGGCGGCGTAACGACCGGCCGGTTGACGTCCGGCGATGCGGTCACGTGGGAGGCCAGGCACTTCGGCCTTCCCTGGCGGATGACCGTTCGGATCACTGACTACCGGCAGCCGCACGGCTTCACGGACGAGCAGATCCGCGGTCCATTCGGTCGATGGCGCCATGAGCACAGCTTCACGCCGAACCGGGTTGACTCCTCGGCCACGCTCATGCGCGATGTCATCGACTTCACTGCGCCAATGGGACCCGTTGGTGGCCTCCTGGCCAGCCTCATCCTGCGGCCGTACCTGCAACGGCTCATCGCACGCCGCAACGCCTATCTTGCTGCCACCCTGGCAATGCTTCCTCGCCCAGCCCATGAGGATGGGACTACAAGCATGCATGCTGACGGCGGGGCATAGATGGGGCACAAGACAGCGTGAAACGTCGTGAAGTAGCCATCGGCGATGGCAATCCCAAGACGCCGTGTGAGCAGGCGTCGAGGCCTCTCCTGCTGGTGGCAAGGCAGCGGCTCTTAGTTCCGCTTCAACTCCTCTACGTAGCCTGGCCTAGTGCTGATCAAGGTGATGTACGACTACGGGTGCTGGCCCTTGTGGGTTCGTGAAGAGGACGGCGGCGTTCACGAGCCGAGCGATCCTGCCACGCTCGGACTCTCTCCCGGCCTCGTGGGGCGACTGGCGGCCTGGCAGCAGTGGTCGGAATCCATGGTCAACATTGCCGATCCGAGTGACAGCAGAGCCGTCGGGGCAGAGGAGGACGCAGCCTTCGCTGCCGAGGGACGTCTGTTGGCGGCGCGTGTTGCGGGAGAACTACCGCAGGCTGTGGTCTGGTTCTACGACGGCAGCAGGGCTGACACGGCCGGACCAGACTGAGTCAGGCCCAGGGCGCGGCTGTCGACAGCAACGGTGACAGCAACAGGCCGGGACGAGGACGGCCGACAGCCGCCGGGCGCGGACAATCGCCCGGGCTCAGGGATGCGGACGGACACGCCCGGACGGTGCGCGCAGCTCTTACAAGCGAGGGGTATAGCGCAACGCGGTGGACGGGGATCAGCGGAGCCACGAAACTCGGCGTGTGATCGACATGCGAGACGTCGGGGTGCGGGTCCTGGCCGGTGACCTGGCTAGCGAGGAGCTGCCGATGATTGCGGCGCAAGCGCTTGCCGAGGGGCTGGATGGACCATCGTTGCGGGAACTCGCTGGGCTCTCGCGAGGCGAGTACCGCGAGGCGCGCGAGCTGCTGGACCAGGTGGTCGACGAGTTGGGCTTGCCTGAGCTGCCAGACGACGAGCAGGCCGTCTGGGAGGTGGTGGTCTCGTATGCGCGACGTTTGGTGTCCGGGGCCATCGCGCCGGTGGATGGCGCGCATGCCATCGCCGCCTATGCCGGGTCTCTGGGGTTCCCGGCGCCCCTTGCCACGTTCGCCTTCCTGGCAGACCTGTGGGAGGACAACGCGGCCGAGCGCGCCCAACTTGAACAGGACATGGTGCGCGAGGCGGACGCAGTGCTGCGGGGCGTGGGCGACTAACTGGGCGACGATCGGGTCGGATGCCATGGACGGGCACGGGACGAGCGTGGATCATCCCAGCAGCCGGGAGCCGACAAAGCAGCAGGTAAGCGCGCTGTGATCGTTGCCCGGGGGACAGGGAGTCCGCCGCCTTGGCGACACGTCGGGCGCAGTCATGTGGAAGGGCGCCGCTGGCCGGCTAGGTCGCCATCCCTCAGCCAGAGCCTTGCGGACGACTGCCGCGACCGTCGACGGAAGAACAGGGATCGACGGGCCGCCGATCCAGTTGCTCGGGTGGTCCTGAGTCACGCTGGCCTTGCAGTCGGCTTGCTCGATGGAGACCGGCGTGCACGGCCGATCAGCGTCACCATCAGCATCATCCTGACCGTGATCACTCTCGGCTCAAGCCGGGTCGTGCCAACCCTGCGACGTCAGTGCCTCCGCGGCGCGAGCCCCGCCACCTGGTGCGCCATGACAGCCAGAACGAAAGCAGCAATCCAGCCTTGGTGGCCCTGCACAAGGCCGGGGAGCACACCAGCGCCGAGCTGTCCGGCGTGGCCCGCTCGACGGTCTACCGCGCGATCGAGCGTGCTGCAGCGGCACCTGGACCGGCTTGAAAGACCACGCGGAACCCCTTGCCGCGAACAAGCGTTAGCGCCCGTCGCGACCCTTGCGGTATGAAGTGACGAGCCATCCGAGGAAGCCGATCAGCAGGAGGATCACGATAACGGCGGTGACGTGCCAGGGCTTCATGACATCTCCCGAGTGGTGAGTCGCTCGTAAGCGAAAGTCCGCGGCACGACCCTACTTGGGGTGTCTGCGGCGACTCGGCGGTTGGCCGTACACCGCAAGGGGTCGTGGTCGCACACTGACAACGCCACCTTCGATCGCCGCCAGTGCGAAGGAGCGTTAGGGCGAAAGCTCGCTGAGCAGCACCCTCAGTCCCTGACCGTGGGGTCCAAGGACAGGCGCTCAGCTAGTTCGGATGCCGGCGAGGGTGGTGGCTACGAGATGCTGCAGTTCGGTGAGGCGCACCAGGCGGGCGATCGCAACGTAGACGGCGGTGCCTACGCCTGCCGTGGTGAGCGTGATGAAACGCCGCGCTCATCCGGAACCGATCAGGGGTGTCAGGGCGTACGAGGTGACGGCGCCGCAGCTGCCGGCGATTCCGGCGGCGACTGCTACCCGTGCGTGGGTGCGGAGCAGCCGGTGGCCGTCGATGCGGCCAGCCTGCGGCGAAGGATGGCGGCGGCGATGAAGCCCGCGGTGTAGGCGGCCGCGTAGGCCAGGGGAATCCCGACGGCGATGTCAGCGCGCGGCAGCAGCCCGGTCGCGACGAGGCAGCCGGCCACGCCCACGACGGTCATTGCGGTGGTGATCAGCGCGGGGGTTCTTGGTGTCCTGCAGGGCGTAGGAGCCGCGTTGCAGGATCATGTAGCCGGTGAAGGGCACCAGGGCCACCTCGGAGGCTGCCACCACCCTCCCCAGCAGGGCGATCGCTGGCGGCCAGCTACGGCCGTAGGCGAACAAGGTGGCGATCTGCGGGCCGAGCACCGGCATGGCCGCCGCGATCGGGGCGAGGGCCACCACGGCGAGCCGGGACGGCTCGGGACAGGTCTTCGGTGATCTGGGCGGGGTATCGTGCCTCACCCATGGGTGCGGCGCCGCTACCCGGTCTCACCAAGCCGTAGCACGGCTTTCAGGTGTCATTACGGCCGGTGCCGAGGCGGAGTCTAGACGGGGACTTCGGCGCTGAGGACGATGGTGAGTTCCTCTGGCAGGTGCAGGAACTCGGCGTGGCTGGCGGCGTTGTGGGCGAGGGCGATGAACAGCCGTTTACGCCAGGTGGCCATTCCCGGGCTCCGGGTGCAGCGCAGCGTGATCCGCGAGACGAAGTAGGAGATCTGTTCGTAGTCGATTCCTTCGGCGAGGGGGTGGGTGGCGCAGCGGCGCAGGACCTCGGGGAAGTCGGTGGGGTCCTGGAAGCCGAAGACGGCGGTGATGTGGATGATGCCGTCGTCTGGGTTGCCGAGGTCGTCGATGGTCAGGCGCTGGTCCCACGGGATGTGGGGGACGTTCGCGGTGTTACCGGTGACGATGACGATCTTCTCGTGGCGTACGTGGTTGTGCGCGACGTTCGCCCGCAGCGCCAGGGGAGTGGTTTCCTTGTTCGGGTGGGGGAACACGGCGGTGCCGGGCACCCGCGGCGTTTTGGCGGCGTGCAGGTCGTCGATGAAGTCGCGCAGGGGGCCTTCGCGCTCGATCCGCCGGGCGGTGACCAGTTTGGCTCCGCGCCGCCAGGTCAGCAGGAGCGTGAACAGGACGCTCGCGATGAGCAGCGTCAGCCAACCGCCGTGGGTGACCTTGGCGAGGTTCGCGGTGAAGAAGGTCAGCTCGAGGCTGCCGAAGATGACCCCGAACAGCACCAGTCGCCGGATGGGCCAGTGCCAGTGGACCCGCGCGACGACGAGGAACAGGGTCGTGGTGATTAGGAATGTGCCGGTGACTGCCACCCCGTACGCGGCGGCGAGGTTGGTGGATGAGCCGAACGCGAACACCACCAGCAGGACTGCCGCGAACAGGGCCCAGTTCACCCCGGGCGCGTAGATCTGCCCGTACTGGTGGGCGGAGGTCTGCCGGATGCGCAGTCGCGGCAGGAAGCCCAGCCGCATGGCCTCCCGGGACACCGAGAACGCTCCGGAGATCACCGACTGGGACGCGATGACAGTGGCCACGGTGGCCAGGACGACCATCGGCAGCTGCGCCCAGTCTGGTAACAGGAGGAAGAACGGGTTCTCCCGGCTGGCGGGTGCGCGCAGGATCAACGCGCCCTGGCCGAGGTAGTTCAGCGTCAGGGCGGGAAACACGATCGCGAACCAGGCCCGGCGGATCGGGGCGCGACCGAAGTGTCCCATGTCGGCGTAGAGCGCCTCTGCACCGGTGATCGCCAGCACCACGGCGCCCATCGCGATGAACGCGACGACGGGGTGGTCCACGAAGAACAGGACCGCGTAGGTGGGGGACAGCCCGGCCAGCACGCCCGGATGATGGATTACCTCGGCCGCGCCGGCGACGCCCAGACTGGCGAACCAGAGCAGCATGATCGGCCCGAACACCGCCCCGACCCGTCCGGTGCCCCAACGCTGGATGGCGAACAGCAGGGTGAGGATCACCGCGGACACCGGGAGCACCACCACCGCCCACGCCGGTGAGATGACCTCAAGGCCCTCCACCGCGGACAGCACCGAGATCGCCGGAGTGATCACACTGTCGCCGTAGAACAGCGCAGCACCCAGAGCCCCCAGCGCCAGCGCCGTGGCGGCGCGCCTTTCGCTGCCCTTGACCAGCACTCTCCCGGCAAGCGCGGCCAGGGCCATCACCCCGCCCTCGCCCTCGTTGTCGGCCCGCAGGATGAAGATGACGTACTTGACCGACACGATCAGGATGATCGACCAGAACACCAGCGAGATCACGCCGAACACGTCCGGCGCGGTCGGAACCAGGCCACGGTCGAGGGTGAACACCGTCTTCAACGCGTACAGCGGGCTGGTCCCGATATCGCCGTACACCACCCCCAGGGCGCCCAGCGTCAGCCCGAGCCCCGCCGTCCGACGACCCGCGGGCGCTGTCCGGGACGCCGGCCCGCCACGCTTCGCCGGCCCCTGGTCCAGGCTGGGTTGTTCGTCGTCCGCTAGCTCCGCCACCCCACAGGCATACCAACCAAAACGCAACCGGCTAGGCGGTATGTCGCAATCGCCCGCGACGGGCGCCGACCTACCACACCAGCAGGAATGGCACCACGCCAAGATCTCCGCTACGCCGCTGGCGGCCACACAGCAGGAGGTTCTACACCCGGACGGGCGGCACCAGCCGGAGCGGCTACAGCCGGCGTTGCGCGATTGCGCTCGATGTCTGGTCGGCGCCAGGGCGAACGCCGCGGCGTGCACGGGCAACGCGGTCAGGGCGACGCAACGGTGCAGGCGTCCGGACGCCGCGCCAGCAGTGGAGGCCGGACAGCCGCGTTCAGCTGCTAACCCCTGCGGTGACAGCGGCGCAGGGCGGGGCGCTTCTGGCGGGCCTTGACCTTGACGCAAAGTCGACCCTGTCGAACTCCCAGCGCAGCACCCGGCCGTTCTCGCTGTCGCCCGCGCGGGCGACAATCTTCCATCGGACCTCGCGGGGTGGCGGCCGGCGGGGCGGAGTTACCGGCGACGGCTCGCCTGCTCCGGCTCGTTTTCCGCCACCGACTTGCCCAGTCGGGTCACCCAGTCGACGAACTCCGCGTCCTGCCTCGGCAACTGCTCGCCTTCCGCCCGGCTGTCCGCGCCGTCCCCGTCGGCCCGGGACTTGTTGCGCCGGAACAGGCCCAGCCGACCGCCGGCCCGTCCTGCCTGGGCGACGGGTGCTGGGGCGGCAGGCGCGGCGTCGGTGGTGTGCGGGCGCCCGGCGTGCTTGGCGGTCGCGAGGGCGTCCCAGTTGGCGGCCTGGTTCAGGTTGGGCAGGGGCGGCCGGAGTCGAGATGGGAGCGCCGGTTCGGGCCTCTCTTGCGGTCCGGCCGAGTGGGTTGCCTCGGCACCCGGAGCGGGCTCGGTCGAGGGCGGCACCCGCCGCGCCGGCACGACCGGCCAAGTCGCCTGCGTCAGCGTCCGGTCGGTCTTCGGCGGCTGGTACATCCGGCGGGTCCCCGGAGCGACGAGTGCCCCGTCGGGTCGGACTCCGTCCGGTTCGGTGTTGTCAGCCTCCGCCGTCCCGGAGCCGTTCCCGGCGGGTCCCGCGGGAAGGTGGGCTGCCGTCGCGGAGATCGGTTCCGATGCCTCCGGGGTGCGGTCGAGGTCAGCCCGTGCAGCGGGTGCGGCCGGTGCGGCGGTCCGCGTCGCGGAGTCGGCCGGCACGGCGCTGGCGTCCCGGCCGCTAGTCGACGCACCAAGGCCCAGCGGTTCGGCTGCGGTCGAAAGCTCCGGTGTTGTCGCGCCGACGACCGGCCCCGTGCCGGCCAGGTCGACGGGCTCCGGCTCGTCGGTCATACCACCAGCGGCCAGCGTCATAGCCTCCGCTACGGCGGGGCCGGCGGACCGTGGACGGAGGATGTCGGTCGGCTCGACGACCCGCGCTTCGGCGGCGCGTGGTACGAACGGCCAGCGGAACAACGCGGCGGCGGCCGAACCGAGCACACCGGCGGCGACGGCGAGCAGCGCGCCGTAGTACGGCGTGATCTGGTACCGGTCGACGGCGTCGCCGGGACCGGCGGTCAGGTAAGCGAACGCGACCAGCAAGGTTCCGGCTGTGCCAGTCGCGCCGTTGACCAGCGGCGGATGCCCGCGCCAGCGGGCCAGCCCGCCGGTCGCCGCGCCGATGAGCAGGGCCACCGCCGGCAGAATCAGGATCGCCTGCCGGTGTGCCGCGCCGGCGTCGAGCCCGGCCGGCTCCAGCACGCCGAGCCGTACGGCGGGCAACGGCCCGGCGGTTGCGAGCGACGGAACGATCGAGACGAGCGCCAGCAGCCAGACCACGCCGCCCATCGCCGCCATGTTCCAGCCCAGCGGCGGCTTCACCAGTACGGCGATCGCGGCACCCGCGCCGACCAGCGCGCCGAGCGTCGCGCAGATGCCGACGGCCAACATCGGATCCACAGAGAAGCGCTCGGCGGCCTGGGCCGGCCGGACGCAGAGCGGCGCCACGACGGTGGCGCCCAGCGCGGCGGTGGCGGCGACGGCCATCAATCTGCCGGTGCTGTCCAGCACCCCGTACCGGCGGGCAAGGCGTGCGGTGACGACGGTGCCGGCTACAGCGGCGTGTGCCGCGAACCAGCCCACCCAGACGAGCTGGGCAGGCCACTGGTTGACGGCGGCGTCGGTGGAGGCGCCGGTGAGCTGGACGATGCCGAAGCTGAACGCGATGCCGAGCTGAGCGGCACCGCCGAGCACGCCCACCCCGAGCGCTGTGAGCAATAGGTTACGCCACGTACGAGAGACCATGTCCGGCAGGTTACGCACCTAATACTACGGTTTGCGCTGGAATGCCAGATTCCACGTCAGACCGTCGTTCCAGCGGTTACTTCGCCCAGAGCTTGTCCGGCCGCTGGCGTCGAGAACCACATACATCCGGCCTGATGCCCGCCCTTGGTGAGTCACTTGCCGCGGGGGAGGGGACCGTCGTACCGGAATGTCGGCGAATCGTCCTCGCCGCCGCAGCGGAGATAGCGGTGTTGCACAGGCGGACTCGGGTGGTCGCGGGCACCGAAGGTATGCGCCGGCCTGCAGCAGGAGAACGGCCTGCGGAAGACACCCGTCCTCGTCAACCTCTATGGGCGTGATGCGGCCGTCGGCGGGTCCGCCGAGCAGCCACGCCTCTACCGCGGGCATCAGTCATCCACCCTCAGCCCTGCGGCAATCGGCAGCCCGGCTGCCGCCATGAACCGGCCGCCACGACGGCGAGGCCAATGAAGCATGCGAGGTAGCGCAGTGGCCCCGAGGTTGCCACGCGATGCATGCGGCGTACCCGCTAGTCATGGCTGCCCTCCATCCTCCAGCGGCTCGATGCGGAACGTTGAGATGTACCTCAGGCTCACTTCAGCAGGACACATCGGAACAGCGACAAGACCACACATCCGACAGGCACGTCATCGCCGAACTCCGGCCAGCGTCAAACTGACCAGGCGCACTCCGAGCCGGACCCAGCCGAAGAAACGGCAACGAGCCGGAGGACGACCCGTCTGTCCTGGTCGAGCCGGCAGTGCCCGGTGCACTGTAGGCGACGCACTCAACTCGGTAGATCCGGAAGCCGAGCGGTGCGCCGTACTCGGGGCTTCGACTTCACCAACGGGCTGATCGCCACGCTCCCGGACTCCACCGGGGTGATGACGGCGCTGACCAAGGAGGCGAAGTTCGCCTTCGCGCCGGCGTTCCTGCCGGAGCAGAAGGCGTTCGGCTGCCCGACCGGCGGCGTCGGGTTGGCGATGCTGGCTGGCCCGCCGAAGGAGCGTAAGGACGAAGGTGTTCGAGTTCGTCCGGTTCGCCGCCAAGCCGGAGAACGTCGCGCAGTGGTCACTCGACACCGGTTACCTGCCGTCCACCAAGGCGGCGCAGCAGACCCCGGAGTTGCAGAAGCTCTTCACCGGGCGGCCCGGTTACAAGAATGCCGTCGAGCAGCTGCGAAGACCCAGGCGCAGGACCAGGTCCGGCTGCTGGTGCCGAACGCGAACAAGGCCATCTAACGCCGGGTTGCAGAAGATCTACGCCGACAACCAGCCGGCCTAGCGGGTCTTCTCCGGCGGTGGCCGAGGAGCTGCGCAAGAACGCCGAGAGCGTCAAGGAAACGGTCGCCAAGTACAGCTGACCGGCCCGCCCGCTGGACCTATGGGAAGCCGGCCCGAGCCGTGAATCGGGCCGGCTCGGGCCGGAACGCCCCGGCGGTCGCCGAACGTCCGACACCGGACAGGTCGGCCACCCCGAGCAGACGTTCCCTGCGAGCGGACCGTCACTCCGGCCAGTCACTGCGCAGGATGATCTCCACGAAATCGTCCCGGACGAAGTTCGGGTCGAAGTGGGCGAGCACGTCCGCGTTGACGTTGCCGAACGTCGTCTGCGGGCGGTGCCTGTTGCCCTGATTGAAGGCGGCCAGGATCTGCCGCTTGAAGTCGGGGCGCGGATGGGCGGCAATGACCTCCGCGATCCGTTCCGGATCGAGGTCGCGGTAACCGATGCCCAGCACGTCGGTCTCCACTCCCGCGGTGACCAGTGCGATCTCCGGGTCGAGGAACTCCGGCACCCCCGGCGTGGTGTGCAACGCGATGGCCAGCCAGACCTTGCGGGCCTGCGAAACAGGTCGGCCATGGTCGAGCAGGAACCGCTCGGCGGCATGTGCTCCATCGACCTCGAACCGCAGGTCGGTGCTGCCGTACCGCTCGGTCAGGCCGAGATCGTGGAACATGGCACCGACGTACAGCAGTTCGAGATCGGGGCTCAGACCACGCCGCTCACCCTGGAGCGCGCCGAACAGGAACACCCGGCGGCTGTGCCGGAACAACAGGTCGTTGGTGGCTGCCCGGACGAGGTCGGTCGCGGCAGCCACGAGCGGGGTGTCCGGGATGGTGATCCCGGCGACGGTTTCGGCCATGGTGTGCTCACCCTGTTCCTACGGAGGTTTCTACTGGTGCAGAGGTTCGCCACCGATGCTGCCGGGCTAGACTCGGCCGGACCATGTCCAGAAGGACAGCCATCCCACAGATGCGGACATCGGATCGGCTGGAGGGAGCGGGTCGGATGAGCCGAGGGCGGTCACACCGCGTCGGCGTGCTCGTCTTCGACGGGGTGCAGCTACTCGACGTTTCCGGACCGGTGGACGTCTTCACCGGGGCTACCCGGCGCGGTGCCGACTATGCGGTGGCCCTGCTCGGCTGGCGGTCGGATTCGGTGCGTACCGCGTCCGGGGTCCGCTTGTCCGCCGACACCACCGTGGCCGAGTCCACGCCGCTGGACACGCTCGTGCTGACCGGAGCCGAAGACCTGACCGCACTGCCCGATGCCGAGGACCTACGTGCTCGATTGGGTCCACTGATCGGGCCGCCGACCCGGCTCGCCGCGGTCTGCACCGGCGCGTTCGTGCTGGCCCGGACCGGTTGGCTCGCTGGCCACCCGGCCACCACCCACTGGCGGCACGCCGGCCGCCTTCAGGCCGAATTCCCGGAGATCGAGGTCCGACCGGACGCCATCCACGTCCGTTCCGGCCGGTTCGCCACCAGCGCCGGGGTTACCGCCGGGATCGACCTCGCCCTCGCACTGGTCGAGGAGGACCACGGTGCCGACCTGGCCCGCGAGGTCGCCCGGGAACTCGTGGTGTTCATGCAGCGGCCGGGTGGGCAGTCCCAGTTCTCCGTCCGGCAGGACCTGCCGCCGACCCTCGATCAGCGGCTACGCCGGGTCGCCGACCGGGTCGCCACCGACCCGGCCCGGGCGTACCCGATCGAGGCAATGGCGCACGACGCGACGATGACTCCCCGCCACCTGCGCCGGCTCTTCCAACAGGAGTTCGGGCTCACCCCGGCGCGCTACCTGGAACTTGCCCGGGTCGAGGCGGCCCGCGCGCTGCTGGAGCGCGGCGGCACGGTCACCGAGGTGGCCCGGCGCAGTGGGTTCGGCAGCGATGAAACGCTGCGGCGGGCCTTCACCGCGTCGTACGGCATCCCGCCGTCGGTCTACCAGCGCCGGTTCCGGACCACAACCACCGCCTGGTGATCCCGCAGAGCCGGGTCCCGCTGGGTCGGGCCGATCGGGTCGACCCACCGACGCCCAGGCGCTCGGCGGCCGGTCAAACCCGGCGGAACCGGTACGTGCCGGAGCCGACCGTGAAGACCGCCAAGCCGTCGTCGGCACGGTGGTCGCCGCGTACGCCGTCGGCGCCGGAGGCGGCCACCCCGCCCTCGGGGACGTCCGCCGGATCGGCGTCCGGCACCCACACCTCGGCGATGGTGTTCACCGGCACCGGCACGTCGAGGGCGAACGTCCCGGCGTCAGCGCGCCAGGCGACGGCGGCTGGACCCGTACACCGTGGACAGCTCGGCCTCGGCCGGCTGGCTACGGCACTGCACCCGGCCCGCGGGCCGGCCATGAACCTTCTCCTTCGACCTGCGGATAACAGGTGATGGTCCGCAGCTCCGTTGGAAGGTGGCGCATGAATCGACCGGCGCCGGGACCACGTGCTCCGGTGGCAAACCACGGCGCGGCAGCGATTCTCGGCCCACGGCGGCGGGCAGGCCAACCCGGTCCGGAGGCCGGGCGACGCTGGCCGGCCACGCCCACGGCGGCGAACTCTTGCGGCACGCGGATCACCCGAGGTGCTCTTTGCGGCGGCCGGACCGCCGAGCTACGCATTCCGCCGAGCCGGGTAGTGGAGGGCGGCAACCGTGGCGGCACCGTCTCCGCCATCACCGACCTACAGGTCCACCAGGCCAAACCGCACCACCTGGCCGCCTGGATCCGCGGTCACTGGTCCATCGAAACAAAATCCACCGGGTCACCATCACGGTCTTCGAGGTGACGCCGGAACTGCGCCGGATCGCCGAGGTCCGGTGCGGCGACGAGTGGCGCCGTGTGACCTGGCCGTTGACGTCGGCCGGCCGCACGCGGCCAACCATAACTCGCACAGTGTGGTGACCTTGACGGCCGGCCGCGCACCGGAGCCGACCGGCCCGGTGCTCGAGGTCGGCTCGCCGGCACGCATACTCGTTTGAACCTTCCGCCCCGTCGGCTGCTACCTACCTGGAGTAGGGGGTGAGCGGATGGATCCGGGCAGTGACGAAGCGTTGCTGCGGTCGATCGCGGCCGGTGACGCCGCCGCGCTGTCCCGGCTCTACGAGCGGTACTCCGGCGCGCTCTTCGGCTATCTGCATCGGCTGGCCGGCGACCGGATGACCGCCGAGGAGATCCTGCAGGACACGATGCTCGCGGTCTGGCGGTCGGCCGGCGCCTTCGAGGGGCGGTCGAAGGTGACGACGTGGCTGTTCGGCGTCGCCCGCCGCCAGGCGCACAACCGGTTACGCGGCCGGTCCGCGCCCGAGCCCGCCGGCGCCGACCTGCCCGACCGGCCCGATCAGGGCGCCGGCCCGGAGGACCTCGCGATCGCGGCGGCCGGCGGGACCCCGGTGGCCGCCGCCATCAACCTGCTCCCCGCGCATCACCGGGACGTGATCGCGCTGGTGTTCGTGGCCGGCCTGCCGCTCGCCGACGTCGCCGAGGTGCTGGCGATCCCGGTCGGCACGGTCAAGAGCCGGCTGTATCACGCTCGGGCCGCCGTCGCCGCGGCGCTCACCGCTCAGGAGGTGCCCGAATGAAGGATCTGTTGCCCGCGTACGCCGCCGGCTCGCTCTCCGGACCGGACCGCGACCGGGTCCGCGCGCATCTCGCCGACTGCCCACGCTGCCGCGCCGACCTGGCCTCCTGGCAGGCTATCGCGGTGGCCGCCGCGCCAGGCGCGACGCCGCCGGACCCGGCGTCGCTGGTGCGGACGGTGCTGAGCCGCAGCACCATCGAACCCATCGTCCGCCGGCCCCCGCGGCGGGTGCGGCACCTCGTCGCGCTGGTCGCGGCCGAGGCGCGGCTGATCCGGCCGGCCGCGCCGATCGCCTCGGCGCTGGTGATGGCCCTCGGCGCGGGACTCGTGCTCCTGCGGACCACGGCCGGCGCGGACCTGATGCTCTCCCTGATCGCGCCGATCGTCGCCGCCGCGGGGGTCGCTGGCACCTACCGTTCCCGCCGCGACCCGGCCGCCGAGCTGCTCGCCGCCACACCCACCTCCGGCCGGCTGCTGCTGCTCATCCGCATCGCGCTGGTGTTCGGCTACGACCTGGTGCTCGCACTGGGCGCCTCCGCGGTGCTGACCGCCACCGGCGCGGCGGGCGCGGACGGCCTGAACGAGCTCGTCGGCGCCTGGCTCGGGCCGATGGCGCTGCTGTCCTCGGTCAGCCTGTTGATCGCCGTCTTCCTCGGGCCGGACACGGCGCTGGGCGCGGCCGTCGGGTTGTGGGCGGTGCGGGTGCTGGCGGGCGGCGTGCTAATCCCCGACGACTGGCTGGCCTGGTCCATCATCGGGGTCTGGTCGACGAACGCGCCGGTGCTCTTGGCCAGCGCCGCCCTCGCGATCGTCGCGGTGGCGATTTCCGGCCGCGGTGAACCTCACGGCGGCGGACGCGCTACCCACCCGATGTGAGACCACTGACCCTCTGGCGGTACGAGATGCGCAGGGCGGGCTGGGCGGCCTTCCTCGGCCCGCCCATCGCCCTCGCCCTCGGCATCACGGCCGCCCTCGCGAATCCGCAACCGAGCGACCCGACCACCGCCCGCATCCTGCTCGGCGCCCTGGAGATGGCGATACCGCTCGCCGCCGCGGTCGCCTGTTCCTCCCTCGTCGGCCGGGATCCGGCCCGCGAGCTCCAGCTCGCCTCGCCGACGCCGTACCGCGTCACGCTGCTGCGCCGGATGATCGTGACGCTCGGCTGGACCGCGGCGGTCGCCGTGCCGGCGGCGGTCGTGCTGATCGCGACCGGCTGGTGGGCCCGCTGGCCGGAGAACCACGGCGCGTTCGCCGGCCAGCTCACCTGGCTGGCGCCGACATTGGGCCTGAGTGGCCTGGCCTTCGCCGCGGGCGCCGTCTTCCGCAGCCCGGGCGCGGCCGGCGCGCTGGTCACCTCCGTGTGGGCGATCCAGCAGTTCTTTGCCGGCTCGGCGCAGGCGCACCTGCCGGGCCGGCTGCTCTACCTGTTCGCGACGACCCGGGGCGCGGCGCCCGGCGACTGGACCGCGAACCGCCTGACGTTGCTCGGCGTGGGCGCCGCGCTCATCGTATTCGCCCTGGTCCTGCTGGGCCGCTCGGAACGCCTCATCGGCGAGGAGGACGAATGACCACCTTTGTTGCCAGCCTGCGGTACGAGTTCCGGATGCAGGTCCGCAAGCGGACGGTGTGGATCGTGCCGGCGCTGACCCTGGTGCTGTTCGTGCTGATCGGGGGTAGCCTGCTGCGGGACCTGTTCGATCCGGGCGAACGGTCGGTCGATCCGCGGACCGCCGTGGTCGGCCTGGCGGTCCAGCTCCACGCGCTGCTGTCGATCGGGTTCGGCTGCCTGCTCGCCGACCGGCTGATCCGCGACGACCGGCTGCGGGTGGCGTCGATCCTGGACGCCACGCCCGCCTCGCCGAGGGCGCGCCTGCTCGGCAAGTACGTGGGCGCCGGCGCCGCGACGGCCATCCCGGTCGCGGTGGCGTACTTCGGCTTCGCCGCGGCGTACGCGGTGGACACCGGGGAGCCCCGGGCGCTGGGCTGGGCGCTGGCCGCCTTCGGGGCGGTGTTCATCCCCGGCCTGCTGTTCGTGGCCGCCTTCGCGCTGGCCGCGCCGCTGGTCATGCCGGCTCCGCTGTTCCGTGTCCTGTTCGTCGGCTACTGGCTGTGGGGCAACGTGGTCTCGCCGGACATGATGCCGACGCTCGCGCGGACCCTGGTCCACCCCCTGGGCGGTTATCCGCTCGCCGCGCTGTTCGACTTCCACGGCATCGACGGCCAGGACACCTGGGCCGGCCCGATACCCGGCGCGACGCTCAACGCCCTGCGGCCCGACCCGACGCCGGCGCTGGCCTGGCTGTCCATCGCCCTGCTGTTGATCATCGCCGCCGCCGTGCTCGCGGGCGGCCACGCCCTGCGCGCGCGCCGCGTCCGATAACGAGCCCGCGTCCGACAACGAGAAGGAACTCCCATGCGAATCGAGATCTCCGGCCTGACGAAGACGTACCGCGGTGGGGTGGCCGCCATCGACGGCCTCGACCTGGCCGTGCCCACCGGGATGTTCGGCCTGCTCGGCGCGAACGGCGCCGGCAAGACCACGCTGATGCGCATCCTGGCCGGCATCGTCCGTCCGACATCCGGCCGGGTCACCGTGGGCGAGCACGACCTCGGCACCAGCGCCGGGCGGACCGCCGTGCAGCGTGACCTCGGCTACCTGCCGCAGGACCTCGGCGTCTACCCCGACCTGACCGCCCGGCAGTTCCTCGACTACGTGGCGCTGCTCAAGGGCATGGACGACCGGACCGTCCGGCGCCGGCGGGTCGGCGAGCTGCTGGAGGTGGTGGCGCTGACCGAGCACGCGGACCGGCGGCTGCGCGGCTTCTCCGGCGGTATGCGGCAGCGGGTCGGCATCGCCCAGGCCCTGCTCGCCGACCCGCAGCTGCTGATCGTGGACGAGCCGACCGCGGGTCTCGACCCGGAGGAGCGGATCCGTTTCCGCACGCTGCTGTCCCAGTTCGCCGGCCGGCGCACGGTCCTGCTGAGCACGCACATCGTCGACGACATCGGGCAGACCTGCCGGGAGGTGGCGGTGCTCGCCAAGGGGCGGCTTATCTTCCGTGGCACGGTCGAGGAGTTGACCCGCCGCGCCCAGGGGCAGGTCTGGTCGGTCGTCACGGACGGACCGGCGCCGACCGAGGGGACGGTGGTGTCCGCGCTGCCGCACGACGACGGCATGCGCTACCGCATCGTGGCGCCGTCCGTGCCGAGCCCCGGGGCGCGTCCCCTGGAGCCCGGCCTGGAGGACGGCTATCTCGCGGTGGCTACCGGTCGCGGTAACGCTTCGCGGCAGCCAGCTTCGCCGCAAGGACGTCGGCCGTGACCCGGGCTTCCTGCTTGTAGACCACGAGGTAGTGGGGAGTGTCGCGCTGGAAGCGCAGCCTCAGTCCCGGTAGCCGAGGGTGGCCATCATGCCGGCCTCGGCGTGGTAGGCGTCGTGGCAGTGGGCCATCCAGCTGCCCGGATTATCAGCGTCGAAGTCGACGGTGACCGTCTGGCCGGGAACGACGATCACGGTGTCCTTGCGGACGCCGCCACCGGCCACGGCGAAGGTCACCCAGACGCGCCCGCAAGGACGCGGCGTCGTGGTAGGTGGCTCCGTGATGGTCCACCGGTAGGGCTCATCGACCCGCACAGCTTGAGCTGGTGCATTCGTTCGGTCGTCGCCCGCCGGGCATACCGGACGGCCCACCTATTGCTGGCGCCTCAGGGAGTGGCATGAGACCGAGGGCGGCAGCAGCTGCTGCACTCGGCGGTGCTCACGGAGCTGTGGGTCGGCGCGGTTCTAGCTGCGCGTCTCAACGTCGTCTGAGATTCACTCCTGCGTGCACCACATTGCCGGACTGTGTGTGCCGGACTACTGGGCGGGGCTCGCGGCGAGTCCGGTGCAGGCGTGTAAGTCCGCGTACTTCTGGCGGATCCGAGCCGTGTCCTCGCCGTCAGCGAGTTCGGGTCGACCGGTGTGTCGCGAGATCGTCGCGGGTACCAGTTCCGTCTTCGAGATCGCCGAACCGTCGAGGGTCACCCGCAGCACGCCCGTGTCGTTGCTGTACGCGTCGTCACGCCACCACACGAAGTTGCCGAGTCCGTACTGGACGAAGGTCTTGCCGAGCCACCCGTCGCCGAGCAGTAGGTGGGCGTGGGTGCCGACCACGATCGTGGCACCCGCCTCAGCCATCTCGTCAGCGAACGCGCGAGCCTCGGCGGGTGGACACGCCTCGCCCTCCGTGCCCCAGTGGACGTAGACGACGACCACGCTGGCCTGGCGCCGGGCGGCGCGCACCGCCGCGACGGCGCGCGGCAGATCCCGGGTCATCGCGATGCCGGCCCGGGTGTCGGTGGCTTTCCACTCCGACCACAGCTCGGAGACCTGGCTGAAGCCGAGGACTGCGATTCTGGTACCGCGTATCTCGGTGATCCACGGCCTGTACGCCGCCGCCGCGTCGGCGCCCGCCCCGACGGCCGGCAACCCGACGGTCCTGGCTGCGTCCACGGTGTCGGCCAGCCCCGTTCGCCCGTAGTCCAACGCGTGGTTGTTCGCGATCGACACCACGTCGATGCCGGCGGCCTTTACCGCGTCATACGCGCTTGCTGGCGCCTGGAAATGGAACTCCTTCGGCTCCGGAGCGCCGCGTGTGGTGACCGCCGTTTCCAGGTTGACCATCGCCAGGTCTGCGGCCGACAGGGTCGACGAGATCGACCCGAACGCGGTCGCCGGGTCGCCCAACAGGTCGGCCGTACGGCCGGCGAAGTGCACATCGCCCGCGAAGGCCAAGGTGATTTCGGCGGGGTGCGACGGGGAGCCTGCACGGGCGGAGCGGGTGGGCGCACCGGCCGGCGGGGTCCGGGCGGCATCGCACGCCGTAACAGTCAGGGTCGCCGCCAGCGCGACGAAGGAACGTGCCCATTTCACTCACCGCAGCATACGGAAACCCGCCCGACCCTAGGCCTGCTTGGCCAGGATTGCCCTCGGCCTGACCTGCGTGATGTCGGAGCCGAGAGGGCAAGGTAGACATAGCCTGGACGACAGTCGTGGCCGGCACCCGAGCTCTCGGGTGCCGGCCAGCGGCAGATCCAGTCATGGGCGACGGTTGACCCGGGCCCTGCCGGGGCAGCACCCCGGCATACGAATGAACCGGCTGAGGGGCATGCGACGTAGCGACGACGAGCTTGCGGCGGCCCGGCCTTGCGTAGCCCGGCCGGGCCGCCGCAGCGCGACAGCAGCTCCAGCACGGCCTTGTGCTGCACCTTCGGGCCGAGCACGAGTCCGCCCGCCGAGCGGCGCTCCGTGTGGTCCGGCGAACAGCGCGACGGCCGCACCACGACAGCGCCGCCCGGCAGCGGCGCCGGTCAGGCGACGTCCACCTGGGCGCCCGGACGCCCGCTCTCCACCACGACGCTGGCCCGGGTGGACACCGGGGCGCCCGGCTCAGTGACGTACGGCAGGACCCGGTAGTCGGTGCGCCACTGCTGCTGGTCGAGGTGGCAGCGGACGTAGCCGCGCCGGCCGTTGTAGAACTGCATGTGCGGGTTGCTGGCCAGCCACTCGGTGCCCCGCACGTCCATGTCCGAACCGTTGCCGCCCGACGTGATCGAGGTACCCAGGAACTCGACCCCGACGGTACGGGACGATTGGTCGTCGAAGCTCTGCTTCAGGTCGGCGACCATACTGCAGTGCGCGTCGCCGGTGACGACGACCATGTTCTCGACGCCGCGCTCGACCACCCCGTCGAACAGGCGTTGCCGGGCCGCCGCGTAACCGTTCCAGTTGTCGTCCGACAGCCGCTTGCCAGGGCCGGGGTCCCGGTCGGCTTCGGCGATGACGGTCTGGTTGCCCAGCACGTTCCACCGTGCGGTCGAGGCGGCCAGGCCGTCGAGCAGCCACTGCTCCTGGGCGCTGCCGAGCATGGTTCGGGACGGGTTGTCCATGCCGGACGGGACCTGGTCCGAGCGGTACTGCCGGCCGTCGAGGATGTTGAACTCGGCGAGGTTGCCGTAACGGAGCCGCCGGTACAGCCGCATGTCCGGCCCCTGCGGGATGCTCATCCGGCGCAGCGGCATGTGCTCGTAGTACACCTGGTACGCGGCGGCCCGGCGCTTGTGGAAGTCCTCCTGCGACTGCTTCGGATCTTCGGAGGTGCCGTCCGCGTAGTTGTTCTCCACCTCGTGGTCGTCCCAGGTCACTGCCCACGGGAACCGGGCGTGTGCCAGCTGCAGGTCAGGGTCGGTCTTGTACTGGGCGTGGCGGATCCGGTAGTCGCTGAGCGAGAAGATCTCGGTGGCGGGCAGGTGCGGGCGGCCGACCGCGCTGGCGCCCGGACCTTCGTAGATGTAGTCGCCGAGATGCAGGACCAAATCCAGGTCCTCCTCGGCTAGGTGCCGGTAGGCGGTGAAGTGCCCGGCCGGCAGGTTCTGGCAGGACACGAAGCCGAAGGCGAGCCGCCGCCGATCCGCGTCGTACGCGGGTGCCGTGCGGGTCCGTCCGACCGGGCTGAGTTGCGTGCCCACCCGGAACCGGTAGTAGTACTCGCGATCGGGGCGAAGACCGGTCACCTCCGCGTGCACCGAGTGTCCGAGCTCCGGTGTGGCCCGCTCCGCACCGGCGCGGACCACCCTCTGGAAGCCCTCGTCCTCGGCGATCTGCCAGGCCACCGGAACGACCCGCGGCTGCATCCCGCCCGAACCGTCCACGGCGAGCGGGTCCGGCGCCAGCCGGGTCCACAGAACCACCCCGTCGGGAGACGGGTCGCCGGAGGCGACACCGAGCGTGAACGGGTTGTCGGCGAAACTGGGGTCGGCCCACGCCGGTGCCGAGGAGAAGCCGGCGATGGCGGCGGCGGCACCCGCGCCGACCGCGCCCGTCAGCCCGAGGAATACACGCCGGTTATGAGAGGGCATGCGACAGTCCCTTTCAGAGAAGTAGAAGATCACCACCGATTCTTGGGACCGAGATTGCCGGCGGGTGGCCGCACGAAGACCGCAAGCGGACGCGTCCGCAGACATCGAGACTGTCCGGTCGCTGCATGCCCGACCGGCGATCCCGATGGTCGTGGCCGGCTGCCCCGTGGTCAGGATCGGCACGGGAAGCTGCTCCTAGAGCAGGTCACCCCAAAGTTGTTTGCGTCGTTGAAGTGGGTGTAGTAGGCGTCGTAGAGCGGGTGCGCGGCGCCGCTCTCCGGCGCCATCTTGACGAAGATTTCGTCGTTCTCGTTGAGGGCGTCCTGCGTTCAGTTCTGGGAGCCGTTGTAGACGCGGTACGGGTAGGCAATGCCGCACTTGCCGTAGGCCACGAAGAACTTGTCACGCACTTTGTCCTTGCGGTGGATGGCACGTCTTGGCCTATGGCGCGTGCCGATCCGACGGTCGCTCCGCGGTGCTGGCAGGCTCGTCCGGCAAGCCGCCCGACCGACTCCTAGTTGGACCGGCGCTGACTCGAGGTCCCACGGAGCTGCCTCCGCCCTTGGAAGCCGGTCGTCTTCCGTTCCATGAACGTTCAGCCAGTTGTCCGTGCCTGCGCCGCTTGTCGTCTCTAAGTTGCCTGAGGCGACGAAAGAAGGGGCTCATGGACGCACCACTAGCAATCCGGGCTCGAGGAATCACCAAGTGTTTCAGCGATGTCGTCGCACTCGACGGCATCGAGCTGGATGTGACCCAGGGGCAGATCCACGGTTTGGTCGGTCCGAACGGCGCCGGCAAGACCACATTGCTTGGTCTCCTGTTGGGCCTGGCCGTCGCCGACAGCGGCCGCCTCGAGATCCTCGGTACGCCGATTGCTCGGGCGCTCGCCGCCCCCGACGGCGTCGCGGGCTTCGTGGACGGTCCCGGCCTCTACCCCTCGCTCACCGCCCGGCAGAACCTCGCCGCCCTGGCCGCTCTCCGCGGCCAGGACGCGCGGACAACGGGGATCGACGACGTACTCGACCAGGTCGGGCTCACCGACGTCACCGACGACCGGGCGAGCGGTTTCTCCCTCGGCATGCGTCAGCGGCTCGGGCTCGCCGCGGCCCTGCTCAGCAAGCCCCGGCTGCTGGTGCTCGACGAACCTTCCAACGGCCTCGACCCGGCCGGCAAGAAGCACGTACACCGTGTCCTCACCCGGCTCGCGGCGGAAGGAACCACCGTCGTTCTCTCCAGCCACCGCATGGACGACCTGGAGGCGCTGTGCTCCGAGGTCACCATCCTCGCCACCGGACGGGTCGTCTTCTCCGGCCCGCTCAGCAAGCTGGCCGCCGAGAACCGCGAACTCGACTACCGGCTGCGCACCTCCGACCCCCAAGCCGCCCGGCAGCTGGCTGCCGACACAGCCGGGATCCACGTCGACCACGCCGGCGCACGGGACGCCGAGGTGCTCGTCGTGCGCGCGCTGGCACCCGCCCTCGACGAGCTGGTCGTGCGGCTCGTGAACGCTGGCATTGCGGTGCGTGAGCTCGCACCCGTGGTGTCGCCGCTCGAGGCCGCGTTCCTCGCCCTCACCGAACAGCAGGAGGCCATTCAGTGACCGCGACCATCGCCGCCGACAGCGTTGTCCGGGCGCGCCGCGTCTCGGTGGCGCGCAGCTATCGCTTTGAGCTGGTCAAGCTGGTCTCCCAATGGCGGATCCGGCTGCTGGTCCTCGCCTGCTGGATCGCGCCGGCGCTGTTCGTCGCCGCGGTGAGCCAGCAGAGCTCGCTGCCCGTCGACACCCTCTTCGGCCGCTGGATGCACGCTACGGGGTGGGCGGGACCGCTGGTGACGCTCGGTTTCGCGGGCACCTGGGCACTGCCGTTGCTGACCTCGGTTGTCGCTGGCGACGTGTTCGCCTCCGAGGACCGGCTCGGCACCTGGCGCCACCTGCTCGTGGCGGTCCGGTCGCCTCGACGGATCTTCGCCGCAAAGGCACTGTCCAGCCTCACTGTCATCCTGCTGCTCGTGGCCGGGCTGGCCTGTTCCAGCGCGGTCGGTGGGGTCATCGCGGTCGGCAACCAGCCGCTGGTCGGCCTCGACGGCCACCTGCTGACGCCGGGTGACGCCGCCGGGAAGATTCTGCTCGCCTGGGTCTGCGTGCTCGCCCCGACCCTGGCACTCGCCGCTATCGGACTGCTCGGGTCCGTCGCGCTGGGGCGATCTCCCATGGGGCTGCTGCTGCCCGCGCTCGTCGCGCTCACGATGCAGCTCGCCCAGATGCTGCCGCTGCCCGTTGCCGTGCGACTCGCGCTGCCCGGTTATGCCCTCATCGCCTGGAGCGGTCTGTTCACCAGCTCTGCGCAGCTCGGCCCGCTCCTGATCGGCATCGTGGTCAGCCTGGTATGGGCCGTGACCGCGACAGCGCTGGCGTACATGCTGTTCCTGCGACGGGACTTCACCAACCTCACCGACGACGGCTCGGCGCGCCGCGCGGTCACCGTCGGAGCCTTGCCGCTGGTCGGGTTGCTCGCCGTGACGGTCGGGGTCGTCGCCGTAGCGACGCCGGCCACGGGCACCGGGATCGAGCAGGACAAGGTGCAGCGCTCGGTGGCCACGGCATTCGCCCACCTTTACCGCATGCAGACCAAGCAGCTCAACCGTCCCGATGTCACCGAAGGGCAGCTGCAGGCAACGGCGACGTGCAACAAGGGCGGCGGGAAGCTCGCCGCCGAAGGGCCGGGCAACGACTGGCGTTGCGTCGTCTCCTGGCATCTCCCTGACGTCGAGGCCGCAGGGTCGGCCATCTACCAGCTCGACGTCACCCCAGACGGGCGGTTCGTAGCCGATGGCGACGGACCGAAGGAAGTGAACGGCTACTTCCTGGTGCGGACCTCAACCGGGGACGCACCGAACCCGCTCTGGCAGTTCGACGGCAACGTCGAACTGCTCCACACCACGAAGGGATGACTCCATGCAGGTAACACGCCGCCGTCGGCGTGTGGAGAAGGACCAATCCGGCCCTCTCCGTCGACGTATCGCCCGCCGGCTACCCCTGGCGACGGCAGGCACCACCGCTGTCGTCGTCGCCGCCGGCACGGGCATCGCTTTCGCCCAGACGCACCAGTTCGGCACCGACCAGGTCGGCCAGGTGACCGACAAGGGCCTGGTCGTTTCCGACGACCAGTACATCAGCCCGATCGGCGAGCGTCTCGTCATCAACGCCGGCAAGATCATGTCGTCTTCGGTCAGCCCGGACGGCACCCACCTGGCGGCCTCGGTCACCGACGGTGGGATGGCGCTGGGCATCCTGGACCTGAAGACCTGGAAGGTGCAGCAGTTCGTCGGCAACAACGCGGCGGCGAACCTGCGCATCAGCGGCAACGACGTGGGCCAGGAAGGCCCCACCTACTCGCCCGACGGTTCACAGCTGTGGCTGGGCCAGGCCGACGGCTACACCAAATTCACCGTGAACCCCGACGGCACACTTGCCAGCCCGACGTTCATGCGGATCCCGCAGGACGGGCCCAAGCGCGCGCTGGCGGCTGAGGCGGTGTTCTCGCCCGACGGCTCCACCGTGTACTCCGCCGCCAACGGCCAGAACCGGGTGGTCGCCATCAACGCGGCGACCGGGGCCATCCAGCAGAGCTGGGCCGTGGGCAATGCGCCGCGTGACATGATCATGGTCGGCAGCAAGCTCTACGTCAGCAACGAGGGCGGGCGTCCGGCGTTGCCCGGCGAGAGCACGATCAACTCCTACAACACCCAGGTGCCGGCCGACCCTGCGACAGCTTCCACCACCACCGGCACGGTCAGCGTCATCGACGTGGCGAACCCGGCTGCCGCCGTCGGCAGCATCGACGTCGGCCTGCACCCGACCGCCCTGTACGCCAAGAACGGGGCGCTGTTCGTCACCAACACCAACAGCGACGACGTGTCGGTCATCGACACCGCGAGCAACAAGGTCGTCCAGACCATCGCCACCCAGCCGTGGCCGGAGGCGACGGTGGGCTACCAGCCCAACGCGGTGACGCTCACCGACGATGGTCACCTGCTGGTGACGCTCGGCCGCGCCAACGCGGTCGCCGTCTACCGGTACACGACCCCACTGGAGCCGGTCAGCTACGTCGGCCTGCTCCCGACCGACTACTTCCCCGCGGAGATCACCGCCACCGGGAACCAGGTGCTCGTCTCCAACACCCGTGGTATCGATGCCCGCCGCCCCACCAACAGCGCCGGGCACGGCACCCACGACACGACCTCGAGCCTGCAGCGGTTCAGGCTGCCGAGTGACAAGGTCATCAAGTCCGAGACCGGCAAGGTCTTCAGCCAGAACGGCTGGACCGGCGGCTCGGTCAAGCTGGCCAAGGGCAGCAAGGCCAAGCCCGTGCCCGTCCCGCAGCGGCTCGGCGACCCCTCGACGATCAAGCACGTCTTCATGATCGTCAAGGAGAACCGGACCTACGACCAGGTCCTCGGTGACGACCCGCGCGGCAACGGCGACCCGTCGCTGGCGCAGTTCGGCGAGAACGTGACGCCGAACCAGCATGCGTTGGCAAAGCAGTTCGGGCTGTACGACAACACCTACGACATCGGCACGAACTCGGCCGAGGGCCACAACTGGCTGATGCAAGCCGACAACCCGGAGTACACCGAGTCCACGGCCGGTGAGTACATCCGCAGCTACGATACCGAGGACGACGCTCTCGGCCACCAGCGCACCGGCTTCATCTGGACCGGGGCGCAGGCGGCCGGCAAGACCGTGCGGGACTTCGGCGAATTCCACCAGTTCCTGAGCAAGCCGCCCGGCTCGAGTTGGCAGAACCTGTACTGCGACACCAAGAACATGGCCGCGACGGGGCAGGACACCGCCTACCGCATGGTCTCGTCCTCTCCGATCCCGTCGCTCAACAGCGTGTCGGTGCCGGGCTTCCCGAAGTACGACACGAGCGTTCCGGACATCTACCGGTACGAGATTTGGAAGCGTGATTTCGAAAAGAACGGGCCGGCGAACCTGAACATGTTCTGGCTGTCCAGCGACCACACCGGTGGCCCGCCGAATGCGGCGGCTCAGGTTGCGGACAATGATCTCGCGGTCGGCAAGATCGTTGACACGATCTCGCACAGCCCGTACTGGAAGGACTCGGCGATCTTCGTTGTCGAGGACGACTCCCAGGCCGGTCTCGACCACGTCGACGGCCACCGCGCCCCGATCCAGATCATCAGCCCCTGGGCCCAGCGCGGCGTCGTCGACAGCCACTACTACACGCAGATCACAATGATCCGGACCATCGAGCAGATCCTTGGGGTCCACCCGATGAACCAGAAGGACAGCGCCGCCAGCCCGATGCGTCAGGCGTTCACCATGAAGCCGGACCTCACGCCGTTCACCGCGGTGCCCAACCGGACCTCGCTGACCGCAGGTCTGGCCACACCGCCTGCCTGCGGCGTGGACACCCCCGCGCCGCAGAACCCTCTCGCCGCGGCCGCACCGTCGGCGACGGTGCCGGCGGACAAGCAGCTGGTCGCTGCGCAGTGGGACGAGTGGAAGTCGCACCAGCGGCTGACTGGCCCCGACGCCAAGCCCGACTTCGCGAACCCCGCGCAGATGAACCACTTCACGTGGTACCAGGCGCACGACTGGAAGAAGCCATACCCCGGCGAGGACAAGTTCTTCGCGCCGGACGACGTGCCGGGCGCCTACATCCCGTCGCCGGAGTCCGACGGCTGACGCACGCTGACCGCGTCGACGGGGCCCCTGACCGGCATCACCGCCGGCCAGGGGCCTCGTCCGCGCCTTGTGTGCCGAATAGAAGGGCGGCAAAGAAGCCAGCCGGTCGCACGCCGAGTTCTTTGGGCTGCAAGCCGCCAAGGTGCCTGCCTCTGCCCTGGGGATGTGCAAGCTGCCTGGAAGGCTGGGGCGCTTCGTTCGCGGACCATCGGAGGGTTGATGCGGGTAGAGGGCTGACAGGACCCAGGCGAACTGGGGAGTGTCATCTGAACCGCCCCGGATCTTGTAGAGACGTCCCCGCTTGGGAAAGATCGAGAGATGGCAGGAACGAAGCCGTATCCGCAGGAGTTGCGGGAGCGGGCGGTGCGGATGGTCGCGGAGGTGCGGCCGAACTACGAGTCGGACTGGGCGGCCATCACGGCGGTGGCGGCACGGCTGGGAATCGGCACGGCCGAGACGTTGCGTAAGTGGGTCCGGTAGGCGCCGGTCGACGACGGCCAGCGGCCGGGGGTCACGTCGGAGGAGTCGGCGGAGCTGAAGCGGCTGCGGCGGGAGAACGCCGAGCTGCGGCGGGCGAATGAGATCTTGAAGGCCGCGTCGGCTTTCTTCGCGGCCGAGCTCGACCGGCCTACGACACGCTCGTGAAATTCGTCGACGAGCATCGGGACCGCTTCGGTGGAGTCGAGCCGATCTGCCGCGTGCTGCGTCAGCACGGGCTGCAGATCACCCCGAGCGGCTCCTGGGCGGCCAAGAAGCGTCCGCCCTCGAAGCGGCAGGTGCGCGACGCGCAGCTGACACCACTCATGCGGTAGATCCGCTCGGCGAACTACGGCTTCTACGGAGCCCGCAAGATCTGGCACGAGCTGCGCCGCCACGGGCATCCGACGGCCCGGTGCACGGTCGAGCGGTTGATGCGCGATTGTGGTCTGGCGGTGTCGTGCGGGGCAAGAAGATCCGCACCGCCACCGCCGATCCTGGGCATCAGCGTGCTGCTGACCTCTCAACCGGGACTTCACCGCCGCCCGACCGAACCGGTGCTGGGTCGCGGACTTCACCCACGTCGCCGCCTGGTCCGGCGTCGTCTACGTCGCGTTCGTCGTCGACGTCTACTCCAGGGCGATCGTGGGCTGGTCCGCGGCGACGAACAAACGAACCCCGCTGGTCCTGGCCGCCCAGGACATGGGACTGTGGCGCCGTCACCGCGCCGGCCAGCCGGTCGGTGCAGGCCTGGTGCATCACAGCGATGCGGGCAGTCAGCAAGACACGTCGTTCCGGTTCACCACCCACCTGCTCGACGCCGGTATCGACGCCTCGATCGGCAGCGTAGGCGATGCCCTGGACAACGCGTTGATGGAGTCCACCATCGGCCTCTACAAGACCGAGCTGATCAAACCTCGGGGCCCGTGGCGCAGTCTCGCCCAGGTCGAACGGGCCACCGCCGAGTGGGTCGACTGGTACAACAAACAGCGGCTGCACTCCGCAACCGGCCACGTCCCACCGGCCGAATACGAATCGATGCTCTACGCTCAACCCCAGCCCCGCGAGGTGGTTGGAGCCAACAGCTGAGGTCTCCACAGAACCCGGGGTGGCTCAGTCGACGGAGCCGCTTCTGGTCCGGGAGCATGTAGCGGTGAGTTTTGATCTTGTGGTCCTGGCGGTTGAGCCTTCCGCGACGGCAGGCGATGTGCGGCAGATGGCCGATCGCTGCACCGGCATGGAGCACCGAGACGGTGAGCTTGACCAGCCGATCGTCGCCTTCTATGAGGAACTGCGTGGGCGCTTCCCGGATCATCCGCCATACGACTCGGAGTCGCCCTGGATGTCGGCACCTCTCGATGTCGGCATCGACCACGTGAGCATGAACATCAGCTACTCACCGCGGGGCAGTGAGGCGCTAGACGTCGTCCTGGATCTGGCGGAGCAGTACGGCCTGGTTATCTACGACCCTCAGGGTGACGAGGTCACCGGCTTGGGTGGGGACTACGAGGTCCCGGTGGGACCGGGTGACTAACTGAGTGACGACCGGGATCGACGTCGGCGGACAACCGTGGACGCCGGAGGACCGTTCTCGCAGCTCACCTGTCGCGGGGGAGCAGGTCAGGCGGTTGTGTTGGTTGCCTGGGGGTCAAGGAGTCGTGGCGCTGGCTCGCCGTCGGACGTGCGGTCGTCCGGATGGCAGCTCCTGACTGTCCTTAGGATCGGACCATGCCCGTTCCAATAGATGAGCTGATCGCTTACAGCGAGGGACGCCTGGACGACAGGGACGTGAGCCGTTTCCTGCGGGCCTACGAGCGCGATTGCGGCAAGCTGAGCTGGGTTGGCGAGAGGGCGGAAGCGTTCGACGAGGTCGACCGGGATGGCGCGCGCCAGATCGGGCTTACACACGCGTTTCTAGCGCCGGGACCATGGGCGACGCCTGCGGTGGAACGACGGTTCTTTGGCGAGTTCCGGTGGCTGGTGGCGTGGCTGGAGGAGATCTCAGGCGAGCTTGGACTGGTGTTTGCGCTTCGCTACAACGACCGTGATCTCGGTTGGATACGTAGGGGCGTCACCGACGACGCGATCAGCGAAGGGCTGATCGCTGTTTGGGGGCGCGACGTGGAGCGCCTGGAACGCGATTCGCCGAGACGCTGAGTAAGGCCGTCGGGTCTTGCGGTCAGAGTTGGTCCCGAGGATCGCGGGCGGACTCCCCACCCTGAGGGGTGGCTGTGACAGCAACGGTGACAGCGACGAAGCGGGACGAGGGCAGCCGCGGACTGCGCGGCGCGGACAGTGGCCCGAGGTCGCGGATGCGGACGGACGCTGCCAGACGAAGCGCTCAGAACTCAGACGAAACTCCAAGAGGTCGGGCTGGGCTCAGGCCGCGAGTGGGGTGAGGTCGGCTTGGTAGCCGAGGTCGTGTAGTTGGCGCAGGAGTCGGTTCTTGCGGGTTTCGGGGTCGTCTCGGCGGGTGTAGTAGTCGGCGCCGAGGTCGGTGTAGGTCTGATCGTTGGCGAGTAGGTGCCAGACGATGACGAGGATGGTGTGGGCGATGGCGACGGCGGCTTTCTTGCTGCCGGTCTTGCCGAAGCGTCGGTGGAGGCGGCGGTAGCGGGCGCCGAGCCGGGTGCTGGTGCGGGAGGTGGCCCAGGCGGCTTCGACCGGGACGGTGGCGAGGTGTGGGTTGCCGTGACGGGTGGTGCCTTTCCTGCGTTTGCCGGCTGATTCGTGGTTGCCGGGGCAGAGGCCGGCCCAGGAGGCGAGGTGGGCGGGGTGGGGAAGCGGGTCATGTCCACCCCGATCTCGGAGATGATCGTTTGGGCGGCGCGGTCACCCACGCCGGGGATGGTTTTGAGCCGGTCCCGTTGCGCCGCGAACGGGGTGATGGCCTCGTCGATGCGGGCGTCGAGCTTGCTGATCATGTCGTTGAGGTGGTCGATGTGGGTCAGGTGCAGCCGGCAGAGCAGGCCGTGGTGGTCGGCGAACCGGCCTGCGAGAGCGAGGGTCAGATCGGAGATCTTCTTGCGCAGCACACCTCTGGCCAGATCTGCCAACACCGCGGGGTCGCGTTCGCCGGCGATGAGCGCCTCGATCATCGCCCGGCCGGAGACACCTGTGGCGTCGGAGGCGACGGAATCGAGCTTGATGCCGCCGTCTTCGAGGACCTTGTGCAAGCGTTGGGTCTCGCGGGTGCGTTCCTCGATCAGCTTCTTGCGGTAGCGGGTCAGTTCCCGGATCGCGGCGATGTCGGCCGGGGGGATGAAACTGCCGCGCAGTAGCCCGACCTCGCACAGCTCGGCCAGCCACACCGCGTCGGAGGCGTCGGTTTTGCGGCCCGGCACGTTCTTGACGTGGTGGGCGTTGCACAACAGGAGCTCAAGCCCGTCAGCTTCGGCGAGGGCGTGGAAGACCGGCCGCCAGTACACGCCGGTGGCTTCCATCGCCACGTGCGTGACCTGCTCGGCGATCAGCCAGCCGGTCATTTCCCGCAACGCGCTGTAGAACGTCGGGTACTTGCGTACCTGTTGGCGGCGCTGCCCGGCCTGCTCGCCTGGGACGCGGACCGCCACCGTGATCTGCTTCTTATGCACGTCGATCGCCGCGACCCGCGGATAGACGATTTCCACGACGCCTCCATGGTGGAGCCGAGCCGACAAGGCGTCGCCCGCGGGACCCGCGAAAGATTAAGAAACTCAGACACGCGCTCATAGCGGCAACCCGGGGTACCTACCGGGGCGGGTTCCAGCGTCACTCTTGTAAACGGGCTCGCAGGTGCCAAGCTCTGTCGACGTCGGCGGGCGACGCATCGAGTTTCACAGACCCGCGGGTGCCCCGCCAGGGGCATCTTCCTCTTGTAAGCGAGGCGTCGGGCGGCGAGGCAGCGAGAAGGCAGCGCGAGCGTCGACGCGGGTCGACTCCGAACCGGAACCAACGACGCCCGGCACCTGCTCGCCGACGTGGGCCGCCACCAACTGACAGCAGTCGACAGCTTGAGACCGCATCCCCCACACGAGGGTCGTCCCTTTCAGGGGTAAGCGCCGCAATGAGGAGTAGGCCTCGCTGGCCCATGAGTCCCGGGCGCGGTAGAAGCTCTCCTCCGAAACGGCGACCCACACCCCGAAGGTGACGGTACGCCCGTCGTCTAAGGGGACCGGCAGGATCACCCGCAGGTAGCTCCCATGGCCTTGAACCGTCAGTACGACGTACGTGTGGGTGTCAACCAGACGCCGGAGCTCGTCGTCGTCGAGTTGGGCGATGGCGTCGGGCAGCTGGAAGTTGGCTGCCGGATGCCCAGGTTCGAGTGAGTCACCGCAGCAGAAACAGGTGGCCTGCGATTCAGACATGTGACGATCTTCCAGCGGTCCGGCCGCCAGCTCAAGTGACGTTCCGGTGCCTCGCGGCGCCAGACCGCCCGAGCGCCACAACGCCCTCACATGCCGCGATCCGTGCGTTGCGCAACTGCCGTACGGGTTACTGGCCGTAGCCGAGCGGTCGGCTGCTGCGCGCGGGGACGCTGTCGACGTGATGCACGATTCGGCGGTCTCGCTGCTCGGGCCGGTCGCGTCGGGGAACGGTCACCCGGCGAACTCGGGGCGCCCGACGATGAAGTCGTCCACGATCCGTTGATCCTCGGGCGAGAACGCCGCCCGCGGCACCGGGATCTGGCTCATGCCGTACTTCAGCAGCCAGGTATGGCGTCGCCGCCGAATCCGGGTGACGCCGGACCAGTCGATCTGGGTCCGGCTGCTCGCGGTCTGGATGTCGACGCCCGACGTGCTCACCCCGTACCGGAACGGCTCGACGAAGAGGCGGCGCTGCAGCAACCAACTCAGTACCGGAAGGAGTTCCGTCACGGCGAACGCGGCACACAACACCAGCACGAGGTAGAGCAGCCGACCGTTGAACCCGGTCAGTGTCGCGAGCAGCGTGGCCAGCAGAACAACCAGTGCCGCGAGGGCGAGCAGAAGCATCCGCATGACGCGTTGCCAACGGCCCTGGGCGTCTTGGCTCATCCGCCGCAGCAGGCCGTACGTCACCTGCACTTCCCCGGTCACGTGCACGTGCCGCAGTATGGCACGGCATCGCCGCAAGTCGCGCGTCGCCCAGCGTGACAGCGATGGCCGTCCGAAGCGTCGGGAACCTGCCGAGTGAAGACCATGTCCACCACGTCAAACAGCTATCCGGCATCTGGGTTGCACCCGCGGAGCAGACAGCCTTCGCCGAAGACCGAGACCCGCAACCGCGCCCATGAGGCCCTCTGCCCGCGCAGACGGACTTCCTGTCCCTACTGCGGCGACTCAGTATCCGGATCTCATGGATTCTGCCGCGATCCGTGCGCTACGCAGCGTCGCTCCGAGCTGGCTCGGTTGCCGTCCGGTCGTGCCGATGAGCGGATGCCCGGCCAGTCTTAGGTGATCTTGTGAGCAAGGTACATTGCTTGCATTCGTCCTGGCTCGTGTTCATGATGTCTGGGTGCCAGAAGATCTTTCGAGCGGCATGGAAGCATCCGCGCTGGTGGCCCCACTGACGCCGACAGTGTCGCCTCGCCCCGGCTGGTCTATGGCGGCTTGGAGATACATTCCACGGATGGTGCCGACTTGGCGTACCCAGCACTGTATTTCGACGTCGCGGAGCTGATCGTGACTGTGCCTGCTGGCTAGCTGGGCTGGGTGTCCCACCAGCGTGGAAGATCGACGTCCGGCGTTGCCGGGCTGGTGAAGTGGAACGGCACGCCGACGTGCCGGGCGATAGCCCGGCCCTGCTCGGTTGCCTGCCGCGCCTCCGTCCACGACGGCACTTGGCCGTTGAAGAGGCGGATGTCACCGCCGTGCCGCAGCACCGTCAACAGCACCTCGTCGAAGCGCCCGTGATGCCGGCTCGGCCGCTGCACGATTGCCACCAGATCGACGCACCAGCCCTGCGTGTCGCCGTCCCACAGAGCTTCGACAGCGACGACCGGTGCGGTGATAGCGGCCACCTTCTCGATCAGCTGTGCGACCGTCGGCGGTGGTGGCTCCGGCTCGACAAAACCCCGCCGGTCCAGTTCGGCGCTGCGCTGCGTGAGCAGATCCTGCGCCTGGTGCAGCCCGGGGGGCGGCTGCAGCCCGCCGTCCTGGCGTAGGAGGGCGATAGCCGCGATCAGCCGACGAGAGCACAGCAGCTCGTCGATCCGGTCCCGGACTTGCGGGCTCAGCGCCTTCCACGAGGCGTCGTACGCATCCACGCCGCCATTGTCGCCGACACCTCCGCAGCATCCGCTTCTGCCGCGACCCGCGCCGAACGCTGCCGCTGGTGGGCGGCGGGGCGCGCACGTGCGGAGGAGCGCGCGTTGACGGGAGTGGCGTGCAGTCGTTGAGGCTGTTTGATCGGCTGGCATGTCTGCCTCCGGGAAGTCGCTGTTAGTACTCCAACGTCACTTGGCTTCGTCGTTGGGCGTGGCGCGGCATGAGGACGGCCACCGCGTTGATCATCGATGGTTTGTGAGGACAACCGAAGATCGTGCGGTGGCCGTGTGCCACAGCGTGGGCCCCGCCTGTTGGCGGGTCATCCTGGACGAGGCGGTGACGCGTGTCGCTGACCGGTTCGTGCGGGCCGAGCCGCGTGCGACGGCGGCGCAGTTTGTGGAAGGGCTGCTGTCGGGCATGGAACGCAAGACCTGCTGGTCCCTCGCGGAACGGGCTGGTCACGCCGATCCGCAGGCGATGCAGCGGCTGCTGCGTACGGCGGTGTGGGACGCCGATGCCGTCCGCGATGATGTGCGTGATTGGCTGATCGAGCGGCTCGGCCACCCCGACGGTGTGCTGGTCACTGACGAGACGGGTTTCCTGAAGAAGGGCGTGTGCTCGGTCGGGGTGCAGCGGCAGTACACCGGCACCGCCGGTCGTGTCGAGAACAGTCAGGTCGGGGTGTTCCTGGCCTACGTGTCAACCGCGGGGCGGGCGTTGATCGACCGCCGGCTCTACCTGCCGGAGACGACCTGGTGCGAGCAGCCCGAGCGTCTCGCCGCCGCCGGCGTCCCTGACGATGTCGGGTTCGCCACGAAACCTGCCCTGGCCCGGCAGATGATCGCCGCCGCGTTGAACGCCGGTGTCCCGTTCGGGTGGGTGACCGGCGATGAGGTCTACGGCGCCGACCCCGGCCTGCGTGCTGACCTCGAACAGCGTGGGATCGGCTACGTCCTGGCCGTCGGCTGTGACCGACGCGTGGCGGTCAACGACGGCCGCACCCTGGTCCGGGTCGACGACCTCGCCTTGCGGATCCCCACGGCCGAGTGGCAGCTGCACAGTTGCGGGCCGGGCGCGAAAGGTCACCGCGACTACTTGTGGGCTTGGATCACCACCGCCACCGGGCCCGGTGAGCATCGGTGGCTGCTCATCCGCCGCAACCGCAGCACCGGCGCGCTGGCCTTCTACCTGTGCTGGTCACCCCGCCCGGCGCCGCTGCACACCCTCATCACCGTCGCCGGCTCCCGCTGGAGTATCGAGGAGTTGTTCCAGACCAGCAAAGGCCAGGTCGGACTGGACCACTACCAAGTCCGTGGCTGGACCGGCTGGCATCGGTTCATCACCCTGGCCATGCTCGCCCTGGCCGTCCTGACCGTCCTCGCCGCTCGGCAGCCCGACACCGACCCGCAGATCATCGCGTTGACCGTTGCCGAGATCCGCCGACTCCTCAACGCCTTCGTCCTCACCCTGCCGCTACCACCAGCGCACACCCTGCATTGGTCGATCTGGCGACGAACATCCCAAGCCCGAGCCCGACGATCCCACTACCAGCGCAGACTCGACCGCCGCGCCAGCCGAGGATCAAGTGACCTCAAGTGCTAACCCAGACTCAGGTTGTGCTGCTCGAGCGCGTTCTGAATGGTTTGTAGCGCTTTCGGCCCCATGCCGTGCAGCTTGACCAGCTCAACGCGCGGCACCCCGGCAAGCTCACGCAGAGCCGCGTAACCAGCGTTGTTCAAGGCCCGCGTGGCTGGCGCACCGATCTTCGGCAGAGTGTCGAGGGAAGAACTCACGCTCTTCATAATGTCGTCTCCGGGCCATGACCGCACCGCCATCACGTGGCCGCCCGCGATCTGCCGCTGCCACGCCGAACGCCGAAGCCAGGTGACGTTGGAGTACTAGTCCGTGGTCGTCCGCCCATGCCCGCGGCTTGGCTGCTCGTCCGGGCTTGCTGCCTCACGCGTTGCGTTCGAGGGCGCTGGCTAACCTGCCCGGCAGTCGCATGCTTTCGAGGTCTGCGATACGACGTTCAGCTTCAACCGACTGGGTCCATGAGCAGGGCGGGAAACCTGGTCCGGCCTCCGACGGACGGCCTTGTAGGTGATGAAAGAGACCACAACTGAGACCAGCAAAGCCGGGGCCAGCGTGAGCAACGCCCAGGCACGCTTTCCAAGTCTGCTCGGCCCCATACGCGATCAGTCGGGCCGGTTCGCCACCTAGGCCAACTCGCCCGTCCGTTCGTCTACAGTCGCTCCCGTACGCCAATAAAAGAGACGACAAGTGAGACGAAGCAGGCCGGTGCCCGATCATTCTGGTCTAAAGGTCGCCCCCCGGCGCCCCGACGTAAATCTACGGCGGGTCGGTGCCGGCTACCGGCTTTAGCTCGTAGACGCCGGCCATGTCGGCATCGAGTAATTCGCCACCGAACTCCACCCACAGCCAGTTCTGGTCGATCGCGTTGGGCGGGAAGCCGTCCCCAGCGATCACCATGAGCGAACATTAGACTTCATCTTTGTGACGTCGAACGCAACATCGGCTCCCGCTAAGCCATCACCGGCAGCCGGCCCGCTCGCGCTGCTGACCATCCCTTTCATCTTCACCCAGGACGGCTTGCTTGGGACAAACGACTTTCTCAAGCAGGCCAGGGAGCGTGGCATCAACCTGTCGATGGAAGGCCTGTGGAAACTGCACGAAACCGGCCTGCTGGCACCGTTTTACCGCGTGGACGATCACACCGTGGCCGAGTTGCGCGTCGAGACCGAAACGGCCTCCGGCATGAACCCCCGCGGTTGGACGGCGGAGGCCGCTCGCGATGGGCGGCTGCGCGACAGCGCCCGGGAGGGCTGCTCGGAGGCATGGCCGTTCGAGCGCCCATCGAGTGTCGGCGACGATGACCGGCACTCGTGGTGGGACGGCTACACCTACTCGCCGTGGCAGCTGCTCGACTTGCGGCACATCTTGCGCGAATACGAGATCATCCAAGCTGGTTGGCGGACGAGCGCCGATCCTCAGCGCATCTGTCGCACGCGGCGCACTGTGTGTGCGCTGGCGGCCTTGTCGCCACTCTTTCTACCCGGCGTGCTAGGTCAGGTGAGTATGCCACCGGGCATCACCCAGGAAAGGCTGCTGCGGTTCCGGCGCGAGGCCGACGTCGTGCAACTGCTCGCCATCGCCGGCTTTGATCCCGCCATCCTCCGTGAGGAAGCCGAGTGGCTGCTGGACGACGCCCATAGCAATGACCCACTTGTCGGCTGGCTTCGATTGACCCGGCACGCCGGCATCCGCGGCTGGTCGAAGCTCAAGGGCCTGCCGCTGGACTGCATGTGGGCGCGCATTGGTGCTGAAATCCTCCTCCGCGCTCACGAAGTCCTGGCCGCCCAAGGCCACCTGGAGCCTCTGCCGAACGTTGCCGACCTAACCTGGCGTGTTGCGTTGCATGATCGGCTTACGCCTAGAGATGGCGATGGCGACAGCCTGGAAAGGGCTCTTGGGAAACTGGGCTTATCGCCGCACCCGCGCGTCTTGCTGCTGGTGGAAGGTCCGACCGAACTCGACCACGTGCCCAGGCTGCTCGCCGAGTTCGGCCTAACCAAGCCAGAGCAGGCCAGAGTCCAGCAGTGCGAGGGCTCGAAGGTCAACGCGCATCTTATTGCGCGCTACGAGATAACACCCCGCCTTGGCAGGAAGATCAAGAACGTCAGGCCGGGCGAGAACGTCCAGCTTCTCGACCGCACGCCGACGGCGCTGATCATCGCCATGGATGCCGAAAACAAGTTTGAGAGCCCTGCCAAGTGCGCTGACGAACGGCGCAAGCTGCAGAACGCCATCCGAGCGGAGGTGGCGTTCCAGGGCGGCGAGATTGGTCAAGCCGACCTTGACTACCTAGTCGAGGTACGGGTGTGGGGCGACGACAAGTATGAGCTGGCGAATTTCACTGATGACGAACTGGTGCCCGCAGTCACCCAACTCGCGAGGATGCAGGCCAACCCTGACGTCACCTCGCCCACATGGGAGCAGGACCTGCGGGCCGAACTTCAGGCTGCGCGCGCGAAGCACGACGACATCAAGGTGCCGATGGGCCGCATGCACGTCCGCGAGGACAAGCCGGAACTAGCCAGGCTGCTATGGCCAACGCTGATCGCCAAGTGCGAAGCGGAGCTAGCCGCCAACGACGCGAGGACGCCAGTACTGGCACTCGTGCTCGATGTCCGTCAGAAGGTCGCCATGTTGTCGTCGGGTGGCTACGTACTGTCAGTGCCGTAGGCAGGGACGGACTTGAACCCTGAACCCCTCCGGCGTGCTTCTGATCAGCTCCAATCGGGCAGATCGGGCCCCTGACCTCGGCGGGTTCTTCCGCTGCCTTACAACGGTTGACGGCCCTTGTCGGCGTCAGTTGTGCCCGGCTTGTGCCAGATGATCTATCCAGTCCATCGATCGCCGCCCAAATTCGGGCTGTCCACGCGGCCAAGAAATCCGACGCACCCTGATTCAATCGACGACATGACTGACCTCCCCAATGGCACAGAGGGAACCGCGGAGATCGCGTTTGATGTGCCGGGATGGCCGCCAACCAAGAACGAGGCCACTTCGCTGCTGTCGGCGGGTCACAGCCACGCCGCGCGGGTCCGCGCGCTGTTGAACGCCGCCGGGCAAGCAGCGGCACGACTGGCGTGGTCCCCGTTGGCCGGCCGGATCGCGCTTGACCTGGTGGTACACGGGCCTAAACAAGCACCCTCGGATGCGACGAACTACCTCGGCGGCGTTGGCGACGTGCTGCAAGTCAAGGCCACCGTCAACCTCGACTTGGCCCACCTGGGCGCGCTCAGGCAGGTGGCCCTCTACCTCGACGACCGCCAGGTCAGGCAGATCCGGTACACGGAGGAATGGGCCGAGCAGCCGTCTTACACAGTACGCATACGTCCGTTAGCGGTCGGCGCGGCCCCCGGACCGGTGGCTGGACAATGATCGAGCTCGGCACCCCAGCCCCTCAAGCGAACCGCCGACGTCTCGTTTACAAGCTCTGTGGCCTCGCATCCGCGTGCGTCCGACAAGGGCTGCACGCTCGGAGTCCCGTCCGTGCCAGCGCTCGTCCGTGTGCCAACGTCCGGTGGCGTTGCTGTCAACGTTGCTGTCGACAGCCGTTCCGCCGACGAGGGGCGACGTGTCGGAGGGCTAGAACGCTTCGTTCCGTACGTCGGCGAGGCGCATCGTCTGCTGCCATCGGTTGCCAGCTTGTGCCCATTGGCTCGGCTACTACTCGGGAATGCCCTTGTACACATGACGTCGACACTCTGATGGAGATCTGCTTGACTCTGCCACATGGGTTGGCGGCTCCTAGCGTGGCGAGCGTTCGTCGTGGCTGCTTGGAGTAGTTGGCTTGTCTGGGGTATCGCAAATCTGGCGAGACTGGGACAACTATCTTCTCTTCGGGACCATCGCCTCCGGCACGCTTGCCTTGATGAGCACCCTTGTTCTTCGTCGTGCGAAGAGACGTTCCCACCAGGACGCTGGCGGAACGATCTCCGCCGGGCGCACAGGGGCATCGCCCTAGGCCGTGTCTTCAAAGGTTCACAACCATTGGAGTAGCGCGGCGATGGTGACGGTGGCCTGGTACGAGGTCGCGGTTCTGTCGTAGCGGGTGGCGACGCTGCGGCACTGCTTGAGCCGGTTGAAGCAGCGTTCGACGACGTTGCGCCGTTTGTAGAGCTGCTTGTCGAACGCCGGTGGCCGGCCGCCTCGGCTGCCGCGTCTGCGGCGGTTGGCCTGCTGGTCGGCGCGCTCAGCGATGGTGTGCCCGATGCCGCGTCGGCGCAGGTGCTCCCGGATGGCCTTGGAGCTGTAGCCCTTGTCGGCGATGACGTGCTCCGGTCGCACGCGAGGCCGTCCGGGTCCCGACCGTTCGACCCGGATCGCGGTCATGACGTGGGTGAAGCGGGTGCAGTCGTTGACGTTGCCGCCGGTGAGCACGAACGCCAGAGTCCGCCCGAGGCCGTCGCAGACGAGGTGAATCTTGGTGGTCAGTCCACCTCGACTTCGACCGAGGGCGTGATCTTGTGGTTCGTCCGATTCTCGGCGCCCCCTTTAGCGCCCGCGGCGTGCTGGTGAGCTCGCACGATCGTCGAGTCCACCGACACCAGCCAGTCGATGTCCCCGGCAGCGTCCGCGTCGGCCTGGACCCCGGCGAGCATCCGCTCGAACGTGCCATCAAGGGCCCACCTGAGGAAACGGGTATAGATCGACTGCCACGACCCGTAACGGGCGGGCACATCACGCCACGCCGCCCGGCCCGGATCTTCCACACGATCCCGTTGAGCACCCGCCGGTCATCGACCCGAGGCCGACCACCGGTCACCACCGATGGCAAATACCTCGACAACGCATCCCACTCGACGTCAGACAACTCGTAGCGACGACCCACGCACTACATCATCCGACACCATGATCTTTGAAGACACCGCCTAGCGAGATGTGATGATCCCTAGCTGGCCGTACTCTTTCGTCACGGCGTTGGAGCCCGGTCGCAGTTGCTGGACTGCGCCGCTGGTTGTTCAGCGCCTCGCGCCAAGCGGTGATGCCGCCGCCGTCACCGCCGGGCAGCTGCGCCACCTCGTGCAGCGGCTCATCACCGCTGGGCAGTGGCGCCCCGAGGACCCCGACAACCTCATCGTCGCCGACGCCGGCTACGACACGCCCCGACTGGCATACCTGCTGCGCGGCCTGCCGGTGCAGGTGCTGGGCCGGATGCGCTCCGATCGAGTGCTGCGCCGTGCGGCCCCGCCCCGACGGCCGGGCACGAACGGTCGGCCACCCCGCCACGGCGGCGAGTTCATCTTCGGTGACCCCGCCAGCTGGGGCGCACCCGACGTGACCACGGTGACCGACACCCGCCTCTACGGCGCTGCCACGGCCCGCAGCTGGAACCGGCTGCACCCTCGGCTGACGCACCGCAACGCCTGGATCGACCAGACCGGCGACCTGCCACTCATCGAAGGCACCGTGATCCGGCTGGAGGTGAATCACCTGCCCAGCGGCGCGATCCCGAAGCCCGTATGGCTGTGGTGGTCCGACGTTGACGCCACTTGCGCCGACGTCGACCGGCTCTGGCAGGCGTTCCTGCGCCGCTTCGACATCGAACACACCTTCCGGCTGCTCAAACAAACCCTCGGCTGGACCTGCCCGAAGATCCGCACTCCACAAGCCGCTGACCGGTGGACCTGGCTCATCCTGGCCGTCTACGCGCAGCTGCGCCTAGCACGCGACCTCACCGGTGACCTACGCCGTCCCTGGGAAAAACCGACACCGCCCGAACGCCTCTCACCCGCCCGCGTCCGCCGAGGGTTCCGGCACCTCCGCGCGAAGACCGCCTGCCTGGCCAGCGCGCCAAAACCCTCCCGCCCAGGCCCAGGGCGACCACCAGGCCGACCCAACAAGCAACCCGGCCAACGACACGACGTGCACATCAGCGCGAGCGCAAGGAAGAAACCGAAGACATCCAGCAGTCCCCGCCCGCGCCGCACAGGTTAAAGATCAAGCTAAAGGGACGTCTCGTAACCCTCCGGTTCAAGGGCTGGGCGTCGGCGACGACCATCGAGGACGCCACCGAACGCGACTTACGGGAGAGCCTGCTGCGCGTCCGGCCGCACGTCCTCCAGTACACCGGTCACGGCGGGATCGATCACACGAAAGGCGTTGCCGCGCTGATCCTCTACGACGACGACGGCAACCCCTTCCCGCTGACGGCCGACAAGCTTGCCGTCCAGTTGCCGATGGGAACCTGTTCCGTCCAGGCCTACGCCCGCCGACCCAGGGGCAGGACGACGATACCGTCGTCGTCACTGTGAACCTGGGCGCCGGGTTCGAAGGTGCAGTTTCCGAATGCCACCGGCACGTTCCGCTCGCCGGCCCCGGTCTTGGCGCTCTTGCGCGGATTGGCGCCGAGCGCCTTGATGCCCATCGGAAGGGCGCGCAGGGCGGCGACATCGCGGACGGCGCCGTTGATCACCACACCCGCCCAGCCGTTCTCCGCCGCCATACCGGCGATCACGTCGCCCATCAAAGCCGTGTCCACAGACCCGCCACCATCCACCACCAGCACCTGCCCCTCGCCCGGTGCGGAGACGACCAACTTCAGCAGGGCGTTGTCCTCAAAGCACCGCACGGTGACCGCCGGTCCGCCGAAGGTGTGGACCCTGCCGAACTGGCGCAGCTGCGTGTCGCACGAGCCGAGTTCGTCCATGTACCGGTCGTAAAGGTCCGCAGTGGGCGTCTGCATGGTTCGTCCTTCTCTCACTTAGGGTGTCGGATCCAGAGGCGGTGACGGGTGTAGGCCGGTGGCGGCGACGGCCGCTGGGTGCGGTTCGCAGGCTGGCACGGGGACTCCCTTCCGCTCCGGCTGGTTCAGGAAGGTGCGCCCCTGGGGACGGCAGGAAACGTCACACTCAGTTGATCTTGACGGCGAGCACCGGGCAGCGGGCGCCGAGCAGGATCTCCTGCGCGGTGGAGCCCATGATGAGCTTGCCCACCGGCGTCCGGTGCCGGATCCCGATCACCACCAGCGACACGTCCTCGGACTCGGCCAACTCGACGATCTCCTCGGCCGCGCCACGGCCCCGCACCAACTGCCGGACGGTGTGCCGCACACCCAGCCCGGTCAGCTCCCGGCGGACACGTTCGAGGTCGTGGTCCTGAGCGAACCGCGGGTCGACGTGCGCGTCTCCGCGCGAGGTGTTGACAACGAACACCGGCTCATCGCGGAACCGGGCCTGCTCAACCGCCGCGCACAGGACCGCCTCGCCCAACGCCGACGGCACGTACCCCACCAGCACGGTCATCCGGTCACCAACCTTTCCCGAAGCGGTCGTACGAGGAACCGGCTGAGCAGCGGCCAGAGCAGCACGACCAGCACGGTGGCGTAGATCAGCCAGGACACCCAGCCACCGAGCAAACCGGAGAGGTCGCCACCGGCGAGCTGCAGCGCCCGCCGGCCCTGAAGTTCCGCCCGAGGGCCAAGGATCACCCCGACGATCAGCGGCAGGATCGGCAGCCCGAAGCGCCGCATCCCGAACCCGATCAGGCCGAGGGTGAGCAACAGGAAAAGGTCGAACGGCTGGGCGTTGACGGCGTACGCGCCCATCGAGGCGAAGAAGATGATCCCGGCGTAGAGGTACGGGCGCGGGATCCGCAGCAGCCGGGCCCAGGCGGGCGCGAGGGGCAGGTTGAGCACGAGCAGCAGCAGGTTGCCGACGAAGAGGCTGGCGATCAGCGTCCAGACCATTGCGGACTCCCGCTCGAAGAGCAGCGGGCCGGGCTGGATGCCGTACTGCTGGAAGGCAGCCAGCATGACCGCGGCGGTGGCGTTGGTCGGCAGGCCGATCGCCAGCATGGGTACCAGCGTCCCGGCAGCGGAGGCGTTGTTGGCCGCCTCCGGCCCGGCGACACCCTCGATCGCGCCCTTGCCGAACTCCTCCGGGTGCTTCGACAGCTTCTTTTCGGTCGCGTACGACAGGAAGGTCGGGATCTCCGCCCCGCCCGCCGGCAGCGCCCCGAACGGGAACCCGTACGCGGTGCCGCGCAGCCAGGGCTTCCAGGACCGCTTCCAGTCCTGCCGGCCCATCCAGGGTTGGCCCACTGGGATCACCTCTGCGGCCTTGCGCCGCAGGTGCGCGGCGATCCAGAGTGCCTCGCCGACGGCGAAGATGCCCACCGCGACCACCACCACGTCGATGCCGTCGGCGAGTTGCGGGATGCCGAAGGTGAGCCGCTGCTGGCCGGTTTGGTCGATCCCGATCACGCCGATGGCCAGGCCGATCAGCAGCGAGGCGAAGCCGCGCACCCGGGAGGCGCCGAGCACCGCGGTCACCGCCACGAATGAGAGCAGCATCAGCGCGAAATAGTCCGGCGCGCCGAGACTGATCGCGAATGCCACCACGGGCGGGGTGACCACGACCAGCAGGAGGGTGGCGATGGTGCCGGCTACGAAGGAGCCGATCGCGGCGGTGGCCAGCGCCTGCGCGGCCCGACCCGCCTTCGCCATCTTGTTGCCCTCGATCGCGGTCACCACGGAGGACGACTCACCGGGGGTGTTCAGCAGGATCGAGGTGGTCGAGCCGCCGTACATGCCGCCGTAGAAGATGCCGGCGAACATGATGAACGCCTGCGTCGGCTCCATCCCGTAGGTGACCGGCAGCAGCAGCGCCACCGTCATCGCCGGGCCGATGCCGGGCAGCACACCGACGGCGGTGCCGATGGTCACGCCGAGCAGCGCGATCAGCAGGTTCATCGGGGTCAGCACATTGGCGAACCCGTCGAGCAGGTGGCCGAAATTGTCCATCAGAGGATTCCTTGCAGGACGCCGGCGGGCAGGTTGACGCCCAGCCCGATGGCGAACGTGTAGAAGGTGATCAGCGACAGGGCGACGGCGATCAGCAGGTTGCGGATGTGATGCCGGTTGCCCAGCGCGAACGCCGAACCCCAGAACAGCAGGGTGCCGCTGATCACCCAGCCGAGTCGGTCGATCAGCACCGCGTTGACCAGAAAAGCCCCGATCAGCAGGAGAACCGTCCGCCAGTCGATCGGGCTGCTCAGGTCGACGTCCTCGCCGGCCTCCGGCTCACCCGCGCCGCCGCGGGCCACGTCCACTGCGTAGATCGCGGCGACCACCAGCAACAGCGCACCGAGCAGGATCGGCACTGGCTTCGGCCCGATCGGGTCGGCGCTGTTGATCGCGTGCCCGATCCGCATCGCGTCGACGATGACCAGTGCGCCGACCACGGCGAGGAACGCACAGACGCCGTATTGCGCCCGGTCCGGCTTCGCGGTCCGGGTCACGCCGGCGAGGGCGTCCGCAACCGACGGCCGGTCGTCGGCCGCTGTTGGTCGCGCCACCGTGGATAGGTCCGGCGTACGCTCCGCGGTCGTCTCGGCTTCCGTCGTGGGGGGCACCGGATGGGCCCCCGCGGTCGGCTGTGCCGGGATCGGTGGTACGACGGGAGCGCTCGCCTCCGGCGCCGCCGGGCGGTGCGGCGGGTCGCCGCCCCGGTCCGGTCGGGTCGTCATGCCGGTCACGCCAGCCCAAGCTGCTTGAGCAGGTCGGCCACGGACGTGTCCTGCTCGGCGAGGAAGGTAGCGAAGGCGTCACCGGTCACGAAGGCGTCGCTCCAGCCCCGCTTGGCGAGCTCGGCCTTCCACTCCTCGGATTCGTGCATCTTCGTCAGCGCGTCGATCCAGACCTTCTTGTCGCCGTCACTGATGCCGGGCGGGGCGACGATGCCGCGCCAGTTCGTGAAGACCAGGTCGATCCCGGATGCCTTGAGGGTCGGCACATCCTTGAGCGCCTCGATGGGCTGCTCGCTGGTCACCGCGAGGACCCGGAGCTGTCCCGCCTCGACCTGGTCGAGGAACTCGCCGAAGCCGCTGGCGCCGAAGGCCACCTTGCCGCCGAGTACCGCCGGCAGCAGTTCGCCGCCGCCGTCGTAGGAGACGAAGTTGACCTGGCGCGGGTCGATGCCGACCGTCTTGGCGAGCTGCATGGGCAGCAGGTGGTCCGGGCCGCCTGGCGAGGAGCCGCCGCCGACGGCGATCTTCTTCGGGTCCTTCTTCCAGGCGGCGACCAGATCGCCGATCGTCTTGTACGGCGAATCCTTCGGCACCACGATGGCACCGGCTTCCTCGATCATCTTGGCCAGCGGGGTCGTCTGGGTGAGCGTCGCAGACGACTTGGAGGTGTAGGAGGCACCGACCACGCCTAACCCCATCTGCATGGCGAGCTTGCCGTTGCCCTTCTCGTTCACCATCCGCTGGAGGCCAACGGTGCCGCCCGCGCCGGGCAGGTTGAACACCTGCACGCCGGTGGCGATCTTCGCGTCCTCCATCACCTTGGCGGCGGTGCGGGCTGTGGTGTCGTACCCGCCGCCGGGGGTGTTCGGCACCATGATCCGCAGGCCGGCGACCGGCTTGCCGTCGTCGCCGGCCCCGCCCTCGTTCTGTCCGGCGGTGGCGCCGCAGGCGCCCAGCGCCAGCGCCGTCGCGGCGGCGACGCCCATGACCAGCACGTTTCTCCGAGTTGCCATCATGTTTCTCTTCCGTTTCGAAGGAGTCCGGCGGCAAGATGATGGCTTCCGGGTGAACTCCGTGTCTGCCTTCTGTCACCAGTGGAAATTGAGGTCTTTGTGGTCGCGATCACTTCCCGCCGCCGCACCCTGGCCGGGCAGCTGCTGGTCCTCCAGCTCGCGATCATCGTCGTGGTGCTGCTGGCCGTGGCCGCCGTGTCCCTGGCTCAGTCGGCGGCGACCTTCAACCGGGTGGAGGGCCGCCGCGTCGCAGCCCTCGGCGAGCAGCTCGCCGGCAACCGGCTGCTGCGCGACCGCCTCACCCAGCCGGCCCCGGGAGAGACGATCGCGCCGCTGGTGCAGAACGTGCTGACCCAGGCCGGCGTGACCACGGTCAGCGTCGCCGACGCCCGCGGCCGGGTGGTCAGCTCCACTAACCCCACCCTGGTGGGCGCCGCCGTAGTGCTGGGCGATCCCCGAGTGACCGACGGCCGTAGCTGGTTCGGCGAGCTGGAGGTCGGCGGATCGCGGGAACTGGTGGCCCAGGTTCCGGTTCTCGGCGACCGCAAGGAAAACCTCGGCCGCTATCTCGGTGCCGTGATGATCGGTGAGGCCTCGCCGACGTGGTCGCAGCGTATGGTCGGCGCCTCCTCGTACCTCCTCACCTATCTCGGCATCGCCAGCGCTCTTGGGGTGGTTGGGTCCTGGCTGCTGGCCCGGCGGATCAAGCGGCAGACCCTGGGCCTGGAGCCGCGGGAGATTGCCGGGCTGGCCGAGCACCGGGAGGCGCTGCTGCACGGCATCGCCGAAGGCGTCATCGCGCTGGACCCGCAACTGCGGGTCACCCTGGTGAACGCCGTCGGGCGCCGGCTGCTCGACCTGCCCGAGCACTGCCTCGGGCTCAGCCTCGCCGACCTGCGCATCTCCGGCCGGCTGCGGGACGTGCTGGCCGGCGCCGGCGAGGGTCCGGAGGCCCGTGACAAGGTTGTCGTCCGTGCCGGCCGAGTGCTGGTCATGAACCGGATGACGGTCAACAAGGACGGTCGCCGGCTCGGTTCGGTGACCACGCTGCGGGACCGCACCGAGCTGGCCCGGCTGGAACGGGAGATCGGGTCATTTCGCAGCACCGCGGAGCTGCTCCGCGCGCAGACTCACGAGTTCGCCAATCAGCTGCACACCATCTCCGGGCTGATCCAGATCGGCGAACACGACGAGGTGGTCCGGTACGTGGACGCGCTGAGCCGGCACCGGGCGTCGCTCGACCTGACGGTGACCAGGCGGATCCACGACACCGCGATCGCCGCGCTGTTGATGGCGAAGTCTGCGGTGGCCGCCGAGCGTCGGGTGGAGCTGCGGGTCTCCGAACGGACGAGCCTGGACCGGATGGAGCCGGAGGTCACCGCGGACGTCGCCACGGTGCTGGGCAACCTGGTCGACAACGCCGTGGATGCCGTCGCCGCCGGCCGGGACTCCGGCCCGGCCGGCGGCGGCACCGGTGCGGCGGATGGCCCGGCCTGGGTGGAGGTTGAGCTGCGCCAGGACGCCTCGTCCGTGGAGATCATCGTGCGGGACTCGGGACCGGGGATCGCCCCGGAGCTGGCCCAGGAAGTCTTCACCCAGGGCTTCACCACGAAGGCGGCGCAGGGCGGCGAGCGCGGCATTGGGCTGGCGCTCACTCGGCTGGTCTGCAACCGGCGCGGCGGGGAGATCGCGGTGACGAATACCGAGGAGGGCGCGATGTTCACCGCACGGATGTCGGTGGCCACCATGCTGGAGGGAGTTCGTTGATCGGCGTCCTGGTCGTCGACGATGACTTCATGGTGGCCCGGATTCACCGGGGGTTCGTCGAGCGGCTCGACGGGTTCCGGGTCGTCGGCACCGCAGGCACCGGCGAACAGGCCGTCGCCGCGGTCGACGAGTTCGGGCCCGACCTGGTGCTTCTCGACCTCTACCTGCCGGACATGTTTGGCCTCGACGTGGTGACCAGGCTGCGTGCCGCCCGGCACGACTGCGACATCCTGGTGATCAGCGCCGCCCGGGAGGCCGAGACGGTCCGCCGGGCTGTCCGCTACGGCGCGGTCAACTATCTGCTCAAGCCCTTCGGGTTCGACGAGCTGCGTACCCGGCTGGAGCAGTACGCAGCGCGGCGAAACTCGCTTCGTGCGGCGGTGGTCAGCGACCAGGCCGACGTCGACCGGGTGCTGTCCCGAGGCGGCTCGCACGTCACCCCCACCCTGCCGCGGGGTCTCAGCATCGAGACCGCAGAGCTGGTGGAACGCGCACTCCGGGAGAACTCCGGCAGCCTCTCGGCAGCCGAATGCGCGAATCAGGTGGGAATCTCCCGGGTCAGCGCCCGGCGCTACCTAGAGCACTTCTCAACTACCGGCCGGGCGGCTGTTACTCTGCGCTACGGGGCGGCCGGCCGGCCGGAACGCCGTTACAGCTGGGTCGGCTGACGGCTGTTTCGGCCATGCTCCGGGCTCCGCGATATCGGGCCAGGGGACTGTGAGTCGTACCGGCCCACCGCCAGTGGTTGGCTGGTCGAGCCGACGGCGGCGCAGGTATGGCTGCTGCCCGTACTGGAATGGGGTGGCTTGGCCCTAGTGTCGGTGGTCGGCATCGGATGGCTGCTGCTGGAGTGGCAGGCCGGACGCGGCGGGCGTCGTCGGCCGGACTCGGTTACCTGTCGGCACCCCGAGCGTTCTGGCTGGCCGCCTACCTAGCCGCTCATGGTGCCGGAGAGGGGTGGCTCGGCCGCCTCATACGGCCAGGCGCGTTGCCGGTGGTGCCTGGACGGTTCTGGCGGCATAGCCTGGCGAGAGGCCGGGGTGCGGTTCGCGACAAGTGTCCTGGCCAGGCCCTGGTCGGTAAGAAGATCCCGTCCGGGGCCGCCCCGCAGAGCAGGGGGAGCAGAGGGATCGCTGGCTGTGACAGCGTCGGTGCATCACCGTTGACGAGGTGCCGGCTCATGGCTTCCGGTCGATGCGGCGCGGGCGACGAGGGCAGTGGCGACGTCGCGCAGCTTGCGGTTGGAGCTCTGGGAGATCTTCGCCAGGATCGCGAAGGCCTCGTCGGCGGTGCAGCGCCGCTCGCCCATGATGATGCCCTTGGCCTGTTCGATCACCGCGCGGCTCTTCATCGCGGTCTGCATGTGCTGCGCCAGGGTGACCTGGGTGTCGTACAGGTGGGCATTGGTCATGGCGACGGCGGCGTAGTCGGCGAAGTTCTCCGCGAGGGTCACCGACTCGTCACCGAAGGCGTCGGGTCGGGTGGCGTAGATGTTGAGCGCTCCCGTGACGTACTCGTGCATGGGCAGGCCGATCGACAGGGAACTGCCAGCGCCGGCGGTCCGGGCCTGACCGGCCCAGGTCGGCCAGCGACTTTCCGCTGCCATGTCCGGCACGCGCACGGTCATGGTGGCCGCTGCCGCCATGAGGCATGGCCCGTCGCCCTGCGTGTACTGCGCTTCGTCGAGGGTGAGGGCGAGGGTGCCGGTGAACGCCGCGGTGTGCGCCCCACCGGATCCGACCAGCGTGACAGAAGCTTCGTCTGCACCCGGAACGGTCCGGGTGGCCACAGCGGCCACCCGGAACAGGACACCGCTGAAATCGGTCTCATTGAACTTGATCCGGCCCAACTCCGCGAATGCGGCGACAGGCAGCATGGGGTCGGTGTCGGTCACGGCTGGTGTCTCTCACGAGGGCACGTCACAGACGCGACAGAGGGCGCCCGGGCATGCGGATCACTGCAGGGCCCAGAGAGAAACCCACGAACTGCGCCGCTTCATGACGCCGGACTGCCGACACCGCCCAGGCATCGGCCACAGATGAGCAGCGTACCCTCCCACATCGAGCTGGCGATACTGGGGAAGCCTCGGCGTCCGGGGCTCGCCGCATTCGGCCTACTTCCGGCTGAACATCGGCGTCGGAATCTCTCCTTAGGATCGCTGGGCGGCGTCTGAGCGACCCGGCGGCGGACCCGCCCTCGCGGTGCCACATCGCAGATAGCCAGGCGTAGCCCGTTGAGCATCAACCCGAGGGTGTGGTCCAGGTGCGTTCCGCGCTGATTGGCATGAGCGGGCAGTGCCCGCTGCGCCCGACGCGAAACCGGCCTCGACCGCGCTGTGGACGTAGCCTCGACCGCGCTGGGGACGTACCCGTCGCCGACCCGTCCTCAGCTGCGGTGGTTGGCGCGCAGCCCCGTGCTCCTGGACTGGGGGAGCCGGAAGCGTGCGCTGGAAGACCGCTTGGCGTGGCTGCGGCAGACCACGGGACGGCCCCACGCCGGTCAGCGTGGCGATCATGTGTCGTCCCGGCGGCGGTCAGCCGGCGCGATCATCCCCGGATGCTCCGGCCGCCCCGGTCGACGCTCATTGCGACCGCGCCCGTGGATCAGTCAGATCGACGTTGGCCATCTTGACCGCGACCGGTCACCGGCGTCGTCCTCACCGAGATAGACGACCCCTTGCCCACCCGCGCCCAGCCGGCCGACCAGCCGATACGGGCCGGCGGTGACCGGGTCGTGCGTCCACGGTTTCGCCAACCCTGGCACCGGTGTGCCGGCCAGCTCTGACATCCGACTCCATCAGTGTCGTGCCCGGCCACCGGCGGCGCAGGACACGGCCATCGTGCCATGTCCGCCGAGGGTGACCGAGGACGTTCGACCATGGGTTGAGGTCGAAGAACAGCCATTCGCAGGGGACGTGACGCCCGCGTCGTCGTCGGTGCGGCTCGGGGGCGTCTAAAGCTTTGCGAGCCTCAGAATCCTGCGGAGGGTGATCGGCAATGGTGGGGCAAGCGTTCGTGTCGCCCCACCGATACGAACCCCGTGCCTGCGGTAGGCGGGCCGGGATGGGCAGGCGCACGTCGTTCTCTTGGGTGACGGTAGGTCCCATGGCGGCTGCGGGGTGCGCGGGATTCTGGCGTCGGTCTGTCGGCCTGTCCCCGTTTACCCCCCGAAACCCCCGCCTGTAGTTGAGAACCAGTGACAAGAAGCGATCATCGATAGGCGTTTCTGGGCAGCTCAGCGCCTACTTCTGTCAGTCAATGACAAGGTCGGGATGGCTGCGGTCGGTAACAAGGGGTTTTGACAAGTAATGACAAGCCCTGAACGAGGCTCGACATGAGGTTCTCGTGAGTTCAAATCACCTCGGTCCACCGAGCTGTCTGGTTAGACGCCTGCGAGGGTGAGGAGCCGATCCATTTCGGATACCGGCAGTGTCGGTGCCGCGGCCGTTGCCTGCGCTACCTGATCGTTCAGATCCGCGAGCAGGGCGCGACGCATGTGGACCGGTAGGTTCGGATGCCCGGCGACTGCGTGGCGAACCAAGCTGTCGGGGTCGGTGGCCAGAGGTTCGGCCAGCTCGGCGGGCAGGTCCAGATCTCGGGGTGCCAGGCATCGCATCCGTGGATCCGGGTCGGTGGCCAGCCGGCGCAGGGTCTGTGGCGGGAAGGTGAACTCGTCGGCCGGTCGCCAGTTCGTTTTCTTGTCCGGCTGGAACTCACGGTCGATTCGTTCGGCCGTGGCCAGGTCGACCAGGTGTGGGGCGTGTGTGGCCATGGTCGTACGGACGCCGCTGTCGTCGTCGTTGAGTAGCCGGATGACCGCGTCGGCCGGCAGCGCCCGGCTCCGTGCCGCAGAGCGACGGAAACAGACGTATGGCGAGGACACGTAGGGCAGCGGGTCGGCGGTGACCCAGTCGAGCCGCAGGTACCGCAGCTCGGCGACGGCCATGTGGTCTTCGACTTGCAGCAGCGCATCGTCGTCTAGATCGGCGTTGAGCAGGTCGGTCAGCGGGCGCTCGCCCTGCTGGATGTCCTCATAGATACAGTGGCGTGCCGGCTCGGGCGTGTCCCGGCGGCCGGAGACTCCGACGCGTACGTGCGCGCTGGGATTGTCGGTGAGCCGGTCCCGTACTGGTGGGGGGAGCTGCGGGTGTTCGGCGACCCAGCGGCGAACCTGGTAGTCGGGGTCACCGGCCAGCCGTGCGGCCAGTTCCGAGGTCAAGAGCGCGTGGCGTACGGGTGCGGCGCGGGTAACCGGGTCGGCGAACAGTCCCGCCACGAGGTCGGGCGGCGGCACAGGATGCGGCGACCGGGCGTAGTAGGTGGAGCATGCAGCTGCGCGAACCTCGTCGACGGGGTCGGTGAGGAGGACCCGCCGGACCGCCTCGGGTGCCGGCGTCCACCACCGTGCGAGCGTGGCCCGGGCCTGCGGGTCAGGATCGCCGGCGAGCCGGGCCAGCAGATCGGCCGGTACGTCGTCGCGTTCGGCAAGGTACTCCCGCACCCGTGTGTCCGGATCGTCGATGAGTCGCTCGTACAACTCGCGGGGTGCGTCACGGGCACCCACATCCAGGGCAGCCCGGACGTCGGGGTCGGCGTGGGCGGCCAATCGCATCCGGATGGCGTTCGGCACCCGAGGGTTGAGTGCGAGCGAGTGCAGCAGCCAGCGATGACCCGAGGCGAGGATCCCCTCGATCAGGTCCAGGGTCAGGTCGGCGCGCGTGGCGACGTGCCGAAGCCGCGCCGGTAGCGCACCAAGCGGCGGACCAAGCCGGCGGGTAGCGCCGGGTTCGCGGCAAGGCCGTCGAGCACCTTCGACAGGTGGACCGGTGTCGGCGCGTTGTCAGCCACCTGCCGCCCCTCCCCGAATCCGTTGCGCCTCAGGGAGTCTTGCATGTTCATCGCAGGCGGTACCGCCCCGGTTGATTGGCCAGCGCGGGAGTTGGGTAGACGCGGCCAGTACTCCATCGACTCGCCTGATCAGTCCGTTATCCAGTGCCACAGCGGCTCTCCACCGTCCGCGGACAGCGTGATAAACGCGGCCAGCCGGTAGGAGAATGGGTGTGCCACAAAACCGCGTAGTTTCTTCAAGTCATGTTCGCGACCGCGCGCACCCTCCTTTTTGACCTCGACCACAAGCAGGTTGTGTTCAGCCGATGAGCCCGATCGGCGGTGAAGGATCAGGTCGGGATAGACGTCATTCTCGGAATGCCCATCGAGTCCGCGGAGCCGCTTCTTCAACCACTCGACATCCCCGGGATGCCATCTGTCGTACTCGACGTCCACCGACCACCCCGCCGAGTTTGCATCGCACGCCCATGCCTCGACGCGGGTGGCCAGGCGCCGGGCGATGTGGAAGACGACCGACCGCTCGTGGGCCCGCTCCTGAAATAGCTGGCGTTCACCCTCGTAGGCGTCCTCAACAGCAGAGTGCAGCCAGGAACGCACGAGGGCCTCATCGGGTTGCATCCAACGCTCCCAGCTTGTCCTAGACGCGCGCATAGAGGCGATGTCGTAAGGGGTTAACAGGATCTCGGGCCGGAGTGTACTGACGGAGGCTGAGTTCCGGCTGCACACAGCCGCCCTCGGCCTGCCGTCGGTCTTCGTCCGGTGGGAGGGTGGCGGGACGCCGGGATTCGCCGAGTGCCAGGATGCGGCGTTCGCCCAGGGGGTGGCCGACGTCGAGGAACGGCGGCAGCCGAGCGTTCTGTCGCTGCTTGCGCACCGGATCCGTGCGACCCCAGACTGCCGCTGTTCAGGTCAGCTGGCGGTCGATCTCGTGGTCGCGGCCGCTGCGCAGGGTGGCGGTGTGCCGGTGGACCTCATTGATGGCGAAGAACTCCCACTGGCGGCACTTCGGGCACAGTTCGGCGCCGGCGGTCGGCCACAGTTCGATCGCCGCTGCGTTGGAGGGGCCGTTGACGTAGACGCGGTGCGGGGTGACCGGGCCGGAGAGCAGGCGTTCGAACGGCTCCCAGTCGGGGTGGCTGCCGCGCAGCCGCCGGCCGATCAGGCGAAAGCCGGCGCCGGTGTACTCGCAGCGGTCGACCAGGTCGTACTGAAGTTGGGCGAGCCAGCTGGCGGACTCGAGGGTGAGCTGGACGACCGGCTCGATCTGGGCGATCTCCTCCTCCAGCTCGTGGGCGGGCTGGACGCCGAAGGAGTGCCCGGAGTCGTTGCGGAACTTGAGGGCTTGGGTGAGCCGGGTGTGGGTGCTGTTCTCGTCGAGGATGCTGTCGAGTTCGGTAAGCTCGGGCACAGGGCCGGGCGTGCGCAGGTCCTTGATCATCCAGTTCCAGGGTGCCCCAGGTGGCGCTGCGCTCGAATTTGCGGCGCAGCTCGGCCGACATCCGGTTGTCGTTGCGGCCGACCAGCACGGCAAGAGCAAGATTCCCGATCGTGCGGGCTACCGACTCACCCAATCTGAGCAGCGCTTCCTTGCGCTGGGCGGGTGAGGCGGCGATCCGATAGTGGCGGGCCAGGGCGGCGATGGGGAACGGGTACGCGTACTCGGCGCGCCAGAACGGGTCCTCCAGCGGTTGCAGCAGTTCCGTGGTGAGGGCCGCCTCGGCGAGCGAGACGCTGACCGCGCGCCGGGTCTTGGCCAGGTCGGCGCGGGTGCCCTCGAACACGTTGGGCAGGATGCCGGCGGTGATCCGGGCGAGGTCAGCGCGGGACCGGCGGAGGTCCTCAAGGTGGTCGCTGAACGTCTCGTCGTTGAGGATCTCGGCTGGCACCGGCAGATCGGTGAGTGGGTGGAGGCGGTGGTCGTACCCGGCGTTATGTGGGGAGTTGAGGAACTCGCACAGCGCGCGGCCGGTGCGGCGCAGTGGCCGGAGCACGAACATGCGGGTGAAGGCCTCGCCGAACCCGGGCGGCAGCAGGTGCCAGTCGCCGGGGCCGCCGCCGACGTCGCCGGCGGCGCACGGGGTGAGCGGCGACTTGGTTACGACGGTGTCGAGATCACGATCCCGTTGAGCACCCGCCGGTCATCGACCCGAGGCCGACCACCGGTCACCGCCGACGGCAGATACCTCGACAGCGCTTCCCACTCGACGTCAGACAATTCGTAGCGACGACCCACGCGCTACATCATCCGACACCAAGATCCTTTGAAGACACTGCCTAGCGGCGGGTAAGTCCTGCGATGAAATGGCGATCCACCGCGTCAACGTTCCGCGTTTAGAGCCGCGCAGATAGGCGGGTGGGACACTCGGGCAGTGAGGAGCACGGTCTCCGTGATCAAGGAGTTGCGACGCTCTGTGATCACTGGGGAGACCCGTGCCCGTTCTTCCAGCATGGCTGACCGACCCATTGTGGGACCAATTCGCGGCGCTGCTGCCCGCTGTGGGGTTAGCGGCCGATTTTGTCGAGCTCGGCGAGATCGTCGTGGGAGAGCTGGAGTTCCGCGCCTGCGACGTTCTCGCGCAGGTGTGCCACCGACGAGGTGCCGGGGATCAGCAGGATGTTCGGCGATCGCTGCAACAACCAGGTCAGGGCAACCGACATCGGCGCCGCGTCCAGCCGGGTGGCCACGGCCGTGAGCGCTGAGGATTGCAGCGTGCTGAAGCCGCCGAGGGGGAAGAAGGGCACGTAGGCGATGTCCTGTTCGGCGAGTTCGTCGAGCAGCTCGTCGTCTTGGCGGTGGGCGAGGTTGTACATGTTCTGGACGCACACGATCGGCGCGATCGAGCGTGCCTCTGCGATCTGTGCCGTCGTCGCGTTGCTCACGCCGAGGTGCCGAATCATTCCCTGCTGCTGGAGTTCGACGAGTGTTTCGAACGCCTCAGCGAGCGAACCGGTCACGGGGCCCTGGGCGTCGCCGAGCCGGAGGTTGACCACGTCCAGCGTGTCGAGGCCGAGGTTCTCCAGGTTCCCGGTGACGGCCCTGCGCAGCTCTTCGGGCTTGCGCGCCGGGGGCCAGCCGCCCTCCTGGTCCCGGGTCGCGCCGACCTTGGTCACGATGTGCAGCGCGTCGGGGTACGGGTGCAGGGCTTCGCGGATCAGCTGGTTGGTGATGTGCGGCCCGTAGGCGTCGGCGGTGTCGATGTGGGTGATGCCAAGGCCGACGGCCTCGCTCAGGACGGCGAGTGCGCCGTCGCGGTCGGCGGGCGGCCCCATGACCCAGGGGCCGGCGAGCTGCATGGCGCCGTAGCCGAACCGGGTGACTGTCAGGTCGCCCAGGTTCCAGGTGCCGCCGGGCAGCGAGGCGGAGGGGGTTCTCATGGTGTGCCTTTCGTGTCGAGCCAGGGGATGGTGCCTGACGGCTCCTTTCACCACTATTGGTGCGTAGCTTCCAATCGGGAAGTAGGCACTTCCGAGTTCGTAGGGCACCTGCAGGTGAGAGGAACGGTCCATGGCGACGATGACGGCGGCCCAGCAAAGGGCACAGGCCAAGGTGGAGTACGACGCCTTCGTGGCGGCCTGTCCCAGCCGCAAGCTGCTCGACCGGATCTCCGACAAGTGGGTCACGCTGATCCTGGCCGGGCTCGGCAGCGACAGCGCGCATGAGGCCGGCGCCGACTGCGCCGGCGAGCCCCGGGTGATGCGCTACTCGGAGTTGCAGCGCCTGCTGGCCGGCGTCAGCCAGAAGATGCTCACCCAGACGCTGCGCTCCCTGGAGCGCGACGGCCTGGTGTCCCGCACCGTGGTGCCGACCGTGCCGGTCACGGTCTCCTACGAGCTGACGGATCTCGGCCTGTCGCTGTACGAGATGATGCGGGGCCTCAAGGCCTGGGCCGAGGTGCACATGGACGATGTGCTCGCCAACCGCGAGACTTACGAGACCCGCGTCGCCTGAAACCACAACAGGGTTGCTGACCAGCGGGAACAGTCTGCGTGTAAGAGGCCGGGCAGATGGGCGGGGCTCAAGGACGTCGCTTCGGACGCTCGTCCCAGCGGTGGGTGGTCCAGGCCCGGCGGATCAGGCTACGAAGGGTGATGATCGTGTCCGTGAGGTCGCCCCAAGGCCCGACCGAGCATGGGCAGCTGCCGGCACTCGAAAGCCGATCGCGAGGCGATCTACATGGCATGCCGCCCAACGGCGCGACGTGTGTAGGACGAACCCTTCCCGGTCGCCGGAGTGAGCAGCCGCCGGGTCAGGACGCGGCGGCGATGAAGTAGCCCGCCTGGTCGACGATGACGTGGGACGTACCCCCGCTGTTGTGGAAGAGGTCGACGCCGGAGCCCACGGCGACCACCGCGGCGTTCGACGCCGTCTCACCGGTGACGAAGTTGACGTTCGAGGCGGTGGGTCGCGCCGCGCCGCCCGGGTGGAGAGTGAGCACGCCCGGCGTGGTCGGCGCGGTGACAGTCACATTGCCCAGCAGGGCGGTGGGGGCCGGGCAGGCCGGGTTGCAGATCGCCTCGCTGCGGAACGGCGCGAACCGGACTGTCTCCCGGGCGGCGAGCGGAGCCGGGGTACGGCCGGGAAGCCCGACGCTGGACCGGGAGTCCACGATCCGCTTCGACGTCATCGGCACGAACGTCTGGGTGGCCTGCGGACTGAACCAACCGGCCAGGTCCGCGATCACGTGCGTGGTGCCGGAGCTGTTGTTGAAGATGTTGACCTGACCGTTCACCACCGGCACGGTGACCAGGTTGGGAATCGTCTGCCCGGCGACGAAGTTGAGGCTGGACGCGACAGGCGCCGCCGATCCGTACGGATAGACGGTCAGCACACCGCTGGTGGTCGGCGCGGTGACCGCCACGGAGAGCACGGCCGCGGTCGCGGTGGCGGGCACCCGGCCGGAAAGGTCGAGGGTCCGGGTCCCCTTGGCCGAGATGGGCGCTCCTGCGCTGTCCCGGGTGTCCAGAACTCGCGTTGGTGGAGCCGACGCGAAGCCGGAACCGGCCGCGGCGTAGAAGCCCTGCAGGTCGGCGACCAGATGGACGGTGCCCGAGCCGGCGTTGTAGAACATCACCGAACCATTGCGGACGGGGACGGTGACCTGGTTCGGCACCGTCTCCCCGGCCACGAAGTTCACGCTTGACGCGTCGCTCCACTCACCACCCGGAAAGACACTGATGAACCCGGCGGAGGTCGGCTGGGTCACCGTCACGTTGAGCACGACCGCGTTGATATCCGTGTCCCGGACGCCGCCGATGATGCCGATGGGCAGTTCGATCGTTCCGAAGCCTGCCACCGGCCGCGAGGCGGGCACACCGATCGGCGCCCGCGTGTCCAGCAGTCGGGTCGGGGTGATCGGCACGTAGCGCGCGCCGACCTGCGTGCACACACGGTCCACACCCCCAGCGGGACTCCGGAAATCGGACGCGCTGATCAACACCTCGACGCAGGCATCGTCAGCCCGACGCAGCGTGAACTCCGCGGTGGTGGAGTCGGTCACCCTCCAGAAGTGCTCGCCGTCGAGGTGGTAGGCGTACCAGGCCCGTTCCCGCTCGACCGGCCAGGTCGCATGCCAGCCGGCCCGCACGACGATGTCGAACGGTCCGCCGCCCACCTTCCGGTCGACACGTACCGGATCGGGGGTCACCGGCGACAAACCCTCCACCGCGCCCCGATCGCGGTATCCGCTGCCGGTGCCGGTGTTCGGCACGCCCGGATCGTCGGCGAAAGATGCGTCGAGCAGGTCGGTGTCCAACACACCTGTGGCGGTGGCGTCGGCGGAATCCCGAGCCGGCGACCTGCCGTCGAGGAACAGATAGTCACGGTCCCCGGAATTCGTCGGGAGAAGCTTCGGATCGGCTGCGAGGTCGTGGGTGGCGTGCCCGGTCGCCGCCACGAACGAGGCGAGGTCCGAGTACACGGTGCCCGCCCAGTTGTACGGTGCCCCACCGCTCAGCGGTTCGATCAGGTTGTAGTCAGTGCTGGTACCGGGCACGGACCCGGCGGACACCCGAATGCCGTCGGCGTTCGCCGGTGTAACGCAGGGCTTGCGCTGCCGGGCCGTGACCACGATGTTGTTGTGGATCGACGTGCCCGGGGAACTCCCAGCCACTTCGATGCCCCGCCGACAGTCGACGTAGACCGTGTTGCCGGTGATCACCAGACCGACGGCGTCCGTCGCGACCAAGCCGGAGTTGTCGAGCACGTTCGCGGTGATGGTCGTGCCGGTGATGCCGGGCGCAACGGACACGGACGGGCCCTTCCCGCCGTTGATGACATTCCGGCTGAGCATCACCTGGTCCGATTGGCCGCTGATTCGTATCCCGGAAGGGCCGTTGATTCCGCTGTGCACGCTCAATTTGTCCAGGCGAACCCGCTTGGAGTCCCGCACCGTCACCGCGTCGGCGACGTCGGCCCCGAATACGACCAGGCCTTCCACCGTGACGTCGTGCACATCCGTCAGATCGAGGACCGTGCCGGTCACGGTGGTGGTGTTGTAGTTGCCGACCCGCGCCATCTGCCGCGTCATGTTGACGGCGCGGAAGGTGATCGGCGCCGTTTCGGTGCCGGACCTGGTAAATCGGACCTGCTCCTGGTAGTCGCCCGGCTGGATCAGCACCGTCTGGCCCGGGCCGGCAACCGCGGCCGCCGCCGAGATGGTGCAGAACGGCCGCTGCTCGCTGCCGTCGCCACCACTCTGGCACCACGTTCCGCTCACGTACAGCTCGTCGCCAACCGCCTGCGCGGTGACCTGCCCGGCCACGACCGGCGCGGGCACCGCCGCAGCGGGCGTCGCTGGGCCCACCAGGGCCGGGCCACCCAATCAGTGCTACGACCGCGAGCCGCACCAACACCCGTCTGTCCATCACGTTCCCCCGTGCAAGTCAGTCATGCGGCGGCGAGCGTAGCGTTTCGCCCACCGTTGCGATCAGCTCCGATCGGTCGGCCTCCTCGACCGTTCGATGGAAGCAGGTACGTCGTGCCGTTTGGTGCGCTCAATCTCGCCGAACCCTGCGCGCACGGCCCATCCGCCGTCGCCTGGAAACGCTGCCGACGGCGGCCGAACGTACCCGTATCATCACCGCCGAACGTAGTCGTCGTCGAATGGCTCCTCGAAGGCGATGGCGGTTATGACCGCGTCAGTGAGCAACCTCGCCTGGTAGTCCCGGTGTGCCCGAACCGATTGGCCTGGCAGCCGCAACGACATCGCACGGGCTCTCATCGCAATGCCGGGCGGTAGCCGCAACCGCAGAGGCGTGGCCGTGGAGCGGCCTGCGCGGGTGTCCAACTTCATCCGCTGGGGCGTCGGGTAGCGCAGCACTGTGGCGATGTGACTCAGCCGGTCCGGTTCGGGCAGCTGCTCTTGCCGGGCAACGTGATCGGACACCAGCTGACGTACTGTCTCGTCGTGCAGGTGGTTGCGGCCGTCGACGCCACGCGTGTGATCACTGCCCCGCGGATCATCGCCGCGTCGGACGGCGGTTACTGGGCCGGCGCCGCCTTGGTCTGGATCGTCGGCTTGAGCTCCGGTTTGACTGGCTCGTCGCCGATGTCCTTGGTGGGTTTGAGGACTCGCAGGTCGAGCATCCGGGCGCGTAAGGCCATGCTGGTGTCCATAGTCAGCAGTCGGACGGGCATCCTGGCGTATGCCTGCAACGCGAGCGTCCGGTCGATGATTTCGTCGTCGTTGTCTTTTGAGCCGTACGTGGTGCGCGTCGTCGAACAGCACTTCAACGTGACCTTGTCGTGGGGTATACCGCCGGCGTCGGCGACCGCACTGAAGTTGTCGGCCTCGCGGATCGTTTCACGTGACCGTGGACGGAGCAGTAGTTCGTCCAGCACGCCGAGGGTATGCGCGGCACGCCACAGGCTCTGCTGGTTGCCCGACTCCTTGAGCCGGTCCAGCTCGTCGACTACCACCCGGGGCACCACCAGGCGCACTTCCTCGAACCCGACGCGAAGCAGCTCTGCGTACGCGATGTCTCGGATCTTGTCGGAATGGTGGATGAAGACGCTGGTGCCTACGACGATGGGATAAGCATCCGGTGACCACCGGTCGATCTCGGCTTTGAGCACCGTCCAGGCCCGCTCCCACACCTCGCCTCGTTCGGCGAACTCGGCGCTGAGTAGGTCAAGGGAAAACCGGTCGCTTCGGTCGCCGTGACCGACCAACCGCCAGAACTGCGGTGTGAAGATCAGCCGATCGATGTCGGTAGGCCGGACCTGGTTGCGCAGGACCCGGCGCTTGTGCGAGGCGATTTAATACCAGGGGCAAGGTTAACGTTTTCAGCCCTGAAGGTAAATTATTCCGCTCGCGAGTTGTCTATTTGGTGGTTCCAGCCTTGCAGGCAGTGCACGAAATGTTGTCGGCCAGCACCCCGCGGTAGCTGATTGTGAGCTGTGAGTCCGCTTGCTACCGTAATGGCGGTTTTGTGGTATCAATTTGTAGCGGTGCTTTACATGGGATTCCCGTGATCACTACCGTCTGCTCGTTTGCAGTTGATGATCACGGGGGCTCTCGATGGGTGCGTTGGTCAGTGCGTGTCTCACGTCGCGCGCAGAGGTTGCGAGGCGACGGCGAGTAGCCGCCTTGGCGCTGCTGGTGGTCGCTGCGGCGGGTGTGGTCGTTCCGTCAGCCGCCGGTGTTGCTCAGGCGGCGACGCCTGCCGTTCAGGCACAGGCGGCCGGGCCGCTGGAGGCGGCGGATGAGTCGTCGGCGATGTTGCTGGCGCACAAGTCACGCAAGCCGGTGCTGGTAACGGGAATGACGTCTCAGACGTCAATGACGTGGGCGCAGCCGGACGGCACCTTCCGGGCTGAGGTCCACGCGTCACCTGAGCGGGTGCAGACTCCTGCGGGGGCGTGGGTGCCGGTGGACCTGACGCTGGAGCGCAAGAGCGACGGTTCAATCGGATCCAAGGCCGGTCCGTTCGGCTTGTGGCTGTCGGGTTCCCGGTCGGCTGACGCCGACGACCTAGTGAGCCTCGGAGAGGGCGCCAAGCGGACCACCCTGGGTTGGGTTGGTGCGCTGCCCGAGCCGAGGCTGGACGGCGCGACCGCGACGTATCCGAACGTTAAGCCGGATGTCGACCTGGTCCTTCAAGCGCGGCCGACGGGCGTTAACTACTCCTTCCTCGTGAAGTCCCCGCAGGCCGCAGCGCAGTTGACGACGGTGGCCATGCCCTGGTCGCTCGGCTCCGCCATGCGAGCCGGTGCCCGGGCGGTTGCCGCGGAAGAGTCGGTGACGGTCTCGCAGGGGGAGATGTGGGACGCCCGGATCTCCGCCGGCGGCGAGCCTCTGCACCGGGCCAACGTGGAGGTCACCAATGACGTTGTCGGCGGCCGTACGAGTCTGGTGCTGAGCACCGACGAGGCGTTCTACCAGGATCCGCACCTGCAGTACCCCGTCACGATCGACCCCACCATCAACCTGAACCCATCGTTTGACACCTACGTTCAAAACACGATCGCGAATACCGACAAGTCCGGTGACGACGAGCTGCGCCTGGGCTACAGCGACGACGCCGCCGAGGGTTGCGGCTCCGGCTGCCTGGCCCGCTCCTTCCTCGCCTTCTACGGACTAAGCGCCTACGCTGGCGCGACCGTCGTGTCTGCGGAGCTGTCCCTGTGGAATTACTACTCCTGGCAGTGCGATGCAGCGGAGTGGCAGACGTGGCGCGTGGACGCTGTCGGCTCAGCTGTCAGGTGGGGCAGCCAGCCGGTATGGCGTGAGCTGGACGGCAGGTCGACGGGCACCAAGGGGTACAACTCCAACTGCGCAGGGGGACGAGTATCCGCGTCGGTCAAGAAGACCTTCCAGACCAGCTTTTCGGGTGGCTACAACACCGCCAACGTCGGACTACGGGCCTCCAGCGAGACAAGCCATACCGGGTGGAAGAAGTTCAAGTCGTTCGACGCGCCCTCCGCCAGGCCCTACGTCACCCTAATCTATAACCGCACCCCGAACGTGCCCACCGCCCTCGCGGTCGACTCCTGCTACTCGGCATGCGTGTCCCCGGCAGTGGTGCGCTCCGGCCAGCCCACTCTTTCCGCGCTGGTGTCCGACCCCGATGGCGGCACGTTACGCGCGGAGTACGAGGTCTTCGACAACAGCAGGTCGACAGTGAAAGCCAAGTCGGGTACTGCTCTTACCGGGGTCACTTCCGGTACGGCGCGACCGTGGCGAGTCGTCCCCACTGCCGGTGGCGCTCTGCCCGACGCCACCTACCAATGGCGCGCGCGGGCCTGTGACACCTACACCTGTGGCGGCTACTCGGGATGGTTCACCTTTACCGTCAACACCCAGGACCCGTCGCTACCGACCGTGACGGGCACGCCCTACGCCGAGAAGTCTTCGGGTACGTGGAACGGCGGGCCCGGTCAACCGGGAACCTTCACCTTTACCCCCAACGGCGGCACCGACGTCCAGGAATACCTCTACAGTCTCAACAGCACCGACACCGTCACGCTGCCGGCAGGTGCTCCACAGGGTCAGAAGCTGAACTCGAGCCAGCAGCAGGTGACCGACCTGACCGGCTTCGTGGGCCTCAACGCCACGATCGCTCGGGACACCGCCCGGGGCCACGCCAGCGGCGACTCGTTGAAGGTGACGCCGCTCGCGTCCGGCGGCACGAGCACAGGCCCGCAGGGCGACACGTTCGCCGCGGTGGGCGGCGACGTCGGTGGGCTACGCCTGGGCATGCAGGCGGGCAAGCGGTACTCGATCACCGGCTGGATCTACGTTCCGGCCAGCACTGGCCTCAACACCACCGGCACATTTGGGAACACACGCGGGCTGCGGATCATGAGCTCCTACAAGGTTGGCTCCCTCTACGTCGAGGTCACCTCCATTAAGGCCTTCCGGATAGACGAATGGCACCAGCTGTCCCTGGTCATGTCTGTACCTGCCGGGGCCACTGAGGCATTCGTGCGTCTCTACAACGGCTCTCCGACGGGCCAGACCACCAAGGCGGTCTACTGGGATGACCTGTCCGTTCAAGAGATAACGGGCACGAGTACCACCGCCACGATCACCCCTAGCCGCGACGGCGTCAACGTCCTGTCCGTACAGTCGCGCAACTCCGCCGGGGCTACCTCCGACCCGCGGGTGTACCAGTTCCTCGTCACGCCGAGCGACGACGCCTGGGCATGGAAATTCGACCAAGACCCGGCCGGAATCTCCCCGTCGATCCCGGCGACCTTCCCAGCCGAGCACAGTTCGGCGGGGGTGACGCGGTTGAGCCCCGGGTGGGCCAGCGATGGGGCTGTGTCCTTGGACGGCACGGGTGATCTCACCACGGCGTCGCCGGTGCTGAACACCGCACACACCGCCGGGTTCACCGTAGCTGCCTGGGTGCGGCTGACTGACAAGTCCGCTTCCCGGACTGCCCTCGCTCAGTTCGGCAGCGCCAATGCCATGTTCCGGCTCGGGTACCGCAACGACCTTGATGTCGACGGCGATTCCGTATCCGACGAGGCCTGGTGCTTCGGCCTTACTGGGTCAGACTCGGCTACCGCAACTGAGACGAACGCCTGCACAACCGAGCTGGTTGGCGATGGTGAGTGGGTCAGCCTTGTCGGCGTCTACGACAAGCCAGCCGGAACGATCCGCCTTTATGTCAACGGCACCGCTGCCTTGGGCGGTGCGGAAGCCGCCGCTTCGGTCACCGTTAGCTGGTCTGCGGCTGGCGCATTGGCGTTGGGCCGCGGCTTTGGGGATACCCAGAGGTGGATCGGTGACCTCGACCATGTCTACGCCGCCCAACGAGTGTGGCCAGCAATTGACGTCAATGCACACGCATTAATCAGTTAGCGGACTGTGCCGACACTCCCCAGTCTTCTGCTTCTGCCTTTAACTGCCGCAGGAAGGGCACGTCCCGTGATGTCTTCTGATGCCGCACCCCCTGTCCGGCGCTTGCCGATGCGCGGCCGGGTCGCCGCGGCACTAGCCGTTGTTCTCGCGGTGACCTTCGCGCAGGTGCCCGCGGAGGCGGCGTCAGCCGCGCCGTGGAAGCCGCCGAAGCCGCAGGAAACCGTTGGCGTGGCGGTCAAGCCGGTGAAGCACGCAGTCCGTCCGTCCTGGACAGGGCGGAAAGCGCAGCCGGCCAAGGTGACCTGGCCGGCGGCCGGCTCCACCACGGTCGATTTGACCGACGCCGGCACCCGCACCCTTGATAGTGGACGTCAAGCAGGCGCCATGCCGGTCCAGGTCAAGGCGTTGACCGCCCCGCGCGCGCCAGAAGGTCAAGCTGCACATCGTGACACAGCAACGGTAGGGCGGGTAACGGTGAAGGTTGCCGACCGCGCGTCCACCACCCGAGCCGGGGTGTCCGGACTTGTGGCCTCGATCGAGCGCGCGGATGGCCTTCGCCAAAGCGGCGCCGTCGAGGTGCAGTTTGACTACTCAGCCTTCGCGGGAGCGTACGGCGGGGACTGGGCTTCGAGGCTCCGTGTCGTCCGACTCAGCGACGGCACGACGCTGCAAGCACGTAATGACCTCAAGGCCAAGACGGTGTCAGCGACCGTCGCGCTGACAGGCACTGGAGCTACCACTCTCGCCCTGGCTGCCGCACCGTCCGGCGAAAACGGCGACTACACGGCTACCACCTTGTCGTCCGCAGGTACCTGGCAGGTATCCGCGCAGACCGGTGCCTTCTCCTGGTCCTACCCCGTCCACAGCCCACCCGTGATGGGCGGCCCTGCGCCGGAGATGGGTTTGTCATATTCCTCCGGCGCAGTCGACGGTCTGTCCTCCGGCACGAACACCCAGGGGTCGTGGATCGGTGACGGCTGGGACATGTGGCCCGGCTTCATCGAGCGGAAGTTCAAGGCCTGCGCCGACGACAAGAAAACGATGCGGGGCGGAACACCCAACAACAGCAGCGTATACGGCGGCGACCAATGCTGGTACAAGCCAGAAGGCAACGCCACCATCTCCCTGAACGGGCAGGCAACGGAGCTGGTCAAGTCGGCCGGCAACACCTGGAAGGGGGTGGCCGACGACGGATCGAAGATCGAGCTGTTATCGGACACTAGCTTCGGCAACGGAGATGCCGACGGCGAGTATTGGAAGGTCATTAAGCCGAACGGCACGCAGTACTTCTTCGGCCGTAACCGCGGCGAGGGCGGATCCTCTGGTACGACCGCGACGAACTCGACCTGGACGCTGCCGGTCTTTGGCAACCATCCCGACGAGCCCGGGTACAGCAGTGCCGGTTTCGCGGCGTCGCGTACCACCCAGGCGTGGCGGTGGAACCTCGACCTGGTCGTCGACCCGCAGGGTAACTCGATGACCTACTTCTACAACAAGGAGCAGGGCGCCTACGGCCGGGAAGGCGACAAGGACAAGCGCACCACCTACGATCGTGGCGGCTACCTGACCCGTATCGAGTACGGCAGCCGCACCGATGCAGGCGCTGCCACGTTGCCTGCGGCGCAGGTCCTCTTCGACACTAGCGACCGCTGCACGAGTAACTGCTGGTCGGGCTCGGACCCGGTGACGGCGTCGTGGCTCGACACCCCTTGGGACCAGTACTGCACGGCCGCTCCCTGCACAGAGCAGCTATCCCCGACTTTCTGGACCTCCAAGCGACTGTCGCGCATCCGATCGCAGGTCTATTCCGGCTCCGGCTCCGGCTACCAGGACGTTGCCTGGTGGACGCTGCGGCATACTTACCTGCAGTCCGGTGAGAACGAGGGCAAGCCGATGTGGCTGGCCGGCATCACCCGCACCGGCAAGGCCACCACCGCCGGCGGCTCTGGCGTGAGCGACCCAAAGCTCGAGGTCAGCGATCCCGAGATCGTGTTCGACCCGGGCAGCGAGGCCCTTGCTAACCGTGTCGACGCGATTGCCGACGGCCGGTCGAACCTGTTCCGGTACCGGATCAACACGATCACCACCGAGTCCGGTGCGCAGATCAGCGTCGGCTACTCGCCCACCGAATGCACCCGCAGCACTCTGCCGGAGGTGCACGCCAACACCAAACGCTGCTTTCCGCAGTACTACGGCCCCAAGGGTGAGGAACCCACCCTCGACTGGTTCCACAAGTACCGGGTCGATCGCATCGACGTGTACGACAACACCGGCGGATTCACCCACGAGCAGACCAACTACGACTACCTCGACGCACCCGCCTGGCACTACGACGATTCAGAACTCGTTGACGAGGAAAAGCGCACCTGGGACGAGTTCCGCGGCTACGGCAAGGTCCGGGTCCGTAGCGGCCTGGAATCCGGAGTCCAATCTGCCACGGAGTACCTGTACTTCCGCGGCATGGACGGCGACAAGCAACCGACCGGCACCCGCGACGTCTGGATCACCGACTCTCAAGGCGTCAAGGTCGAAGACCACGACGCCTACTCCGGAATGACTCGCGAGCAAACCACCCTGCTCGGAGCCGGCGGAACCTGGATCTCGGGAACCATCACCACCCCCGGTCTGCAAGGACCCACCGCCACGTCCGGACCACTCAAGGCGTGGATGACCTCCACCAACACCGTCCGCAACCGCACGAAGCTGTCCAACGGCAGCACCCGGTGGACCAAAACCGTCACCACCGTCAACCCCGACAACCTCCCAACAGCAGTCGACGACCTCGGTGACGAGTCAACCCCGGACGATGACGTCTGCACCCGCACCTGGTACGCGCGCAACCCCGTCACCTGGATGCTCGACCTGCCCAAGAAAACTGAAGCGGTCGGGGTGAACTGCTCCGCCAGCCCGTCCCTTCCCGGCGACATGTTGTCGTCGGCGCGCACCACGTACGACGCCGACACCAACAACTGGGACACCTACCTCCCCATCAAAGGCACTATCGCCAAGGTCGAGGAGATCGACTCCTGGACCGGCGCCACCCCCACCTGGATCACGATCAGCAGCAACAAGTACGACCCCATCGGCCGCGTTATCGAAAGCACCGACGCGCTCCAACGGACCTCCACCACCTCCTACGCTCCCGCCAGCGGCGGCCCAGTCACCGCGACCACCACCACCAACCCCATGAAGCAGTCCGCCACGACCACCTACGCCACCGCGTGGCAGCTGCCCGCCACCGTGGTGGATGCCAATGGCATCCGCACCGACTTCGGCTACGACGGACTCGGACGCCTGACCAAGGTCTGGCTGCCCGGCAGGCCCAAATCGAGCTACCTCAACGGGCCCAGCACCGAATACACCTACCTCGTGCGCAACACCGCATCGACAGCTGTCACCACTAAAACCTTGATGCCGGTCGGCACGAACACATTCGCCACCTCGATCACCCTCTACGACGGACTTATGCGCGCCCGCCAGGTCCAGACCCAGGCACCGGCCGGTGGCCGCACTCTAACCGACACCGTTTACGACTCCCGGGGCCTGCTCGACTGGAGCGCCGGCCCCTACTACGACAAGACCAACACCGCGCCCAACACCACCCTATACACGGGCGCCGGCACACCCGCGGTACCCGCCATCACCCAAAACATCTACGACGGCGCAGGTCGCCTCACCGATGCCATCTTCAAGGTTGGCGTCGACGAGACCACCAACGAGAAGTGGCGCACCACCACCATCTACAACGGCGAGAAGACCAGCACCGTCCCGCCGAAGGGTGGCACCCCGACCACCACCATCACCGATGCCCGCGGGAGAACCACCTCCCTGCGCCAATACAAAGACCGCACGCAGGTCGGCAGCGAAACTCCCGCCACCTTCGACGCGTCCCAGTACTCCTACACCGACCGCGGTGAACTCGCCTCCCTCACCGACCCCGCCGGCAACACCTGGCGCTACCTCTACGACCAGCGTGGCCGCAAAATCCAGGACGACGACCCCGACCGCGGCACCACCACCTACACCTACGACGCCGCGGGCCAGCTCACCACCAGCAAAGACGCCGAGCAGAAGGTGCTCGCCACCACCTACGACGCCCTCGGCCGCAAGACCAGCCTCCACGAAGGCTCCGCCACCGGAGCCCTACGCGCGGAGTGGACCTACGACACCCTGCCCTACGGAATCGGGAAACCGGCCGCCTCGAAGCGTTACGAGCCGGCCGGCTCATCCAACGTTTATGTCAACGAAGTCGCCGAATACGACACCTATGGCCGACCAATCACCAGCAAGGTCACCATCCCGGCGACCGAAGGAGGGCTCTGCGCGTCCGGCACGCTGACCCCCTGCACCTACAGCTCCGCCACGACTTACCGGGCGAACGGACAGATCGCCACGTCCGAACAGCCAGCGGCAGCGGGCCTTGCCAAAGAGAAGCTGACCTACACGTACAACGAGGTCGGCCTGCTCAACGGCATGCTCTCGTCCAGTCAGATCTACCTCTACGAGGTCCTGTACAACAAGCTCGGCCAACTCACCCAACAGGTCACCGGCGAGTTCGGCAAGCGCACCTGGACCGTCAACACCATTGACGAAAACACGGGCCGCATCACCAACGCCAACAGCACTCCCGAACTGAAGCCGGAGGTCTTCAATTTCACCTACGGCTATGACGACAGCGGGAACATCACCAAGATCAACGACGCGCCGGCCGGCGGTAGCACCGACACCCAGTGCTACGACTATGACTATCTACGACGTCTGACCAACGCGTGGACACCGACCACCGACGACTGCAGCACCACGCAACGCAGCATCACCAAACTCGGCGGCCCCGCACCCTACTGGCACTCCTACAGCTACCACCCCGGCACCGACAACCGATATCAAGAAACCATCCAGGCCAGCACACCGACCACCCGCACCTACACCTACCCCAACCAGGGAGGCGCCGCCGGGTCACAACCACACGCCCTTTCCGCCATCGCCACTACCGGTGCAAGCCCCAAGACCGAAAGCTTCACGTACTACCGGGACGGCAACACCAAGACCCGACCCGGGCCCAACGGGCCTCAACAACTCAGCTGGAACCACGAAGGAAAACTCGACACCTCGACAGACAGCACCGGCACCACCAGCTACATCTACGACGCCGACGGCAATCGACTCATCCGCCGCGACCCCACCGGCACCACCCTCTACCTCCCCGGCGGCGGCACCGAAATCCGCAAACCCACCAGTGGCAACGCCACCGGCACCCGCTACTACACCGGCGAGGCGGGGCCCGGCGAGGCGGGGCCCATCGCGGTCCGCACGTCCGCCGGCAGCCTCGACTGGATCGTCAACGACCACCACGGCACCGCCGAAGTCACCATCAGCAACAACAACCTCACCGCTACCCGCCGTCGGAGTTTCCCCTTCGGCGCAGAACGCGGAACCACGCCGAACACCTGGCCGAGTGTCATGGACAAGGGGTTCGTGGGCGGGACGCAGGACTCCACCGGGCTTACCCACCTCGGTGCCCGAGAATACGACCCCTCCATCGGACGCTTCATCAGCGTCGACCCCCTAATGAATACGGCCGATCCTCAGCAATGGAACGGCTACGCGTACGCCAACAACACGCCAGTGTCGGCTAGCGACCCAGACGGGCTGATGATTATCAACGATGGCGGCGGCAAATACGTGCCGCCCGCCCCTGCACCCGCGCAGGCGCCCACGAAGCCGACAGCGCCCACGAAGCCCACAACGCCGACCAAGTCGACGGGGTCGAAGAGTTTCTGGGGAAAGATTGGCAGCGGGTTCATTTCCGGCGCTAAGCGGGCAGTGGTGGACCCAGTAGTTGCGACCGGTGAGCGGATAGTAGATTCGTGGGCCTTGGTCTACAACGATGGCAACGCCGTAATAGAAGGCGAAATGTCGATCACGGATGCGCTCGCCGACGCCGGAAAGCGATACGTCTCGAACTACGTCTCTTCCGTTATCGGTGTGCCGCTGGGCATTGTGGGAATCTACAAGGGCTGGATAGACACATGGGGCTACGTTGCCGATGGTGACTATGAAGCCGCGGCCGCCAGTTATACAGAATCGGGCATATCGGCAATAGCGGTCGCGGCGACGGTGCGGGGTGGCCTCAAGGGCGGATGCCATAGCTTTGCACCTGCGACGGCGGTCCTCCTCGCCGACGGAAGTGATCGCGCAATTGGTGAATTGAATGTCGGAGACCTGGTTCTCGCCACTGATCCGGAATCAGGCGAGACCACCGAGAAGCCGGTCACCGACCTTCATAGGAATCAGGACAGCGACCTTACCGATCTGACTCTCGCGAGCGAGGACGGCAAGTTCACTACCCTCCACACGACGCAGCACCACCCCTTCTGGAGCAAGACCCGTGGAGACTGGGTAGACGCGGAGGCACTGCAAGCCGCCGAGCGACTGTACACCACTGATGGAGTGGTGACCGTCGCGAACGTTCGCAACTTTACCGGCAACCGAGCGATGCATGATCTCACTGTCGCTGACCTTCACACGTACTATGTGGTAGCCGGCAACACTCCGGTGTTGGTACACAACTGCGGCGGAGACATTTACGAGGCTGGGGGAAAGCACGGGGCGGCCGCTCGCAGCACTTCGCGCGGAATGAACAGTGCTGAGCCGACAAATGGTCAGGCTGCTTTAGGGAATTCGGTCCAGGTAAAGGGTACGTCGCCCAGGCGCGTCGGCGTTGATAGGGATAGCGGTGAGATCGTCGTACTCGACCGGACACGCGAAGCAGCATGCGGGTGTGACGGCGCCGGCGGGGTAAACAACATTTGGCACGGCCATGTCAGACCGTGGGGCGATCTGCATGTCGACATGCAGAACGCGTTGCGCCGAGGCGGGCTTGTCGATCGTAAGGGGAACATCCGTTGATGGATCCAGCGCAACCTGACCCCGCCTGGCGTGCAGCGATGCTCGCCGCCGTTCATGGCAGTGGTCTCGCGGAGGCGACTGATGCTTTACTGTCCCTCACCTACCATGACCCGGATCGTGCTTGGGTTGAAAGTATCTTGTTAGGTGTGATTGCAGACGATGGCATCGAAATGCAGGTGCGATCACTGGCAATCACGTGCCTGGGGCACCTCGCTCGTATACACCGGGAAGTTAGTCGGCAGACTGTGCTGCCTGTATTACACGACTTGATGCAAAGTTCCGCGTTCGGAGGGATTGCTCGGGACGCCCTGGATGACATCGAGACCTATGCCCTTCGCTCGAAGTGAAACGTCGGCGGGCTGTCCCCAGTAATGTATGGTGCGTGGCTGCGGCGCGAGACTTCCGTGTATGCGGAGCGTGTCGGTCGGTCCTACGGGTCGTTGGCGGTTGGTCCGCGTTGCCGTCAGGGTTGCCGTCAAACATGTGCGCCACATGCGCATGGATTGATGGCTACTGTAGGGGTGGTGCGCCTCGTTTCTTGGCGCTGGCGCATGCTGGGGCCGGAGTTGCGGTGGCGTGCCGCGTAGCGGTGCGGCGTCGATCGCCGGAACCACATCGTTGGCCCCGTGGTTGAGCGATCGTCACGGCCTCGGCGCCGACTCGGTCAGCCCTCGGTGGTGGCCGGCCTGGTGTCGGTGGGCGTGCGCGCGGGGCCGTAGGCCATAGCGCGTGCGCGCGGCCCGGCGTAGCCGGGCCGTCTTGATCCTGTAGAGCAGTTTTGAGCCAGTCGGATCTTGGTCGAGGGCCTTGGTCCGGCTGGCTTACTGCTTCGGTGCGCGGTCGCGGCTGCTGCGGGGACGCTTGGCGGGCGGCGAGGGCTGGTCGCCGTCGCTGGCCCGTTGGAGGTGTTCGGGCTGCTGGGCGAAGTTGCCTCGGTCGGCCTGGTATTTGATCACTTCGTCGATGAGGTCGTGGTTGGTGTCGGCGTGGTGCAGCTTGAGAGCAAGTCACTGACCGGGTGCCGCCGCAGCAGTCTTGCCCCTGCTGGCCCCGACACGCTGGCCAGTGTCGACCTCGGTATGGCAGGCCCACATATGCGGCGTCTCAGCCGAACCGATCCCTCAGCTTGATGGCGACCGCCCGCCCCGAGGGCGATCTCTATGTTCCGGATCGGAGCCGGGGCTGCGTAGAACTTTCCGTCCCGCAGGGGAGCCTTCGCCGATTCGGAGCCCACTCTCAGCTCCTGGCCGATCGCGGCGCGGCTCCCTCCCGCCTCCTGAAGGGCGACCGCCCGGCGGCAGTCAGCACGCATGCCGTAAGGCGGGCGCAACACGGTGGCAGGGCCAGCGGGGGCGATCGGACCTGGCGGGGTTCTGTTTGGGACCCCCGTTTACCCCCCGAAAACCCCGCCCAATCGTTGACGAAGGGTGACAAGGGGCGATGAGCGCATGGCGGTGTCTCCGCAGCTCAGCGACCACTTACGGCAAGCAATGACAAGCTTGGTCCGGTTACTGTTGATAACAAGCGGTCGTCGGTTCGAATCCGGCCGTCCCGACACAGGTGAGGGGCCATCTCGGAAATTCGAGACGGCCCCTCGGTCGTGCTGGGTAATTCATCGATGCTCACGGAAGAGCGGTTGGCCGCGCTCCTCGACGCGGTCGCCGGTGTGCAGCGCCTGGTGCTCGTTGCGGGCTTGTCAGGACAGTTGCAACCGAGGCTCGAGGATCACCTCGAAGAGACGGTCCCACGGCAGCTCGACACGCGCCGACTCGAAGCGAGCCAGGGTCGCCGTGAACGTCTTCGCGCCTCGCTGGCCCAGCACGATGCGGTGCCCGGCGAAGTGGTCGGCGAAGTACCGCTCGGTCAGCGGCACCAGCCGGTCGCTCACCCAGCCGTCGAAGTAGCTCTTCTGCTCGGGGGTGAGCGCGAGCGGGTCCCAGCCCTGCGCCCGCGCGTGCGCGTACGCCTCGACCTGCACGATGTTCTTCCACGGGTCGTCCTTGACGAACCGGTAGAGCAGGTACTCGGCGTGCGCCTGGCCGGGCCCGCGCAGGTCGGGCACGCCGAACCCGCTGCCGGAGGAGCGGAGGTACGCCCACCGGGCGGTGCCGTGGCTGAGCGCCAGGCCGAGTGCGTTGCCGCCGGTGTTCCATCCCGAGTACGACAGCAGCGCCGCGAGATCGAGGCGGTTCTCCATCCGCGCGACCAGGTCGTGGTCCGCCTTGTTCACGATGAGCGGGTCCACCACGATGACCGGGGTGCCGGCAGCCAGCAGCTTGCCGATCCGCCCGACGAAGGTGTCCAGGTCGGCGGCCCGCTGCCCGGGTGCCGATGAGGGGGTGTTCACGGCGAGCACGATGTCCGCGTCGCCGCTGACGACCCGTCCTCCCACGGCGGCCACGTGCCGGCGGATGTTCTCCGCGAACGGGATGCCCTCCAGTTGGGCGGTCCAGTCCTCGCCGGAGACGCCGGCGTAGTCCACGCGGTAGGTGGGCGCCGTACGGGCCGCGATCACCCGCGCGACCAGCAACGCGTCGACCTCGTCGGCGCCGGGGAAGATTTCCACTCGGTCGCCGACGCCGAGTTGGGCGACGAGCGCCTCCAACTCCACCCGCTCGGCTCGGGCCAGGCCGATCGGCGCGGTGTCGTCCTCGGAGAGCACAAGGTGGCTGATGGTGCCGACGGCGACCCACTCCACCATCAGCCGGTTGACCTGGTGGTTGCGGGCCCGCGCGGCGAGATAGTCCTCGACGACCTGGTCGGGGATCCGCGCCCGGGTGGCGTCGAGCTGGGCCCGCAGCTCCTCCTGCCCGAGGTTCACCACCTGGTCGTAGAGCTTCGCCCAGGTGACCAGCAGGTCGCGGTACGTGTCCAGTTCGGTGCCCGTGCTGGTGATGGCGAGGCGCTGGATGGTGTCGTGCACCTCGATCACCGCATCCGGCCGGGTCGCGCGCAGGTTTCGGATCGCCGCCAGGTTCTCCAGGGCGGCCGCCAGGGTCGGGGCGGCGGTGCGGGAGGCGATCAGGCCGCCGTAGGCGAGCATGCTGACTGAGATCACGTACCCGTCGACCGCGTCGGTGGAGCCGAGCCAGCGGGCGATGGCGGCTCCGTCGCCGGGGGTGAAGAAGCGGCCCAGCAGATCCCGCGGCGGCAGTTGCACCTGGGCGCCGGCGCTCGCCGCGGTCATTTGCGGGGCGTAGGTGTTGACCGGCCGGTCGTCCAACGGGACCAGTGCCACGGTCAGCCGCCGGTTGGTGGGCCCGGCGAATGCGGGTCGGCCGACGGCCAAGGTGGTCAGCCCGGCCATGCCGGTGGCCAGGAGGGTACGTCTTCTCATGTTCACTCCCTCTGTGTCGGGGCGCTCGCCGCGCGGGGGGTGGCCGGTACGAGCCGGCGGGTGATCCACAGTGGTGAGGTGACGGCGTTGCCCATCACCACCGCGTGCGCACCCGCCTCGAAGGCCCGGCCGATTTGTTCCGTGGTGCGGTACCGCCCTTCGGCGATCACCGGCACGGACAGTTGTGCGACGAGTCGTTCCACGAGCCCGAGGTCGGGCCCTTCAGTCGGTGGACTGGCCGGGGTGTAGCCGGACAGTGTGGTGGCGACGGCGTCCGCGCCGGCCTCGACGGCGGCGACGCCCTCGGCCGTGGTGGAGACGTCGGCCAGGATCAGCGCGTCGGTCCGTTGGCGGAGCAGGCGGACCGTTTCGGCGAAGGGGCGTCCGTCCGGTCGGGGGCGGTCGGTGGCGTCGATCGCGACGATGTCCGCCCCGGCCAGCGCCACCTCGAGCGCGTGGGCCGCGGTCGGGGTGATGAACACGTCCTCGGTGCCGTGCTTGTACAGCCCGATCACCGGAACGTCGACGACGGGGCGCACCGCTCTGACGTCGTCCGGGCCGTTGATCCGGACCCCCACCGCGCCGCCGCGTACCACCGCGGCCGCCACCCGGGCCTGGACGTACGGATCGCGCATCGGGTCGTCAGGGTCGTCGGGCAGCGGTTGGCAGGACACCACCAGCCCGCCGGCCAGATCGTCGAGCACGTTCACCCGTTGGTCCTTCCGATGTCGGGTCTGTCGATGGCCAGTCGGGCGGCGCCGACCACGACGGCGTCCGCGCCCAGCGTGGCGGGCAGCAGCGGAACGTCGGCCCAGCCCGCGGGCACCTCGGCCGAGTAGGCGACCGACGCGGCGGGCAGCAGGGCGCCGGCCGCCCCGCCGGTCACCAGGACCGCTTCCGGATCGAGCAGGGCCGCCAACCCCGCCAGGGCCGCGCCGAGAGCCGTTCCGGCCCGCTCCACGACCCGTTGGGCGACCCTGTCCCCGGCCGCGGCGCGGTCCGCCACGTTCCGCCCGGTGATGCGGGTACCGGTCTCGATGGAGTACGCGGCGGCCAGCCCGCTGCCGGAGGCGATCGCCTCCAGGTGCCCGTACCGGCCGCACCCGCACCGCAGCCGCTCGGCACCCGGGGCCGGCAGATGCCCGACCTCGCCGGCGGCGCCGCGGGCACCGGCCTCGACGCGGCCGTTGCGGACGACCGCCCCGCCCAGCCCGGTGCCGACGGCCACCAGCAGCACATGGGCTCGGTCCCGTCCCGCGCCGGCCCAGCATTCGCCCAGCGCGGCGGCGTTCACGTCATTGGTGACCCGCACGGGTCGACCCAGCCGGGCGGCCAACGCGTCGGCGACCGGAGTGCCAGCCCAGCCGGGCAGGCTGTCGGTGGCGTACCGGATGCCGCCGGTTGCGGGGTCGACCGTGCCGGCCGTGCCCACCCCCACCGGCTCGGCGGCCGCGCCGAGCAGGTCGGTGGCCAGCCGGGCGGCGGCGTCCAGCACGGCCCCGGGCCCGGACCGGGCAGGCGTGGGCACCTCGCGGCGCTCCAGCACCTGCCCGACCCGGTCGACCAGCGCGGCCGCCGTCTTGGTGCCGCCGATGTCAATTCCGACAACCGGTGCCGTCATCCCTTGAGACCGGTGTGCGCGAGCCCCTCGACGAACTGCTTCTGCGCGATGACGAAAACCACCAGGACCGGCAGCGCGGTCATCGACGCCGCGGCCATCTGGACGTCCCACATGGGACCGCCGTAGGCGTCGACGAACTGGGTGAGCGCCTGGGGCAGGGTGAACTTCTCCGGAGAGGAGAGGAACACGATCGGTTCCAGATAGAGGTTCCAGCTGTGCAGGAAGGTGAAGATCGCCACCGCGCCCAGTGCCGGCCGCGACAGCGGCAGGGCGATCCGCCAGAAGGTGGCGAAGCGTCCCAACCCGTCGACCCGGGCCGCCTCCTCCAGCTCACCGGGGAGGCTGATGAAGAACTGCCGCATGATGAACGTCGCCAGGACGCTCGGCGCACCGAAAATCGGCACCAGGATCAGCGGCCAGTGGGTGTTGACCAGGCCGAGTTTGAAGAACATCTGGAACAGCGGCACGATCGTCACCTCGCTGGGAATGAGCAGGCCCGCGAGGACGACCAGGAACAACACGTTCTGGCCCCGGAACCGGATGCGCGCGAAGGCGTACCCGGCCAGCGCCGCCACGGCCATGGTGCCGACCGTGACGACCAGCGCGATGTAGAGGCTGTTCAGGTACTGCTGCCCGAACGGCTGCAACTCGAACACCCGCTGGTAGGCGTCGATCTGCGGGTTGGTCGGCAGCAGCTTGGGCGGGAAGGCGAAGATGTCCGACACCGGCTTCAGCGACGAGGTGACCATCCACCAGGTCGGGAAGACGAACGGGATCGCCAGGACCAGCAGCACCCCGTAGAGCACCAGCTTGGTCCGCCGGGACAGGTCACGATTCATGGAAGACCCACCTCTTGCGCATCTGCCACTGCAGCACGGTGAGGGCGAGCACGATGACGAACAGCAGGATCGACAGCGTGGCGCCGTAGCCGAAGTGATGGAATTGGAAGGCCTGCTGGTACAGGTAGTAGACGAGCACCGTCGTCGAGGTGCCGGGTCCGCCCTGGGTGAGCACCGCGATCTGCGCGAAGACCTGCAGCGACCCGACCACGGTGATGATCGAGGTCAGCAGGATCGTCGGGCTGATCAGCGGTACGGTGATCCGCCAGAACTGGCGCATCCGGCTCGCCCCGTCCACCTCCGCGGCCTCGTACAGATCGGCCGGCACGCCCTGCAGGGCGGCCAGGAACAGCACCATGTTCAGGCCGACGTTCTTGAATACCTGCACGACGATCACGGACACCATCGCGGTGCCCTCGCCGCGCAGCCAGTTCGGCCCGTCCACGCCAATGGTGTCGAGCAACCCGTTGATCCCGCCGTTGTCCTGAAGCAGGAAGCCCCAGACGATGGTCCAGGCCACCAGCGAGACCACCACGGGGGAGAAGAACAGTGTGCGGAACACGATCGTGCCCCGCAGCCTCTGGTTGAGCAGGACGGCCAGCAGCAGGGCCAGGCCGAGGTTGAACACCACCAGGCCGATCGAGAACAGCCCGGTGGCGCGCAGCACCGCGCCGAGATTGGGGTCGTCGGCGAGGCCCTGGTAGTTCTCGGTGCCGACGAAGTCGAAGGTCCCGGCGAGGACGTTCCACTCGTGCAGGCTGTACCAGAACACGAGGATCAGCGGCAGGATCACGAAGACGACGCTGCCGAGCAGTTGCGGGGCGATGAACACAAAACCGGTGAGCTGGTCCCGGCGTCGGCTGGTCCAGAACGGCCGGGCCGGGCCCGGGGCGGGCCCGGCCGAAGCCGAGCCCACCCTGGTGTCCGTCTGGGTCATGATCGTTGCCCTACTTCGCCAGCAGAGGCTGGATCTTGGCGCAGACGCCGTCGAGCACGGCCTTGACGTCCGCGTTCGGCTGCCACAGCGGGTCGAGGCCGGCACGGACCTGTTGGCTCAGCTCGGCCTGCCCGGAGTGGTTGGGCTTGACCACGCCGTTGGTGATGCCGTCGATGACGACCTTCTGCAGCTGCTCCGGCTTGAGCTTCGGGTTCGTCTTGGCGAGCGTCTCGGCGGTCAGCTGCGACTGTCGGGGCGCCGGGAAGAACTGGGCGAGCTTGGCCGAGTTCGTGGGGTTGGTGAAGAAGGCCAGGAAGTCTGCCGCCTGCTTGGCGTGCGGGCTCTTCTTCATCACCCCGAGGCCAGCCTGGCCGACCACCGCGTAGTCCCCCTTCGGCCCGGCCGGCAGCGGCACCAGGTCCCACCCGAAGCCGCCGTCCTTCAGCAGCGAGGCGCGAGAGATCTGGGTGATCGTCATGGCCGAGTCACCGGCGAAGAAGTCGGCGGTCGTGCCCGGGCCGGGCAGCGCCTTCTGGGTGAAGGTGGCCTTGTGCAGGGCGGTCATCGCCTCGACCATCTCCGGGCTGTTGAAGCCGCAGGTCTTGCCGTCCTCGCTCCATGCCTGGGCTCCCCACCCGGTCCAGAAGGTGGACAGGTTGTCCCAGCCCTTGTAGTCGAAATCCCGAATGACCAGGCCGGCCTTGCCGGAACTCGCCGCCGTCGCCGCAGCGGTGGCCAGGGCGTTGTCCCAGGTCCACTGACCGGCCGCGATCAGCTCGGCCGGGGTCTTCTGCCCGGCCTTCTTGAGCATGTCGGTGTTGACGAAGACCCCGAACGGCGAGGTGGAGAAGGGGTACGCGAACAGCTTCCCGTCGTTCTGCCAGAGCTTGAGGGTGGCGGGGGAGATGTCCTCGTACTGGTAACCCTCGGCCTTCTTGAGCGTGTCGTCGAGGGGCAGCAGCGCGCCCGAGGCGACGAAGTCCGGGGCGGAGTTCTCGAACACCCACGCGAGGTCGGGCGCGTTCCCGCCCGCGATCTGGGTGGTCAGGGTCGTGGTGTAGGTGTCGAACGGCAGCGGATCGAACTTGATCTCCGCCACGTCGGGGTGGCTCTTGCGGTACTCGTCGGCGATCTCGTTGAACAGCTTGAGGTGCGCCTCGTTGGCCGACCAGACGGTCATCCGCAGCTTCGCCGGGCCGCTGTCGGCGGCCTCGCCACCGCCGCCGCAGGCGGTCAGGGCGAGCGCGCCGGCCAGTGCCACGGCGACGCCGCGCAGGGCCTTTCCTGCTCTCACAATGTTCTCCTCACCGGGGGTGTGTGTTCAGTAGCCCGCGATCCGCGGCCAGCGCTGTTCCACGCCGGCCGCGGTGAGGCGGTCCTGGAAGTCGGCCAGCAGACGGGGGGTGTTGCGGACCGCACGCGGGGACTCGCCCCGCGCCAGACAGAAGTCGGCGAGCAGACCGGCGACCTCGCCGACGTTCCACTCGACCGGGTGCAGCCGGTAGCTGCCGTTGGTGACGTGGGTGGTGCCGATGTTCTTGCCGGCTGGCAGCAGGTTCTCCATCCGCCGTGGGATCAGCGCGCCGAGGGGGATCTCGAACGGGCAGGAGCCGACGTCGATGTAGTTGTCGCCGCCGGTCGACGGGTGCAGGTCGATCCGGTACATGCCCACGCCCACCGCGTCCGGGTAGCTGACCGCGCCGTGCTCGCCCCGCACCGCCAGGGACAGGTCCTGCTCGGCCACGGTGTACTCGGCCTGGATCCGGCGGGACTCGCGGATGTACGGGGCCTGGGCCAGGCCGTCCGAGCTGCCGGTCACGTCGCCGCGCAGTCGTAGGCCGGGGAAGCCGGTGCCGCCGTCCGGCCGGGGCGCCTCGGTCTGCAGCCAGTAGAGCACCGAGTACGACAGCTCGCGGGCCTTGGACAGGTGCCACGACGCGTTCGGCACGTCGATGACCGGACCTTCGAAGTAGTCGATCATTGGCCAGTTGACCAGCGTGATGTCGCTGCCGTACGCGCCGTCGGTGAAGTTGCGCCGCGCGGCGATCCGCCGGAACGTCCACAGGTTGCCGTCACCGGGATTGACGCGTTGATCGGCGTTGACGCTCAGCGGATCGTCGTCCGGGTTGGGGGTGAAGCTGCGCTCGACGATCTCCAGCGTGCGCGGGTGCGGTGACTTCCAGGACAGCAGCCGGTCACCCCAGAAGTCGGGCTTGTAGTCGCGCCAGAAGTCGTACCCCGCGGGGCGGTCGATGGTGTGGTCGCCGTCGACGTGGTCGAGGGCGAAGCAGACGGACACCGCCTGCATGTTCATCGGCTGGGCCTCGGCCGGGGCGCTCGGCTCCCCGGTCTGCGCCTGCGACTCGAACCCGGTGACGTACTCGGTGCCCGTCAGCGGCAGCAACTCGCCGGTCTCGGTGGCGTCCAGGACGTACGGCGCGACCACGTCGATCCGCTCGTCCCGGTCGCGGTGCGCCAGCGTCACGCCGGTCACCCGGTCCCCGTCGGTCTCCGCGGCGACCGGCCGGTACGGCTGCAGCACCCGCAGCCGGCCGGAACCGAGGTACGGGGCGAGCATCTGTTCGAGGACGGCAACGGCCACCCGCGGCTCGTGGCAGAGCCGGCTCACCCAACCCGCACCGGGGTTGAGGTCCGTCCAGGCCCGGGACCGTTCGGTCAACGGGTAGTGGCGACGGTAGTAGTCGCGGATGCCGTTGCGCAGCGCCCGATAGCTGGCGGTGGCGCCGAACTGCTCGATCCAGGAGTGTTCGTCCGGCGGGACGGCCTGGCTGGTGAGTTGCCCGCCGAGCCAGTCGAACTCCTCGGTCAGGATGACGGACCGGCCGGACCGGGCCGCGGCGAGCGCCGCGGCGACGCCGCCCAGTCCGCCCCCGACGACGAGGACGTCCGTACGCATGAGTACCACGTGCTTCCTTCCAGTTGCGCGGCCGACCGCTTAGCGCCGGTCGACCACCGGATCAGGGGTGCCGAGGGTGTTGCCCTCGACGAGTTCGCAGGCGAGAAGTCGCTGCTGGAGGCCTGCCGCGCTGCCATCGATGACGCCCGTCAACACCTCGACCGACTGTCGGCCCATCTCCTCGCGGGGGATGCGGAACCCGGTGAACGCGATGTCGGTGGGGACCGGGACCGTCGGGTCGCCGAGGGTCACGATCGACAGGTCGCCGGGCACGGCCAGGCCGCGCCGACGGGCGGCCGACTCCAGCGCGACCGCCGTGGCGAAGTCCTCCACGAAGACGACGCTGGTTCCGTCGGCCAGCAGGGTGTCGACGGTCCTGTCGGCTTCCCCGGCCAGCGCTGACATCTCCCCGGCGGCCTCTGCGGTCGTCGCGGCGGCGCGGAACCCACGGCGACGGTCCTCGGAGGATTCCGCGTTGGTGCCCATGTTCAGGTACATCAGGCGGCGGTGGCCGCGCCGCAGCGCCACCTCGACGAGTTGGGCCACCGCCGAGGCGTAGTCTGCGCCGACGTAGGGGACCGGACCGCCGGCGTCGTCGCGGCGCCCGACGGCGACGTACGGATATCCGTCACGGTTGAGCCGGTGCAGCTCCGCGCCGTCGATCTCGCGCCCGAGCAGGATGCACCCGTCGGCCAGACGCAGCCGGTTGTCCTGGTGGAAGATGCGTCGCCGGCCGTCCACCACCGGCGCGCTGGTGAACAGCAGCAGGTCGCAGCCGAACCGCTCGGCGTACTCCTCGATACCGAGCAGGAACGGGTGGAAGAAGTCCCGGCTGCCGCTGGGGAAGGCGGGCTCGTAGGTGAAGACGCCGATGATCCGGTTGAACCGCGAGGCGAGGCGGCGGGCCACGGGGTCGGCGGCGTACCCGGTCTCGGCGATGACCCGCAACACCCGGTCCCGGGTCTCCGGGGCGATGCGGACCTCGGCGTCGGTCCGGTTGTTGAGCACCAGCGACACCGTCGCCTGACTGACACCGGCCATCCGCGCGATGTCACGTTGGGTGACACGTCTGGGGGGAGTGGTCACGTCGGGTCCTTCCGGTGCGGCTAATGCGTATTAGCCCTCGTGTTGGGAAGGAGCTTGGCGGGCCGACAGGTGCATGTCAAGGGGCGGCCGCAAGATTTCGGCGCGATGAACTCCCTGGACTAATGCGCATTAGCGGTCGGGTCCCCAGCGGTCTGGTCCGCGCCCGGGTGGATCGGCGGGTCGTCGAACCGCCTCTTGACAGAAGCGCCGCCGAACGCGCAACATTCGAGAAACATCAATGCTAATACGTATTAGCTCGGCGGCGCCAAGGGGTGACCGCCGATCGGTGTCCCCTGCGTTCTTACTGAGCGTTACTCCGCGCTGCTCCTGCCGCGAACCGACCGACCGAAGAGGAAGCCGCATGACGAGACCATCCGCCCCGTCCCGACGCGCTGTCCTGGCGGCCGCCAGTGCCGGCCTGCTCGTTGCCGCCGTGGCCGGCGCCGGGCCAGCAGCCGCCGAACCCGAGCTCGACTTCCCCCAGTTCACCTACCAGGGCACCGCGTTCGACAAGGGCACGCTCGCCTTCAACCCGACCAACGAGTTCATCTTCCCCAGCGTCATCCGGGCCGCCGACTACTTCCCCAACCCGCTCGGCACCTACTACCTGTACTACGCGCCGCACGAGCGTCCCGGCGGGATCGCCCTCGCGTACTCCGACTCGATCAACGGCCCGTGGACCGAATACGTCGCCAACCCCCTGATCAGCAACACCTGGCTGCCGCACTACTCCACGGTCAGCCACGTCTCCTCGCCGCACGCGGTGTGGATCGAGGGCGAGGGCAAGCTCTTCCTCTACTTCCACGGCGAGAACTCCATCACCCGGTACGCGACCTCCGACGACGGCATCCACTTCAGCTACGGCGGGACCGCGGTCAGCCGGAACGACACGACCGGTGGCGAGACCTCCTACGCCCGGGTGTTCGAGCAGTCCGTGCCCCGCCTGGGCACCCGGTACCTGATGCTCTTCATGGACAATCCCACGGCGGGGGCGCCCGGACCGACGGGGCCCGTGTCCCGGCGGATCCGCTGGGCGGTCTCCAACGACGCGCGAACCTGGAGCATGCAGCCCGAACCGATCGTGACCCCGCAGGGCATCGAAGGCCCGAACGCCTCGGGACCGTTCTTCCTGCGCTGGAACGACCGCAACCTGGTGATCTTCCACGCCGCCGACGGCAACATGCACGCGGTGGACGTCGGGCAGGACTTCGACCAGGAGATCCACCTCGGCATCGTGCACGACTCGATGTCCGCCGCGCCCGACCTCGGCCGCTCGGCCGCGCCGACGTTCTACTTCGACGGGCAGACCGCGCACATGTACTACGAAGCCGGCAGCCGGCTCACCGCGACCATCGGACACGCCACGGCCTCCCTGGCAAACCCGTTGCCGGTACGGCAGCTGGACTGTGCCGTGGACCGACCGGTCCTGTGGCCGCCGAACCACGAGCTGGTCGACGTCAATGTCACCGTGGACCTGCACGACGGGGTGCTCGGCCCGAACGCGTTCACCCTGACCAGCGTGACCGGGGGTGACTCCTCGGACGTCAGCGGATTCGCCATCGGCACGCCGGACACGAGTGGCAAGCTACGGGCCGAACGAGCCGGCAACGCGGGGGACCGGGTGTACCACCTCACGTACACCGGCCACGACGAGATCGGACGGCCGGTCGGCTGCACCGTCACCGTCACCGTCCCACACGACCAGGGCGGCAACCGGTAGATCGTCGCCGGCAGTGCGCCCTACCACCTGTGGGCGCACTGCCGCGCGTGCAACAGCTGGTTCAGCGTCCGGGCCGGGCTCAGGCGGAAAACCGCCCGCCGGTCTGCCCCGCGGCAGTGAACGCGTAGTAGGCGAGGTTAGCGGCCCGCTACCGCTTACGCCCCTTGGCCTTCAATTTGATCGCGGTGCTTGTCGGTGCGGGGGTGCTCGTCGCACCCGCCTTATTGAAGGAGGGGTCCAGGCCTGCGCCGTCCAATTACAGCGGGTCGAGTCCGAGCTGGGCGTCGGCAAGCTGCGCTACCAGTGCTGGGAACGAAGTCGGTCTATAGCGGGCAAGGCCTTAGATCGACGCAGACGCCGCAGGAATCCTCTCGAACTCGCATCGATTCTCGGCGCGCCAAATGGTGCCGCCGGCAGTGCCTCCGGTGGGTCAACTGCCGAGTTGGGCCGACGTGGGCGGCCAGCCGGGTCACGTCGGCCGGGTTGGGGCCGGCGCGCAGGCGGTGCTTGCGGGCCGCGGGTCACCAGTGGACAGCGGCTGATCAGGCGCCGCTGTGTCCGCCGAAGGAGATGCCGCCGTGGACATCACGCGCCTGCGCCACCGATCCGCTGACGTCGCCGGAGACGGTGTTGGTCACATCGCCCTGGTTGGCCGCGACGATCGCCTGGACCTTCGCGAAGCGTGCGAGGAATTCGGCATCGAACGCGGGATCACGGAGCGTCTCCTGTTCGAGGAGTGCGGCGAGGTGCTGAACCGTGTCCGCAGTCGGGTGACGTAGAGCGACCTCCACAGTCTGCTCGGCTGCCTGCTCGTGACGGAATCGGTGCCGGAGGAACTCGGTCAGCCCGGACACGGCCGACCGGGCTCCCTGGGCGAGTTCGGTGGTCGTCCAGGCGACCAGCGTCGTCGCCGCCGCGAGCATCAGCGGGTCATCCACACCCTTCACCCCCGAAGGATCACCATCCGGGCCGGAGCCGGCACGCATGACTGTAATCCAGCTCTCTCGATGTTACTATCCGTGCTCAAATCGTGACGGACCCAGGGAGGTCGGCATGAGTGCGCACCGGTGGGAGGCGGACCCGTCCGCCGAGCTCAATCGCCGTTGGGGCAAGTCGTCGCACGAATTGGGCAATACCTCGGGTGACGGCAGCTGTCCCGACATCTGGGAGCTGAGCAACGGCGACGTCGCGGTGATCGGGCAGGATCTCACCGAGACCTACGAGGACCGGCTGCCCGAAGGAGTCTCCGTCGACCCCGGTGAGCGGCTTATCATCATTCCCCGATCGACCATGATCGCGGCGAAGGTGGACATCCCTGATGCGTGAACTCCTGGGCGGAGACCCCGGCGAGCTGCTGGCCCTGGAGGACTACTGGGCCGACTTCGGACAACGGTTCTGGAAGACCGTCCCGCCGGGCTTCTGGAAACTGGAACGGCAACAGACGTTCAAGGAGCCGCAGGATGCGGGCTGGCAGGCGTTCGCCGCCGGTCGATGGGAGGAGTCGCTGCGAATTCTCGACGCGAGACGTTCCGAGTTCGCAGACTACTATCGGCGCATCGCCGACAGCGGGTTCGCTACCCGCCGGGTGCGGGTGGTGCAGGAGCCACTGACGCCCTACCTGCAGTGGGAGCTGCACGTGTTGCGGCAACGCCACGAGTACGGGGGGCTGACCCGAGTGGTGACGCCGGATCAGGTCGTCGCCGCGGAAGTGGATGGTCCGCTGCCGGAGATCTACACCCTCGGCACGGACATCATGTACGAGGCGGTCTACGACGCCGACGGCGTACTCGAGGCGGCGCGGCGCTGGAGGAACCCGGACGTGGTGATGCGGTGCCAAGAGTTCATCGAGTCGCTCTACGACACCGGCGAGCCGCTAGACGAGTTCTTCGCCCGAGCGGTGGCACCACTGGAGCATCCCCACCCGGACTGACAGATGGCGGCTAACGGCGCGGCGGAGCAAGGACGACCGGAGCACGTCAACCGGTCGGAGCTGTCCGGTCCCGCCGACCTGGTGCAGGCGCGCGACGTGTACGGCGGGGTGCACTTCTATTCCGGCGACCCCTCCCTCGCCGACCCGCCTCCCCGTCAGCTCCCCGGTGATGTACGCGGCTTTGTCAACCGGGTCGAGGAGCTGCGAGCGTTGGACCGGCTTCTGGGCGATGAGGCCGCTGACGCCAACCTCGTCGTCGTCACCGGCACCGCCGGCGTCGGCAAGACCGCTCTCGCGCTGCGCTGGGCGCACGCCGTGCGGCACCGGTTCCCGGATGGCCAGCTCTACGCGAACCTCCGTGGCTACGACCCGGGCCAACCCAGTCAACCGGAGCAGGTGCTCGACCGATTCCTGCGGGCGCTGGGCGTCCCCGCATCCGCGATTCCCGCTGATCTCGAGGACCGCGAGACGTTGTACCGCTCCCGGCTGGCTGACCGGCGGGTCCTGGTGGTCCTGGATAACGCCGCCACGGTCCGGCAGGTGCGTCCACTGCTGCCGGGCACCAGCAGCTGCCTGGTGATCGTCACCAGCCGAAGCATGCTGTCGGGACTGGTGAGCCGCGACGGCGGCCGGCGGCTGACCCTGCGCATGTTGGCCGAGGAGGACGCGGTGACGCTGCTGCACGACGTGACCGTCGAGTATCGCAGCGGCGATGACGCGGTCGAGCTCGCCGAACTGGCACGGTTGTGCGCCAGGCTGCCACTGGCCCTGCGAATCGCCGCCGAACGGGCGGCGAGCCGGCCGTTCATGCCGCTGTCCGAGTTGATCCAGGACCTGCGTGACGAGTCGGCCCTGTGGGGCGCGCTGACCGGGGAGGACGGTGAGGAGGCCGACGCCGTTCGGTCCGTCTTCGCCTGGTCCTATCGGGCCCTGAACACATCGGCGGCCCGGCTGTTCCGCCTGCTCGGCTTGCATACCGGCCCGGACCTCGGCGCCCCGGCTGCCGCCGCGCTCGCCGGCTGGCCGGTGTCGCAGGTTCGGCCGCCGCTCGACGCGCTCGTCGGTGCGCACCTGCTGGAACAGAGCGCGCCCGGCCGCTACCAACTGCACGACCTGTTACGCGCGTACGCGGTGGACCAGGTCAAGCACCTTGAGAGCGGCGAGGATCGCCAGGCGGCGCTGCGTCGCATACTCACCTGGTACCTGCACACGGCGGACGCCGCGCTGACCCGCACACTCCCGTTCAGCCGGACGATGCCGTTGGCACCACCGACCGAGGTCACGCCGCTGAGCTTCGCCACCGCCGAAGAGGCTGACGCCTGGTTCACCGCCGAGCAGGACAACCTCGTCGCCGCCACCCACGCCGCGTTCGAGGCAGCGCTGCCGCGGATTGCTTGGCACCTGGCTGTCCTGCTGCGCAGCGTATTCATGCACCGCAACGCCTTCGACGCATGGTTCGCCACCGCGCGGATCGGTTTGTCCGCTGCGCGATCGTTGGGCGACCGAGGCGCTGAGGCGGAGGCGCTGGAAAGCCTCGGTAAGGCCCACTTCCAGGCCCGCGAGCTCACGGAGGCGGCGGAGCGCCACCAGGCTGCGCTGGCAATCCGGCGGGAGATCGGCGACGAGAACGGCACGGCAGTGTCCATCAACGCGCTGGGACTGCTTGCGCTGCGCCACCGCCGCCTCACCGACGCCCTCACGCACTTCGGCGGGAGCCTCGACATCTTCACCCGCCGTCAGGACCAACGCTGGCAGGCCCTGCTGCTGAGCAACCTTGCGGAGACCCGCTACGAACTGGGTGACCTTGCCGACGCCGTGATGCTGCTGAATCAGGCGCTTGGAGTGCAGCGGGACATCGACGACCGGGGGCAGGAGGGCAACTCGCTCTTCTTCCTCAGCATGACGCTGCGCGAACTCGGACGCACCGAGGACGCCCTGGCTGCGATCGAGCGGGCACTGGCCATCGCCGAACACGGCAGCCCGGTGTGGTTGGCGCACTGGCTGGTCGAATATGCGCGCGTGCAGCGTGCCGCCGGTCGGTCCGCCGAGGCGCTGGAGGCGACGCACCGGGCGGCCACGATCCAGCGCCAGTTGGGTGACCGCAGCCGGGAGGCGATGGCACTGGACGGGGCCGGTGAGGCCTACCGGGAGCTGGGGCAGCCGGAGCAGGCGATCGCCTTCCACCTGCGGGCGGCGGCGGTTCACCGGCAGCTCGGGGACGACTGGCAGCTCGCCCTGACGCTGGACCACCTGGCAACGGCGTTGATCGACGTCGGGCGCGCCGAGGAGGCACACCGGTGGTGGCGCGAAGCGGTCACGCTGTTGAGTAACTTCCCGGATACGCGCGCGGAACGACTGCGACGGCGCGTCGAGTCTGCGCTCGGGGACGGCGTTGCTTGACTCGACCACCGTGGAAGCGTGCGGCCTGCGGTGCGGTCACTGCTGGGTCAGTCCGACAGTGGCGGCCAAGCGGGCCACATCGGCCGGGGTGGGGCCGGCATGCAGGACGGCGGTCAGCGCGGCACGCGCTGCGGGGCGGATGCGCACCTCCGCGGGAGCGATCCCGTCGGCGGTGACCAGGGCGCGGCCGGCGGCGCGGGCATCGCCGAGGTCGAGGTGGGCACGGGTGATGTCGATTAGGTGAGCGGCCCGGTGCTCGGCGGGGAGCCGCTGCCAGAGCTCGGCGCTGGTAGCGCACCGGTGAATGGCGATGGCCCGATGGTGGTCGCCGATACTCAAGGCGGTTATGGCGCGGGCGAGTTCCACGGCCGTGGGGCCGAACCCGATGCCGTCGTCGTCACGATGGTGCTGATCGCCGTACATCGAGGCCAGGTGGGCCGCTCGTGCGGTGAGGTCGGCCGCGGCGGCATCTCCGCAGGCGGCCGCCGCGAGAGCCGCTTCGATCAGCAGCGTCCCGGTCAGAGTCACCTCCTCCGGCGGGCGTTCGTGCGACGGTGCCGGGTCGAGCTGGTGTACGGCGGCGAGGGCGGCGGTCATCGCCAGCCGGCCCCGCCGCAGGGCCCGGAGTGCCTGGGCGAGGGAGATCGCCGCGAGGCCGACCCGGCGTGGGTCACCAGCGGCGGCGGTCATCGCCCGGTCGGCCGCCAGCCAGGCCAGGTTGGACTCACCGAGCTTGACGAGCATCTGGGCGGCGAGCCGGTGCACTCGTACCAGCAGGTCGGCGGCGGACGCCTCCGCCGCCTGCGCGTGGCAAACCCGGCGGCTGTCGCCGAGCAGGTCGGGCAGCATCCGCAGCACCTGGAGATGGTGGCCGTTCCGGTACGCCGTCCACGCGTACCCCATTTGGTGGTCAAGGTCCCGCACCGACGACGGCGTCTGCGGGCCGTCGCTGCCGGAGCCGTGAACGTCGTGGCGAGCCAACGCCTCCCGCACCCGCTCCACGGCGCCGCCGACGTCGGTGGCCGGTTCCGGCCGCGTCTTTCCGCGAAGCAGGACGCTCGGGGCGACGCCCAGGGCGCGGGCGACCGCCTCGATCGCCGAGAGCCGGTCGAGGTTACGGACACCTCGCTCGACCTTGTCCACCCAACTCTTCGACTTGCCGACCCGGTCGGCGAAGACCTGCTGCGTCATGCCCCGGCGTACCCGCAACTCGGCCACCCGCCGCCCGATCGGCAGGTCGTTACGGTGCCGCCGGCCCGGCCCGGTCACCACTCCCGCTCCGCCGGCCGCATGGCCTCGGTGGACTCCCCGCACCGTGGACACCACCGGGACTTCACCCGAAACGCCAGCAGCCCGAGCAGGAAGCCCGGCACCAGACCACCAAACACGACCCCTACGACCTCGGTAATCACGGAGTACTTCCCACCTCTCTGGCTGGGGATCCCATCGGTGGTGCCCGATACCAGACTTGCGCATCATGTGATGCAAAGCAAGCAGGTGCCTATGATCAATACCTGTGTCCGCACGCGATGCGATGCACGCGAGCGGATGAATCTGGTGCAGAATCACGACATGCCTCGATTCACGCCAGCGACACCGCGCTCTCGGCGGCTCGGCCGAGAGCTACGCAAACTCCGCGAGACCAAGGGCCTGACCGGCGAGGAGACAGCGAAGCTCGTCCGCTGCTCGTCGTCTCGGATCAGCCGGATCGAATCGGGCGAAATCAAACCCCGCGCCGGCGATGTCATGGAGCTGTTGGTCACGTACGGCGTCAGCCTCAACGAGGAGCCCGCCACGTCGCTGCTGCAACAGGCACGCGATCTGCGCGAGGACGGATGGTGGCAGCGCCTCGGTGGCCGTTACGCGACATACATCGCCTACGAGAGCGAGGCCGTCGAGCTCAAGAACTTCGAGCCGATGCTGGTGCCGGGACTGTTGCAAACCGAGCGCTACGCCCGCGAAGTCAACACCATCGGGCGCGAGTCCGATACGGACACCATCAATCAACGAGTCGCCGCCCGGATGACACGGCAAGAGGTGCTACACCGGCAGCCGACGCCGCTACGGATGCACGCCATCCTCTCCGAGGCGGCCGTGCGGACAGAGGTCGGCGGCCCGGAAATCCTGCGCGAGCAACTCGACCACCTGGCCACGCTGAGCCAAATGCCCAACGTCACGATCCAGGTCCTTCGGTTCGAGGCCGGCGCTCACCTGGCAATCACCAGCGGCTTTGCCCTGCTCGCCTTCGAGCAAGATGAGCCGCCGCTGGGTTATATCGAGACCTTGGCCGGCGAGCTGTTCCTCGAATCGAGCCGCGACCTGGCGCGACTCTCGGCCGCGTACGACAATCTGAAGACGCTGGCACGGTCGCCGGCCGAGTCCGCAAAGTTCATCAAGGAGCTGAGCAAGCATGGAGCGTAACGCCTGGCGTAAGTCGAGCCGTTCGGGCAATAACGGCCAGTGCGTCGAGGTGCGCGACCGGGGCGTTCAGGTCGACGTACGCGACTCCAAAGCTCCGGCTGCCGGGATGCTGAGCTTCGAGCTGGCCGCCTGGGGCGCGTTCGTCAACGGCATCAAGACGGACGGCAGCCGGAGCTGAGGCGATGCACCACGGGCCTCACAGATTGGATGATTCGGGTTGCTGCAGGTGCGGCCACCCCGATACCCGGTGGCTACACTCGCGCACCCGTAGCTCAGGGGATAGAGCATCGGTTTCCTAAACAGCACGCATCGTTCAACCGCAGGCTGCTGACCTGCGGTTTCCTGCCTCTGAAGATCAATTAGTGGTCGCAAGGCGGTACTGCTGTGATCGCTTGCCGAAAATTTGCGGGTGTGGCGTCTAGCCTGCTCAGTCGCGATGTGGGGCGGTGTGAAACAGCCGGACGGATGCGATCGGTCGGCCATCTGCTCCGCGGCTCCTCGGCGGACGGTGATGGCATCCGGGGATCCCGTCCTCCAGCTCGCGGTTGCCCATTGGCGAGGACCGTGGACGGAGCCTCCGCCGGACGAGCCCGACCACGCCAGCCGGCAGCCCGGCGGAGGCTCGCCTAGATCAGCGTCTTAGGTGCATGTAGGGCCTTGTCGTCTACTCCTGTCTCCCGCTTTGGTCGGTTGGTGAGCGAAGAAGAGCTGAATCGGCGGGCCGTAGGTGTCATCCCGTAATCCCATGATTGCGTTGCGCTGTCCGTCTTGGAATGCTGTCGGCGAAGGCGTCGGAGGAGGGGGTCCTGTGTCGGAGGGTGGGCTGGTTCTGGCAGCTGGCGAGCCTCCGATCAACTTCCGTGCGCACGAGATCCGAGCCGGCAACGTCGCCGGCGCGCGCCACGACTTCGAGCAGATGCTTCGTGAGTTGGTGGAGGCCTGCTACCGAGGTGCGCGCCTGCTCGAGGCCAACCCCGGCGACTGGGGTATCGACGTCGTGGTCGGTGACCTGGCGGGCCAGATCGTGATATGGCAGGCGAAATACTTTATGCCTGTGGTGAACGCCTCCCACCAGGGCCAGATCCGCGAGTCCTTCTCGTCTGCCATGAAGGCCGCAGCGGAGCACGGCCACAAGATCCGCAAATGGGTCTTGTGTGTCCCCGCGAACATGGACGCCCCGATGGACAAGTGGTGGTCCACGTGGAAGAAAAAGGCGGAGAAAGACTCCGACGTCAGGATCGAGCTGTGGCACGAGGGTCAGTTGCGGCAGCGACTGATCTCGCCGGACGCCGCTAACGTCCGGCGCCACTACTACGACCCGTACCACGCCCCGGTGAACCCGAAGCCGGAACGACCCGAGGTGATCCAGGTCGAGCCGGAGAACGAAACGGCCATGGAGACCGCGCTGTTCGTCCGGCAGCTTCGGGAAGCCGGGCACCAGCAGGTCAGGTCGGCGAAACTGGAGTTCTTCAACGCCGAGCTGCTCGCCCGCGAGATCGTCGACAAGGACGTCCCGGCTGAGATAAACGCGCTCGTTGAGGCCGCTGCGACCGTGCATAGCATCTGGGAGACGTCTTTCAACGAGGTGGCCGAGCTGCATCCCGCTGGCCCCAAGCTGCCGGGTCTGCACGCGTCGGTGATGAGACAGATCCGGGGCATGGGCGACTCGTGGCCTTCGGAACTGCGGTCGACGCCAGTGCACCGGTGCGGCATGATGCACCGGATTGTCGAGGACGGCCGTGCAGGCTGGGTTTCTCACTGGGAAGACGTGATTGTGGAGCATCGGGACGAGCAGCCAGCGCAGGTGTCTGCGCCGGCTCAGCGGAATCCCGCCTCCGAGCCCGCCGGAGCCTTCCCATGACGGCGCCGTCAGGCTCGGCTCACGCCGTCCACCGGTCGCCGGTGGCGGTGCCGGAGGACGACACGGTGTTCCGGCTGGCGCAACTTGTGCTCCTCCTGCACGTGGTCGCCGAGTTCCACCCGGACGGTGTTGAGCTGGAACGGCTCGGCGCGTACGACTTCATCGCTGCTAACCCCCTGTTGATGGCGTCGAGCGATGACGACCCGGACCGCTTCGAGCTGCTCATGGCGGGCTTCGACGACCGGGCGTTGTCCTATGCGAGCGCGGCGCAGAGATTCGCCACACGGCGGGAGCGGCTCAAGCACGACCTGGCGCTCCTGCTCGCTTATGACCTGGCGACCACCGCAGTCCGTGGCCACGTGCTCTACCGGTTGACGGACCTCGGCGTCGACATGGCGATGCGGTTCACCGCCATGTACGCGCGCTCCTACACCACGGCGGCGACCATTGTCGTGCGCAGGCTGCGGAAGATCCGGCCCGGACCGCTCCGGGAGAGGGTGTCCGAATGGACTCGCCAGCCCTTGGGCCCCCACTGCATCGACCTAGCGGATCTGTTCGTTGAGCCCGAGGGACTGGACGAGGCGGACGCCTTCGGGCAAGAGCGCGTGAGCAGGTCGTCATGACGACACCGGTAAACCCGGCCTCGTGGCCGCCGGGCAAACGAGGCATCCGAGTCCGCCGGCTCCGGCTCGTCGGGCCCGAACGCCACTACCAGGTCGACTTCGTGGATAGTCGCACGGGCAACCGGAAGCCTCTGTCCGTCATTGCCGGAGCCATCAGCACGGGCAAGTCGAGCGTCCTGGAATTCATCGACTACTGCCTAGGCGCGGGCGACTACCCCCGGCACCCAGAAGTGATAGCGAAGGTCCTACATGCCTTCGTCGAACTGGAACTGTCGGGCACGCCATACGTCATCGAGCGTAGCCTCGGCGATCAAGCAGGCTACGTCTTCCTACGCCCCGGCAGGCTCGACGACGGCGCTGGCCCCCCGGTCGAACGACGGCCGATCAAACCTGCCGGCAGCCCGGACAGCCTCTCATCACTCTTACTGATGCACTGCGGGCTGGAAGGCGTCCAGCTCCGCGAGGCCCCCAAGCAGCCGAACTCCGGCACAGACCCGCTCAGTTTCCGAGACCTGATGGGACTGTGCTTCCTACCCAACGAGCGCGTGGCCAGCAAGTCCTTGCTGTTCGAGACCCAACACATGAAGGCGCTCAAACTGCGCCAAGTCGTCGACGTGGTGTTCGACGTTCACGACGACCGCGCGGTAGACCTCGGGCAGCGCATCAAAGACCTGGAAACTCGGCTGACCCGGGCCCGGGTGGCATACGAAGCGGCACAGCAAATCGTCGGGGAACAACGACTCGGCGAGCGCATGGAGCTGGAGATCGCCCGTGACCGGGCGGCCGAGGAGTTGGCCGTCGTTGCCCGGGAACAGGACGCAATCGACCAGCGCATAGCTGCAGTCGCTGGATTCGCCGAGGCACAGCGGCGGCGGCATCAAGCAGCTGCCGAGGACGCACGTCGCGCTGATGCGGTACTCCGCGACCGCGAGACGCAGCTCCGCCGGATGGTGCCGCTGCGCGCACAGTACGCCGCCGACGTGGCCAAGTTGACCATGCTCACTGAGGCACATCAACTCTTCGACCCGCTCCAGATCAAGGTCTGCCCGGCATGTTTGTCTGCCCTTGGACGAACTATCGAAGTGGAAGACGGGGCCTGCGGGTTGTGCCACGCCCCGGTCGCGGGTGCGACGGGCACGCTGACTCTCGGCGACGTCGCGCCCCCAGCCCTGCCCGAACAGGACGGCGCGATCAACGGCACGGCTGCCGGTCCGAGCGGAGAACACAGTGCCCTGTCGGGTGTTGACAGCTCCCTCAGCCCGTTCGACGTCAGCATTGAGCTGCGCGCGACCAAAGCACGCCTGGCCGAGCTGACCAGATTCGTGGATGACCTAGATGCCGATGTGAGCCAGCTCAAGCAGCGCGTAGAAGCCGCTCGCACCGCTGAGCAGCAAGCAGCAGCCGACGTTGACCACGTCACCACTCGGGCGATCAGCCCGTACCTCGCCGAACGTGACGCTCTTGCGCAGCGGCGCCAGAACGCCACCGCCGCGGCGCAGCTCGCCGCCGCCGGGTTGCAGATGGTCAGCAGCCTCGAAAGACGAGCCAACGACGTGCTGCGCCTGGACACCTCGGTCAAGGCCCTTCGCGAGGAACTCGCTACCGCTGGGCAAGATCGGACGGACCGAGCCGCGATCATCCGAACCATCAGCGAACGGTTCGCCGCGATCCTGGCCGACTGGCGGTACCCGAAACTGAGTGGCGCCCGTCTGAACGACGAACTGATCCCATTCGTGCGCGAACTCCGATACACCTCGGCATCCTCCGGCGGCCGGACCCTGCTCTCCCTCGCCTGGATCCTCGCGATTTTCGAGGTTTCCTGGGAGTCGGGTGGATCCCACCCCGGCTTCCTCTTTCTGGACAGCCCTCAGAAAAACCTCGGCCAAACCGGCGAACGCGACGCCGAGTTCGCCGACACCGTCACGGTCGCGGACTTCTACAAGCACCTGCACACCTGGCTCGCCGGCCGTGGAGCGGGAGCCCAGATCATCATCGTCGACAACGCGCCGCCCGCCGAGGTTGAGGATGATGTTGTCGTGCGTTACTCCGGGCGGGCGGAACAGCCGCCCTACGGCCTCATCGATGACGCGATCGCCTGACACCCTGCACTGGGTGCCCCACAAGCGGCCGAGCGCGTCCTGGGCTTCGCCCAGCCAAGATGGCGTCCGCGACCCGGTGAAATCGCTCGTGAGCGCTCTGCCGGCGGCAGCCTAGGGCGTCGCCGAACCTTCTCCACAGGTCAACACCCAATCCCGTAAGCGCTCTACCTCTACTGACGACAAGGACGCTTCTGCTGCTAATCCTCGCCGTCGCCGCTGGTGTGGCCGCCGTCCTGTTTCCCACGTGGGTCAGGCCCTTCCAGCAGGACTGACCGTCCTGCTCGCCATGCACGCGATCACCGGGAAGTGACTCCTGGGGTGGCGCCGGTTTCTTCACCGGCGCCGCCCCTCAGTCCCGTTCGCAATCTCTAACCGGGAACCATCGGCAAAGTTGGTCTGATTGACCACGGCCGGGGTCGATACGGGCCGCTGTCCTCCCGCTGCTGAGTGCCCTGGTCACCATCCTCGTCCAGTCACGGTGACGTCCCGGCGTCCACGCCTCGGCGCGAGTTCTCGTCCCGGTCGTCAGTCGGTGGCCGCTGCCTGCATCCCCAGGCCCATCCGGGGTGCCACGCCGAGCCGCTGCCTCCACTGGTCCTCGGGGGTGGGATTGTTCAGCACCCGGTCGATGGTGGGTAGGGCGGGCTGCGCAAGGGCGCTGTCAATGATGGTAAAGCGCGTCGGCATGACCTCGTGCTTCTTCCAGCGGCTGCCAAAATCCTCGATCTTGCCGGTGTATTTGTCGCGATTGGAGTCGGGGGCCGTGTCGACCAGGCCGTAGGTGTGCAGCTCACGGCGGCTGCGCCAGCTGTTGTCCTTCAACCCGAACTGGCTGCGGTGCCTCTGCGCTACGAAGACACCGGAGGTGTTGTGGGCGGCGGGGAAGGCCGCGCGACGCGCCGAGAGGGCGAGGAACATCGCGATCTCGGTGTTTGTGAGCGCGAACACCCACAGGCTGGTGAAGAAGTGCCGCGAGACGGGTACGCCGTTCGTCGGCACGGTGTACTTGGGCCTGTTGACCGGGGTGCTGGCCTCGGACAGCAGCCTGATTCGGTTGAGATCCCGCCGCCCGGGCCGCTTTTTGTCCGCGCCGACGTTCACCAGGTGCTGCCGGTCAAGCACGCGTAGCGCCTTCTTGATCTGCCGGCCCCGCAGGGCGCCGGCCTCCCGGTAGTCGGAGTTGGTGTCGGAGAGCACCACCTTCTGCCAGCTCTTGATCGGCGCGTTCGCCTCCACGGCCTCGAACGTGCGGTCGATGCGCACCTGCTCATCGGGGCCGTAGCGGCACTGCGCGTCGAAGAGCATGAGCAGCTCCAAGCGGAGCGACAGCCCTCTGGCCGGGACCAGGCGGGCCAAGGCCGGCCCGTGATCGGCGCCGGGCTGCTCCATTAGAAAGTCCGGCCGGATGAAGACCCAGTCGGGGCGCCGCCCGTAGGTCTTGCCGTCGCGGTTGCCCCCGTACATCCAGAGCTGATCAAGGTTCTGCCTGACCTCCTCGTGCAACCGGATACTTCCCTCGGGCCCGTCGCAGGCGCTCAGCAGCCGGTCGTTGATGGCCGCCCGCTCCGACCGGTCCGGGAGGCTGCCCGGCGGCAACGGCGGGACGAGGGTCACCGCTTGCTCCGCAGCACACCGACGTACCGGGTGAGCAGAACGAGGACGTCGATGCAGTGGCGGCGAGTCCGCGGGTGGCGGGCGGCCAGGGCCAGGACCGCCACCAGGACGACGCCGAGCGACACCACCGCAGTGGGGAGGGTCATCAGCAAGACGGCAGCTATCCATCCGTGCTGGTCATTGAGGCCGAGCATGTGTCATTCTCCGATCGGTACGGGCTCCCGCCCGCCGTCCAACTTCCTACGGTCGATGGCGAGCGGGAGGCCCCTCTTCGGCCTGCCGAACGGCAGCGCCAGGTGCAACAGTGACGGCTTCGCGCCGGGTTGTCTCGTCGTCGATCTTGAGAGCCGTGTACCCGCTGACTACACCAAAACGTCAAAGATGCTCCTCGCACTTCTGGTGCGGTCAACGGGTAGAGGCGAACAGGCACACAGAATTTTTCCGTGATCAACTGCTCGCATCCGTTCGAGGAACCGGGCCGCACAGGAGTCACTGGACAGCCGGTGCCGTCGATGCGGGCGGCGGGGTCGGCGAACGCGGCCTCGAACGCGGTGTCGGTGTCGACGCGGACCGGGTCGGGCACCGACCAGTGCAGCCGGGGCCGGACCGGGCCGGCGAGTTCCTCGTGGGCGTTGTCGCAGACGGCGATGAGCAGGTCGTCGTCGCGCACGATGCCCGCGACGTGCGCGGTGCCGGTCGGGTTCAGCTGTAGCCCGTGGCGGTGAGCCACGGCGACGGCGCGTGGATGGACCCGCTCTGCGGGCTTCGTTCTGGCGGACGCGGCCGAGGTGTGGGTGCGGTCGGACCAGAGGGCTGCGGCGAGTTGCGAGCGGGCGGAGTTGTGGGTGCAGACGAAGACCACGCGGCCCACGCCGGCCAGCGGCGCTGGCGTCAGTGTGGCCAGGGCCTCGGGTCGCAGGCGCAGGTAGGTGCGACGGCGGTCTCCCTCGGACCGGCCGCGGATGGGGGCCCGTGACCTGAAATGTAGAGTCCACGAGGGCGTGCGACCGCGGACAAGTTTCCCCCCAGACGGCGTATCGGGGGATGACAGGCTGGCGAGGGCCAGCGCCGACGCCGAGGCGTGCACCGAGCGGATGCCCGGCCTGGGCACGCGACGGCGCCGACGAACTGTCCTACGTCGGTGTCAGCGTTCCCGATCTCGAGGAGCGCCCCGCCGATGAGGTCCCCTTCGGCGACTCATCACCTGCCCGGTTTGTAGCTTCGCTCGATATGGCCCTCGAGGTCGTCGGGATAGAAGTAGACGGGCCGGAGGTTGCCGCTCGCGTAGCGTTCCACCTGGTCGTTGAAGTGCGGCGAGTCTGGGTGGCCGCTCGCGCCCCCCGCCGTCACGGCCCAGGCGCGCAGCCTCGGCCCAAACTCCACGACCGCCACGAAGCTGTTGCCGCTAGTGCCGTAGTAGCGCTTCGTTCCCGGGTAGCGCCTCGCCCCGAACGAGGCGAGCGAGCCCCACTGCGCGGAGGTGAAGGGCACCGGGCTGCTCGGCTTGGCGTCGTCGAACGTCTGGACGATCGCGCCGTCGTTGCGCTGGAAGCGGTTGATCTCGCCCCAGGGCACCTGCCAGCTGCCGAAATCCTGCGTCAGCCGCTCCGCTGCCGCTTCGAGCGCCGTGAGCCGCTGCGCGTCGGTGGCGCGCTCGGCCAGGTAGTCCCACATCGACATGCCCGCGTCTCGCGCCGCCTGCGCCAGGGGGGCCCAGAGTGCCTCGCCCCAGAACACGGCCAGCGACGTCGCGGTCGATTGCGCGCTCCAGCGGTAGTCCCAGCCGCGCAGCACGCCGACCGGGTCGGCGAGCGTCGCCTTCTGCTCGTTGCCCTCGGGCAGCTTGTCCCACGCTGCGATCAGCCCGGGCACGAGCCGGGCGAAGGCGGTGAGGTAGGTGTCGAAGGCGGCCGCGATGAGCGTCTGCGGGGTGAAGTCGTTCCGCGCGCTGAGCACCCGGATCGCCTGCGGTCCCCGTGGATTTTCACCGGCCTGGTCCAAGTAGCGCGGATAGTCGTCGGCGTCGGGGCTGTCCGGGCCGGCCGCGGTCCAGGGCCAGTTGTTCGTGTTGAAGGCCCAGCCGTTTCTCGGATTCACCGCCTGTGGGAGGCTCCTGAGGCTGTGCAGGCCGCGCCAGTCGGTCGCCGGGTCGCTGCCATCGACGGGCTTGCGGTAGTCGAAGCGATCGTCGCGGACCGGCATGAACTGCGGCACCAGGAAGGCGGTCTCACCCTTGGAGTCCGCGAAGAGCGTGTTGTTCGAGCTGTTGGCCTTGAGGCCCGCTACCTGCATGAAGTCCGCGTAGTCCCGCGTCTTGGTGCGCAGGAAGCTCTGCTGCAGCGCCTCGACGGGCTTGTTCATCAGCGCGAACGCGATCCACTTGCCGTCCGCCTCTCGGACGATCGGACCGTGGTGCGTGGCGAAGGTGGTGAAGCTGCGGCGAGCCCGCCCGCCATCCGCCGTGCGATACGACAGCATGATCATCTTCGTCGTCACCGGCCGCAGGGCGTTGCCGTAGCGGTAGGAGTGTCGGCCATCCGGCCTGGTCACGATCGTCTCGGCGAACTCGTCGACGTTGTCGACGCCGCTCGACGTGTGCATCCACCCTGTGTTCGGGTTGAAGCCCTGGTAGATGAAGAACTGCCCCCAGGTGGCCGCGCCATAGGCGTTGAGCCCTTCCCGGCTCGTCACGTGCTGCTCCGAGCGGAAGAAGAAGCTGGTGTGCGGGTTGATCAGCAGCAGAGCGTGGCCGTTCCGGGTGTGGCTCGGCGCGATCGCCATGCCGTTCGAGCCGCTGGGCTCGCGGAACAGCAGCCCTCGCTCCTCATCGGTCATCGGCACCGTTCGCTTGCTGTAGAAGGCTTCGAGCTGGGTGAGCGGCACCCGCTCGATGTCGCCACCGATGCTGCCTTCGGAGAAGCTCAGCGACATCCACGGCTCGAACCGGCTGATCACACGTGGCTGCACCTCGGGGTGTGTCGCGAGGTAGTAGTTCAACCCGTCGGCCCAGGCCCGCATCAGCTTGCGCAGCCAGGACGGGCTGTACGCGTAGTCCCTCTTCAGCACCTCGGGGTCGACGTACAGCCGCTGGCGGAGGTCCTGCCAGATCGCACTCTCGCCCTCGGCCTCGGCGAGGCGGCCGAGGCTCACCAGATAGTTTCTTTCGATCCGGTTGAAGTCGTCCTCGGCCTGGGCGTACATCATCCCGAACACCGCGTCGGCGTCGGCCTTGCCCACCACGTGGGGGATACCCCAGTCATCGCGGGTGATCGTCACGTGCGCCGCTTGCTTGCGCCAGCGGGCGACGTCGGGCCCGGTCTGAGCGGGAGCGGCGGCGGCGCCGGACGGCAGCCCCGCCGCGACGGTCGCGGCTCCAGCGGCCAGGCCGGCTGCTCCGCCCAGCATGCGGCGCCGGCTCAGCCCTTCGGTCTGGTGGTGGTTCATGAGGTGGTCCACCTTTCTCGGGGGGTCAAAGGGATCGTGCGCGATCGGCCCGGTGGGGGGCGCGCCCGAAGGGCGCCCCACCAGCGCTCGCTGGCGCCACGGGCAAGCCCCGACCCCTGGCCAGTAATCGGGAACGCCGTCGCGGCTGCGGCGCCCGCCACCCGTGTCCCGATGCGTCGGTGCGCTGATCCGGTCACAGGATCCGAACACTCGCCGGTCGATCCCTACCGGACAGACGTGGTCGCGGTGCCGACCGCCGTGCGTCTGGGTGGCTGGACGCGGCGACGCCGTCGGAGGGCTGGTTGGTGGCGGGGTGGTGGCCGGTCGGCCTGGGTACGGCAACGATCATCGCCGCCTCCCGGGTCGGTTGGTGATCAACCTGCTCCGAACTGCCTACCACTCGTTCTGGCTGCGCAGCAATAGAGGGCCGAAGATATCTTTTGACGTGCGGGACAAGCTCGCGACGGTCGAGCTCGGTCGCGGGTGGAGTGCTCGTACGTTTACGCGACCGGCAGTTGGGCGCGCTTCGCCGTCGTGACGGCCAGGATCCCGCACACGGCGGTGATCAGTCCGAGGACGGCCGCGGCCGGGTTGACGTACCCGGGCACTGACGATGAGAGATACGTGCCGCCAACTGTGGAGGTGGCATTCGAGTTGACATCCTCCACCGCCCTGAGGGGCGGGGATTCCTCGGTCACCCGAGGGGGTTCCTGTTTCACCGGGCCGCGCCTTCACCGCTTGCGCGGGTCGGGTCTTACCGGCCCTCCACAGGTGTTTCACCTCTCCGCCAGCCCGACGGCGAGGATGTTCCTGGCGGCGGCTCGGGCCTGCAAGTACATGCCGTCGGGGTGGCGGAAGGCCAGTGCGCGCCAGCCGTCCCACTTCGGCTCGTAGGCCGGATCAGACGTCTGGGGGACGGCATCGACGGCCTTCGCCAGCATCGGCGTGGGCGGCGGATGCAGCCCTGCGGTCGTGCTGGCACGCCGGCCGGCCGGAGTCACCGCAAACACGCCCTCGACCGTGAATACGATCCTTGCCCACCTCCTCCCTCATGGTTGAGGGGCGCGCGGGGTGGCCGCTGGAAGATGTCAAAAGCTCGATGGCGGGGCGCAACGGGGCCGAATAGCGGGCCAGCATCGGGTGGTCCTGCCCGGCTCGTGACCCAGTGCCGGCCACGCTCGGCTCTCTTGAAGTTTCGTAGCTACCTCCTCGCCTCTTCACAAACACGCCCTTCGATCGACATGATCGTCAGAGACGGTTGCCGTCCACCCAGTGCCGAGGAGGCCCCCATGCGGGTAACCCAAGTATCAGCCCGTTTTCCACGCGTCACCCGCCACGCCGCCGCAGTCGTCCTCGCCGCGCTCGCGGGCGCCGGCCTGGTCGGCGTCAGCGCGCAACCCGCGTCGGCCACGCCTCCCGGGATCCCGTCGAAGGCGACGGCGCAGTCGCAGCTCAACGCGCTGACGGTGGCGGCCCAGGGGTCGACGGCCGGCTACTCGCGCGACCTGTTCCCGCACTGGATCACCGTCAGCGGTAGTTGCAACACCCGCGAGCAGGTCCTCAAGCGCGACGGAACCTCCGTCGTGGTCGACAGCTCCTGCGCGGCCACCTCGGGCCGCTGGTACAGCCCGTACGACGGCGCGACCTGGTCGGCGGCCTCCGACGTCGACATCGACCACGTCGTGCCCCTGGCCGAGGCGTGGCGCTCCGGAGCCAATTCCTGGACGACCAGCCGTCGGCAGAGCTTCGCCAACGACCTCACCCGCCCCCAGCTGATCGCGGTGACGGACAACGTCAACCAATCCAAGGGCGACCAGGACCCCTCCACCTGGCAACCGTCCCTGTCGTCCTACCGCTGCACCTACAGCAAAATGTGGATCACCGTGAAGTACAACTGGAGCCTTACCCTGCAGTCCTCCGAGAAGTCCGCGCTGCAAAGCATGCTCAACACCTGCAGCTCCTGACACAACCACTCGGCCAGCGGGGCGTCCTCCAGAACGCTCCGCCGGCCGGACTATGCCTGCGGTGGCGGAGACGGCGCGCCGTCGCCGGCCTGCTTACGCCACTGGCCTCCCGCGTCGGCGGCGAGGAGGCGCTCGACCATCACCACGGCGGCCGCCTCAGTGTCGAACTCCCAGCGGAGCACCCGGCCGTTCTCGCTGTCGCCCGCGCGGGCGGCGACCTTCCACCGAACCTCACGGGTCAGCCAGACATCACGGCGGCCCAAACGCCCCCAGATGCCGTTCCACCAGCGTCCCGCCACGTCCTCCACCAAGACATCGTACAAGTGTTCGATAACCGGTGGGTGCGGGGTGGCGAGTTCGCCTAGAGCTTTTGTGCGGCCGCAGGCGTTTGAGAATCACCCTTCACCCGGCCTGACGCCGCCCTTGAAGAGGTCACTTGCCGTGGGGGAGGGGCACGTCGTAGCGGAATGTCGGCGGGTCGTCCTCGCCACCGCAACGGAGATAGCGGTGTTGCACAGGCGGACTGGGATGGTCACGGGCGCCGAGGTACGCGCCGGCCTGCAGCAGGTGAATGGCCTGCGGAAGGCGCCCGTCCTCGTCGACCTCGATGGGGGTGATGCGGCCGTCAGCGGGTCCGCCGAGCAGCCATGTCTCTACCGCGGGCATCAGTGATCCACCGGAAGCCCGGCGGCCGTCGGCAGCTCGGCTGCCGCCATGAACGCGGCCGCCGCGACGGCGAGGCCGGTGACGCTAGAGAGGTAGCGCAGTGGCGCCGGCGTTGCCATACGGCGCGTTCGGCCGTGCCCGCCCCTGGTCATGGCTGCCCTCCATCCCTTCAGCGGATCCATGGGACCTGGCGTCGTCCCTCCGGGTTACTTCAGCAGGACGCAGCTCGCGGCATCAAGCGTCGCGGCTCATCTGTGGATAACTCAGGTGCTCGTACCGAGGCCGATCACGCCGATTTGCTGGATTATGTGTCCGCTGGCGTCGATCCGGCGCGTGGTGCATCGGCGAGGGTCCCTTCGCGCGCCCATACCTGGTGACCGTCGGGCCACTGGATGGCTGGTCCGTCGTCGGCGTGCAGGCGCCCCTGGTCATCGAGTGTGAGCAGGGCGGGACGTTCGCTCATCAGGGCGGTGTTCGGGAAGGGCCACCAAGGCCCGGAGGTGAGCGCGACATCGCGGCATCCCTGCCAGGCGGGATCGGGAATGGTGCCGAGGGCGGTGCGGTAGGTGTCGATCGCGGCCAGGACGATGAGGTCGGGGTAGTAGCACCAGGCGGCGTCGGAGAATCGGTCGTCGAGGTTGGGTGTGCTGTAGCGGACGACAGCGCGGGCCTCGTCGTTCTGGTGGACGACTCCGTTGTCGTCGTCCCAGTACCACGCCGGTTGGAGCGCGTAGCGGGCGGTGATTGAGCGGTCGAGCGCCGCCCACATCGGTCTCAGGACGTGTTGGTACGTCTCATGCACGGCGCCGAGCACCGGCTGCAGCGCCGATCGCTCGGACGGCAGAACCGGTGGGCACCGGTAAGGATGGTCCATCAGGTCGTAGCGCTCATCCATGCCGTCATATCGCTGCTCGCCGTAGTACCCCTCCCACTCGAAGAAGGAGTGGAAGTCGCCGAACGCGGTGAACCGCTCAATGTCGCTGGCCCGCTGCACCAGCGGGGCGCGGGCCACGGACAGGGCCCGGTTCAACACCGCGCGACGCACGGCGGTGACGAGCGGGCTCTGCCCGTCGTCGATGAGCCGCTGAAGGTGGTCGAAAGCGACCCACGGGGACGGGCACCAGATGAACCGCGCCGGTTCCGGCAGGCCGGCCTCGCGGTAGGCAGCTCGCGCTGCGGTCTCGGCGCGGTCGTGATCGGCGGGTTCGGTTGTCAGGGCTGCGGCGGTCCAGACGCGGGCGAGGTCGTCGGCTGGGGAGGGGATGGCGGTGTTCGAGGGGTCCACGGTTTCATCCAATACGCGTCGGTGTCGTTGGCAAGGGGCAACTGGTCGGGGGCCTTGATGGCTGAACATGGCCGCTGGGTGAGCCATCAGGGATCGACAAGGGGGGCGGGTGAGGCGGCCTGCGGTGGTGTCGGTGAGTAATTCATGGGTGACGTGAACGGGATCCTCATGTTTGACTGAGATCTATGCGAGCGGGGGAGGCGCGGCTAGCAATCGACTGTGGCAGCGCCAACACGAGCGCGGTGCTGGCATGGCCGGACGGCACCTGGGTGCACCTGCTCTTCGATGGCCAGCCGGCGCTGTCCAGCGCGGTTTCGCTGTCACCGGACGGCAGCCTCCTGACCGGCCAGGGTGCGTGGCAGGCGGCAGCAGCGGCTCCGGACCGTTTCATTCCCACGCCGCGGCGCTCCCCGGAGCAGATGCCTGTCGCGGGCACGCAGGTTGACGGCCTGGACGTCGTGGCCGCGACGTTGCGGCGAGTGGCCGATGAAGCGCAGCGGATCGTGGGCGCGAGCGTGTCCGATGTGCGGATGGTGGTGCCGGCGGGGTGGGGACCGCGGCGGCGGACGTGGCTGCGCCAAGCTGCGCACCGAGCCGGATTGGCGCAGCCCCGTCTGGTGGAGGTGCCGGTGGCCGTCGCGGGCTATCTGGTGGCTTCGGGTGTGCAGCTGCCGGTGGGCTCGTTCGTGGTGGTGTGTGATCTGGGCGCCGGCGCCGAGGTGAGTGTGTTACGGCGCGGGCCGACGGGATTCGAGGTCCTCGCCACCCTCGCCGACCCCGATGCCGGCGGCGCCGCCATCGACCGTGCCCTGACCGAGGCAGTGGCAGGCGGCGACCCTAGCTCCGCACCCGCGCAGGGCGGATGGTGGGCCCTGGCCGCGAGCGTCCGGGAAGCCAAGCACGCCCTGGCTATTCACCCCGCAGTGACGGTCGCGCTGCCGTCCGGCTCGGCAACAGTGCTCAACGCCCCGGTCCTGGAACAGGCAGCGGCCCCGATGCTGCGTCGTGCCGCCCGGTTGACCAGCGAGGTCATCACTGCGGCGGAGATCGAGCGGACCGCGATCGCTGGCATCTACTGCGCCGGCGGCGCCGCGCAGACGCCTGCGCTGGAGAAGGTCTTCATTGAGGAAGCCGGCCTCAACCCGGTGGTTGTCTCGGATCCGGGTTTCGCCGCGGTGCGAGGAGCGGCGGACGCCGGCGCCGCGGCGCCCGCCGAAGAGCCGGTAGCCGCAGCCGCCTCACCGGTGCCGTCGGTGCGCCGGGCGGCGGCGATTGCCGTACCCGGCTTCGCGTCGTTGGCGCTGGTGTCGCAGTTTCTGCTGACCCCGGTATGGAGCGGTGGTGGGGTGCTGTGGCGATGGGCGACGCTGAACTGGGGTGAGCTGGCGATGGCCGCGGTGTTCGCTGTCGTCGCGAGCCTGGGCGCGGGCACCGTCATCGGCGCCGCCGTAGCCGCCCGCGAGCCCTCCGGCTCATCGACGTCACCGGGGGCGCATGTGGGAACCGGGATCCTGGCATCGGCGTCCCTCGGGACGGCGGTTGCCGGCATGTACGCGGTCGTCGGCAGCCTGTATATCGGCGACGAGGTCGGTCCGTTCCTTCGGTGGGCGCTCCTGCCGATCGCCCCGATCGTGGTGGTTGCCACGGTGATGGCGCTGGTCGCCGCCAGGGCGTGGCGGACTCCTCGAGGCGGCTGGGCCGACATGCTGGCGTTCCCGGTGGGCTCGGTGATCACCGCTACGGCCGGTATGGTCCTGATCCAGTACTCGCTGGTCGCGGACCGGTGGCCTGACATGGTGGTGTGGATCGACCTCGCCGGCCGCATCGGGGGTCTCCTGCTCGGCGTCGCGGTCGTGATGGCCGTTGTCTCACCATTGCTGCTACGGATCATCCTGGCCGCGCCGCTGGGCGTGATCACCGCAGCCCTGGTGAGCCGACCCGCGTCAGGGATCCTCGGCGTCATCTACGCCATCGCAGTGACGCTGTGGTGGATCCGCCAGGTGTGGACGCGCATCATCCGCACCGACCCGAAGCCAGTCGACGCGCGATGAACACCTCAACCGCTCCCGCAGCTGGACGCGTTCCCGTGTCTAGTGGGGCAGGTGGATGAGGGTGCGCAGGACCCGCCAGGTGGTATCCCTGCTGTTCCTGGCCCTGCTACTGGCCGTCCCGCCAGTCGTGCTGGTCAGGATCATCGGTTGGCCGCTGACCGGCTGGCCGACCCTATCGCAGGTCGAACAGTGGGTGGCGCAACCTCTGACCGAGCAGACCCTGACCGCTGCCCTGAGCGTGCTGGCGTGGCTGGTATGGCTGCTGCTGGCCTACACCGTCACCATCCGGATGCTGATCCGGATGCGCGACAGCGCCCGGTGCCTTCGCCGGATACCGCTGCCCACACCCCTGCAAGCCACGGCCACCGGCGTAGCAGGGGCAGCCGCCTTCAGCGTCGGCGCCCACACCGCAGCCGACCCACCACAACAGAACGCGTGACCCATCGCGGCCGGAACCGAAGAAGGCCACCCCGCGGCAGGCCCTGACAGCCACGCCGACACCCCCTACATCGCGGTGGACGGGGGAGTCGTCGTGCCAGGCGGCTGGCTACCCGATGACGTTGCCCAGCAGGTTGGCGCTGCCGCAGCGATGGTGTGGCTGCGCCGCCGCAGCGCCTACCACCCCACCCCACCAAACCGTCAGCCCCGAGACCAGCCGGATCTCGCCGCGCTGCCCACCACCGTCGCCGCCGTCCAAGCCGCGCTCAGCGCCGAGCCCACCGCGCCACCCGCCCCACACGACGATCCCGCCGCTGCAGACGCCCCGGTAGTGCAGCCCGCTCCCGTTGCCGGCCTGCCCCGCGGCACCATCGGATTCACCGGACCCGGCGCCCTCGCCGCCGCCCGGGGAGCCCTGGTCACCGCCGCGCTAGCCGGGCTGCGCAGTCCCGACGCCCCGCCGCTGGTCATTACCCGCTCCGCGTTGAACGCACTAATCGGCTCCGCCACCGACCACGCCACCTGGCTTCCGCACGTGCGGGTGGCCGCCACCGCTCAAGACGCCGCAGCGATCCTCAGCCAGCCTCGCACCGCGGACCCCACCGGGCGAGACCTGGCAACCTCCGATGAAGCCCCGCGCTCACCGGGCCAGCAGCAACCGCTGCTCATCGTCGATGAGCCTGCACAAGGTGCCGCCGGCAACTGGCGCGCGGCAGCCGCGGACACCGGCACCACGCTGCTGCTCGGCCCGTCGCCCGGCGGCAGCACCTGGGTCATCGACCCCAAGGGCTACGTCACCTACCCCGATGGTGGGACGTCGAAGATCCGGCTGTGCGTCCTCGACCCGACAGCAGCCGCCGACCTGCTCACGGTGATCGGCCACGCACACTCACCCGGCACCCAGAAGCATCTCTCACCCGCAGCCGCCCGGATACCGCGACAGACCACCGGCCGGAAGGCGACGCCACAGCTACTATCACCGGTCACCGACAGCCGGACCAGGCATCGGCTCGAGGTTCGCGTCCTCGGCCAACCCACTGTCCTGCGTGACGAACAGCCACTGACCATCCGCCGCACCGCGGCCCTGCAAGCACTGGTGTTCCTCACCGTCCACCCCAACGGCGCCAGCAGCCGCGAACTCGTGCAAGCCATCTGGCCAGGCCTACCCACCCACACCCTCACCGGCCGCCTCTACACCACCCTCAGCGACCTCCGCGGCACCTTTCGCGCCGCCGACGTGCCGACCGTCATCGAGCACGCCGAAGACCGCTACCGCCTCAACCCCACCCTTGTGGACGCGGACCTCTGGCGATTCAACGCCCTCAACCACGACGCCACCACGGCAGTCACGGACCGGACCACCGCCTGGAAAGCGGTCACCGACACCTACACCGGCGAACTCGCCGACGGGCACACCTGGCCATGGCTGCAACAACCGCGAGAGGCCACCCGCCGCATCGCTATCGACGCCTACGCCGCCCTGGCCGCCACCGAAACCGACCCCCAGCAGGCCCTCACCTGGCTACAGCGCGGCATCCGCGTTGATCCCTACAACGCCGAGCTGCACCAGCGCGCGATAACTGCCTTCGCGACCCTCGGCGACCAGAGCGCCATCGCCGCCCTCTACGGCTCCTACACCCGTCGCCTCGCCGCCGCAGGGCTTGAGCCCAGCGACGAACTGCGCGCCGTCGCTCGCCACCTCGCCCGTGAAACCCTCCTGCCAGGCCGATAAAGGGCAGAGACGGCTACCGTAGCCGCGGTGTGCCGCCCATCTGCCGGGCAGGAACCAGTTCCCCAACCAAAGCAATCAGCGCGGACCCCAAGTCCCATGCCCCACCGTGATGCAATCCAACGAACTTGTTGAGCGCGTCGGTGTGCTGAGAGCTGGCGAGCGAGACACGAGGCATGGGTGACGGAGTCAACCCGGACCGCCTGGGCTCGGCGCCGAGTGATCGCTGTACGCAACCCTGACGACCAGACTAGGGCTCTACACCACTTTCTAGTCCCGCCACATGCAAGGCCCGCCAGGGATCACCCCCGCGTGTGCGGGGAGCAGAAGACGACGGCCTAGAAGACGCGGACGGTGCGGGGATCACCCCCGCATGCGCGGGGAGCAGCTCGACGTGGCGCCCGACCTCCAACACGCCACGGGATCACCCCCCGCATGCGCGGGGAGCAGTACACCGGGGGGTGGTGGTGGTGACGCGTGAACAGCACGGGATCACCCCCGCATGCGCGGGGAGCAGACGATGGCGCTCGTCGGTCCAGCGGGCTCGTCGGGATCACCCCCGCGTGCGCGGGGAGCAGGTTGGGTTGCCACCGGCCCCGCCGGTCGACGTGGGATCACCCCCGCATGCGCGGGGAGCAGCTGGTCCAAGAACGCCATCGGCGACCCGCGGTCGGATCACCCCCGCATGCGCGGGGAGCAGCCGTGCCGTGGAAGCCGTCCTACCCGGGCAAGGGGTCACCCCCGCATGCGCGGGGGAGCAGACGGCCACGCCGGCGATGCCACGCTTGGTGCGGGGATCACCCCCGCATGCGCGGGGAGCAGATGGCGTCGTCGTTGCGGACGGCGCGTTCGGTGGGATCACCCCCGCATGCGCGGGGAGCAGCGACCGTTCCGTCTACTACCGGTTGCGCCACGAGGATCCCCCCGCATGCGCGGGGAGCAGTCCGCGGCGTACTCCACGTACACCGGCCGCTTCGGATCACCCCCGCATGCGCGGGGAGCAGACCACATCGACGTACGCCCGGCCGGGTTGCCCGGGATCACCCCCGCATGCGCGGGGAGCAGACGATCGCCGTGTGGGCGGGAGTCATCGACCGCGGATCACCCCCGCATGCGTGGGGAGCAGTCCAGGTTGCGCAGCGCGGACGCGGTGAACGTCGGATCACCCCCGCATGCGCGGGGAGCAGAGGACGATTCCGGCGATGACCAGGCCGACCGGGGGGTCACCCCCGCATGCGCGGGGAGCAGGCTGGTGTGGGCCATCTACTCCAACGCGACTCCGGATCACCCCCGCATGCGCGGGGAGCAGTCACACGGCAGCGCCAGCCGCCAGAACGCCGAGGGATCACCCCCGCATGCGCGGGGAGCAGATCATCACGAAGTCGTCGGAGTAGTCGATCTCGGGATCACCCCCGCATGCGCGGGGAGCAGATCGCCGGCCCCAACGGCAAGGTCGCCCTCGAAGGATCACCCCCGCATGCGCAGGGAGCCTGTGCTTTCGGGCATTGCTCACGCCTCCTGGACGAGATCACCCCCGCATGGGCGGGAGCAGGACTACCTGCTCATACTCGCCATGCGCGGTGACGGATCACCCCCGCGTGCGCGGGGAGCAGTCCTACAGCGCCGCGACTGCGGGCTGCCATACGGGATCACCCCCCGTGCGCGGGGAGCAGGCCGGCTACGCCGCGAGCATCTACGTTCCGAAGGGATCATCCCCGTGTGCGCGGGGAGCAGATGGCGCATGCCGCCGTGCACGTACACCGGAGGATCACCCCCGCGTGCGCGGGGAGCAGGTCGCGTCGAGAGCCCGCCGCGCAAAGTCCAGGGGATCACCCCCGCGTGCGCGGGGGAGCAGGTCAACGGCGAACGTGCTCGATGCACCGTCGAAGGATCAGCCCCGCGTGCGCGGGGAGCAGGCCGGGTGGGTGGTCACGGTGCCTCCGTACGGGGGATCACCCCCGCGTGCTCGGGGAGCAGAGAAACTCGATCAAGATGGAGTACCCGGCTTGGGATCACCCCCGCGTGCGCGGGGGGCAGGCTCCTGCTCGGCCTCGGCGAGCCAGGCGGCGAGGATCACCCCCGCGTGCGCGGGGAGCAGATCGCCGGGGTGCTGGCCGAGCTGCGGGACCAGGGATCACCCCCGCGTACGCGGGGAGCAGCGTGGCCGCACGGCCGCGCAGGCGGAGTTCGGGGGATCACCCCCGCGTGCGCGGGGAGCAGGAGACTTCGATCAGGTCGATATCAAGCAGATCCGGATCACCCCCGCGTGCGCGGGGAGCAGTGGCTGATCGGCCCGCCGGGGTCCCGGAAGTCCGGATCACCCCCGCGTGCGCGGGGAGCAGTCCGTCGACCCGAACGAGCGGACCTGAGACGACGGATCACCCCCGCGTGCGCGGGGAGCAGGCCGAGGCGCTGAACCGGGTCCACCGTCGACTGGGATCACCCCCGCGTGCGCGGGGAGCAGGATCGTTGAGCGTCACCCGTTCATCCCCCTGCCGGATCACCCCCCGCGTGCGCGGGGAGCAGGATTACCTGTACTGCGCCGACCTGTACGAGCAGGGATCACCCCCGCGTGCGCGGGGAGCAGGGAGTGCCGAGGGCCGGGCGGGTGTCCGCCTTCGGATCACCCCCGCGTGCGCGGGGAGCAGTTGCCCTTCTTCCAGTTGCCGGTGGCTCGGGTGGGATCACCCCCGCGTGCGCGGGGAGCAGTGGATTCGCTGCGTCTAGCGTGTTCTGCGCCCAGGATCACCCCCGCGTGCGCGGGGAGCAGATGAAGCCCGCGTCGGCGTTCGCTGGTCTACCAGGATCACCCCCGCGTGCGCGGGGAGCAGGCTGACGTCGGGCACGTCGGCGGCGATCAGCTCGGATCACCCCCGCGTGCGCGGGGAGCAGGGCCAACCCTGTTGACGCTGGTCGGCCTATCAGGGATCACCCCCGCGTGCGCGGGGAGCAGTCCGACGACGGCGAGAACGCCGACGTGGGCACGGGATCACCCCCGCGTGCGCGGGGAGCAGACCGACGGCCACGAACCCGTCAAACAGGTTCCCGGATCACCCCCGCGTGCGCGGGGAGCAGGTGATCCTGACCAACGGGGGCAGCGCCAACCCGGGATCACCCCCGCGTGCGCGGGGAGCAGGCCGGGGTGACCGTCGACGTCGACCCGGAAGCGGGATCACCCCCGCGTGCGCGGGGAGCAGGCGGCCGGTGCGTGTCGGTCCGCGAGGGGCGAGGGATCACCCCCGCGTGCGCGGGGAGCAGGTGCCCCGCGCCACCCGACGGATCACCCCCGCGTGCGCGGGGAGCAGGTGCCCCGCGCCACCCGACGGATCACCCCCGCGTGCGCGGGGAGCAGTTCGCGGCTGGCCGGCGGGGCCACCGTGTCTGGGGATCACCCCCGCGTGCGCGGGGAGCAGACCATCGCGACCCGGGAGCGGAACGGCGCGAGGGGATCACCCCCGCGTGCGCGGGGAGCAGTCCACCATCCGGATCACGCCGTTGACAAGCGGAGGATCACCCCCGCGTGCGCGGGGAGCAGGAGCGCGGCCACTGGCCGGCGTGCCGGACCTCCGGATCACCCCCGCGTGCGCGGGGAGCAGCCTGGGCCTGGCAGACACGGGGGCGGCCCCCCAGGATCACCCCCGCGTGCGCGGGGAGCAGTCCTTCCGGAAGGACGCGCTGGTCCCGGAAGCCGGATCACCCCCGCGTGCGCGGGGAGCAGAGGGACTGCTCGGGCTTGCCACCACCGGCGGGGGGATCACCCCCGCGTGCGCGGGGAGCAGGCTGGCTCTGGAGCCCGTTCTGGGCTCACGGCGGGATCACCCCCGCGTGCGCGGGGAGCAGCACACCACCGAGTCACGAGGCAGCCGGTGCGGGGGATCACCCCCGCGTGCGCGGGGAGCAGAATGGGCCCGGGGCTCCCGTGCGGTGAGGATCGGGATCACCCCCGCGTGCGCGGGGAGCAGTTCAGGGGCCGGGGGGTGCCCAGCCGGTAGAAGGGATCACCCCCGCGTGCGCGGGGAGCAGTGGCTCCTCGCAGGCATGTCCGCGTCGGCCCTGGGATCACCCCCGCGTGCGCGGGGAGCAGACTTCTTGACCTGCGGCGTTATAGATCAACTCCGCCGTTTTTATTCACTAGGTTCCGCAAGATCGTCTCACTCGGTCTCGATTCCGGGAGGTAAGAATCTCGAGGGTAGACGACCCCTGCTGCAGGGTAGCTACTGAGGCTCCAGTACAGCGACTAGCAACGCCTAAGGATGCCCCAACGGCGCCGGGAGGAGGTGAGGTTATGCGCCGGCGCCTATCAAGCGGTGGTGGAATCCTCGGCTGGAACACCGAACACCTGGGCCGTATGGAGACGGTCTGATCAGGACGGGGGGCCGAGGGCGCCGGCGGTTAGGCTGTCGCCGATCTCGCGGGCCAGCGCGGCCCCGGTCGCTGCGGCCCGTTCGAGTCGGGTCCGAAACTCAACAAGCTGGCAGAAGGCTCGGCCGTACGCCTGCTGCCGGTCTAGCGACAGTACCGGGATGGTGAGCCGCTTAATGTCGATGCGCAGCGCTCCGCTTCCGGTGCTGGAGGAGCGACCGGCGACGCGCAGGTTGTCTGTGCGGGAGATGACGCCCGCGACAAACCACGGATCGAATCGGGTCGGGTCGACGCGAAGCAGCTGCACGCCGGTTCCCAGTTCGGAGCCAATTTGTTCTGGAGTGGCTACTCGGGCGCTGATTTTGCGTCCGATAACTGGAATGAGGATGTCGCCGGCTTGTACTTCCGGTCCGGCGTCGTCGTCGGGGGCACGGGCCGCTGTGCCGGTGGCCGGGGCGCCGGCCAGGACGTCGGCTCCAGTTAGCACCAGGCCGTCAGCCAGGGTGTGGGTTGATCGGCTACGGGATACCGCCCGCTGTATGGACATGCCGCCCGACCGGATCAAATCGGCGATGTCAGCCTGGGGGGCGAGTCCAAGCGCTGCTGTGTCCACCTCTTGCACCGCTGGCAGGCTGCGTCGTACCTGTTCCAATAGTTGGCCGAAGTCGCTGATCCTAGCGATGATCTCTGCCGGGTTGGTGGCGAGTTCGTCAGCTCGTGGCAGGTAGCGCTGTGGTGTGAGGTCGACCTGGTCATCGAGTACTTCGATTGCGGGTACGGCGCGGTGGACGCCGGGCTCTTCCGCGTAGTGGTCGGACAGGTAGGCGCGCCAGGCGGTTCCCGCGACGTCGGCGATGGCCCCGGTGGTTGGTGCGGTAGTGGTATCCACAACGAGTAGGGCTCCGGCGTGTGGCTGGCCCAGGTCGGGCAGTTTGAGCACCCAGATGTGCAGTCCGATGCCGGTTGGTGGCATCAGGCCGGCGGGTAGAGCAACGACCGCCCGGAGCGCTCCGTGGCGGACCAGTTCAGCGCGGACGCGACGGCCGGCTGGGCGCAGAGCGGCAGCCGGGGGCATGAGAACAACGGCGGTGCCGTTGGGGGAGAGGTGCGACAGGGCGTGCTGTACCCAGGCGAGTTCGGGCTCGGTGCGCGGTGGTAGGCCGTAGGTCCAGCGGCGGTCGTAGGCCAGCCGCTCGTGGCCCCAATCGTGGATGCCGAACGGGAAGTTGGCCACGACGACGTCGGTCCGTAGGTCGGGCAGGGCGTCGGCGAGCAGGCTGTCGCCGATGTGCACGACGGGAGGCTCTGCCGCGTGCCCGGCACGCTTCGCGCGTAGGTGGACGAACCAGAGTCGCAGCAGCGTGATCAGGGCGTACTGAGGGTTGATCTCCTGTGCGTAGCACCGGGTGACGCTAGCGTCTTGGAGTGCCCGGTCGGCGGCCATCCGCAGGATTGATCCGGTGCCGCTGGTGAAGTCGAACGTGCTGGCTCCGGCGCCGGCGAGGTTCAGAAGCACTTCGGCGACACTGTCCGGCGTGCCGGCCAGCCCGGAAAGCGCGTGAGCCGAGGCGACGTATTGGCTGTGCAGGTATTCGAAGGCGGCCTCCGGCTCTCGTTCCCGACTGAGTTGGTCGACGGCGTTCAACAGCGTGGTGAGCTGCGGTGTCCATTGCTTTGGCAGCACGTCGTCGATTAGGTCAGCCAGGTCGGAGTCGATTGCGCGGAGGTGCGTGAGGAGCTTTCGTGGGGTAGGCAGGCTTTCGGCTGGGGCCTCGGGTCGATCGGAGCGGATGAGCAGGTAGGCGCCGGCGATGCTGAGCGCGTCACTGATCCGCGCCGCAGGCTGGTAGCTCTCGATGTGTCGCCAGGCCCACTGCTCAGCGCCGGCCTCATGTAGTCGGCCGTGGCGATGAAGCCAGCTCTCAACCTCGCGTGCGTCAAAGGATGGGCTCGTCGGGGTGCCGCCGACTGGTACTGGGAAGTCGGCGTAGCGGCGACGCCAATTACTCACCGCGGCCCGGCCGACATTGGCCAGCCGGGCGATGCCGCTGGCAGTCAGAGTGGCATCGCTGGGGGCCGTTCTCGGCTCTCGAATCACGCGTGAACGGTACCATCGCCAAAGCTGTTGTGCATCCTGTTCACAGGCGGTAGCTTGTCGGTGGCTCGATTCACGACTCACCCCTGGAGGGCCCAATGCCGCGTCGTGGGCACAGCACCACCATCGGAAAGTTCGCAAAGCTGTACCAGAACCGTCGAGCGTCGGAGATCCGTGTGCTCGGCGAGATGCTGCGCAGCGAGCCGCAGACGAAGCCCAACCAGGGCCCGGAGCTGCGTCCTGCGCGAGGGGGCGTAGAAGCTCGCTGACCTAATCTGATCCGCCACCCCGACTATCGAAGGAGGACCATGAACACCCTTGCTCGCGCCCGCGCTGCTGACTACTCCGTCCCCGACCTTTCCGCCGGTCACCTACGTGCACGACGGTGCACGGCAGTATCGCTCTGGCTCCACGGACACCACTCTCCCGAATGCGTACGAGCGAGTGCGCCTTGACCCGGTCGTCGGCGCGGCCATCGCGGACGCATACATGGCCGCGCCCGTGCGAGATGACCGGGCCTACACTGCGTACGCCGCGTTCTGTCGGGAGACCGTGCAGCAGTACCACTTCCTAGTGGGCCGGGTCGAGTTCGGTGGTCTCGGTCTGTCGGTGCGAATCGTCGACGAGGACCCGTACTCGGACGTCGAATCCATGGTCGAAGACGTGCGGCGACGCCGGTTGAACGTCTGGGCCAGCGCAGCCAGTAGCAACCCGCATCCCTACCTCACCGACGGCGAGAACGACATGTTCCGTGCGGTCCACGATGTCTTCGGGCATGCGGCAATCGGTCGTGGCTTCGACCGGCACGGCGAAGAGGCGGCATGGTTGAAGCACAGCAGCATGTACTCGTCCCTGGCTCGACGCGCCTTGACGACCGAAACACGCGGGCAAAACTGCGCTCTGAACTTCCACTACCGCGGTGCCCGCTTCCCCGAGCAGAAAGCGGCACTGCTACCTCGGTGGTTCAGCGATCCGACCTTGGCTCGTATCGCGAGGACTGTCGCGGAGCGGGCCGTTGCTTGCTGAGATGCTCAATCTCTTGCTGAAGGTCCAGCACAGCGGCGTGCCTGGGTCCGTCCGCGCCGATACGGTCCTGAAGCAGCAGGTTGAGCTGGCGTAAGGCGCGGTCATGCTCGCCAAGTGGTACGTGCGCGCGGGCCGCACGCAGTCGGAACTCGAAGACCAGAGGATCGTTGGCGCCCCGCCGCTGTGTCTGATGTTCGGCGAGCTGCCGCCACTTGCGCGCGGCAGCACGGAACTCGCCAGCAGCGTGCAACTGATCCGCCTGCTCGGCGGTCCGCTCAACGTCGAACTCGATCTGCTCGGACGGCAACGCCGCCAGGAGGCGAGACTGGACTGGTGCTCGCCCGACGATTGCGGCATAGGCCCGTACGGCCCCGGCAGGGTCGTCAAGCAACCCCGGAATCGGCGCCAGGTCCTGGGCGAGTGGCGCCAGTACCGCGTAGACCTCGGTGGCCGTGGCTGGTCGGTCCTGCGGGCGGGTCGCCAGCAGCGCGTAGACCAGGTCATCGAGCGCGGCCGGGGTCTCCGATCGCATGTGGGTCGGGCGCGGAGGCGGATCGTCAAGCTGATGTCGCAACGTGGTTGTAGTGGTGACCCCGTCGAACGGCGGGTGCGCGGTGAGCAGGTCAAAGATAGTGGCCCCGAGGCCGTACAGGTCGGTGCGGTGATCGGTGGGCTCGCCGAGGATCTGTTCGGGTGCCATGTAGCCCACCGTGCCGAGACTCTGATCGCTCTGGGTGATTCGCGAGTAGTGGTCGTCATCAGGCATGGCAGCCAGGCCGAAGTCGAGCACCTTTGAGGCCCCACTCTTGTCCAGCATGATGTTGCTCGGCTTGATGTCCCTGTGCACCAGGCCGATCTGTCGAGCAGCGAGCAGGACGCAGCTGATCTGAGCCCCGATGGCAGCTACCCAGCCGATCGGGAGTGGACCTTGTTCTGCTACGAGATCACTCAGAGAGATTCCGTGGATCTGCTGCAGGACCGCGTACGGGCGGCCGTCTTGCTCACCAACGTCGTAGATGGCGGGCACGCCGGGATGCTCGAGGCGAGCGGTCAGCAGGACCTCACGGCGGAATCGTCGTACCACGTCGATGCTCGGCGTGGCAGCGTGGACGAACTTCACGATTACCGGACGATCGAGCAGGGTGTCCTGTCCTGCCCAAACCTCGCCCATTCCCTTGTGCGCCAGCGGGAACCGACCCAGCCTGTACCGGTCTTTGAGGATCGTGCCCGCCGCCACGAGGCCCAGCATAACGGCCCTGTCGTCCTCGCCTTGGACACCAACGCGGCCAGTCGCGGACCGATCTGGTGAATATTAAGAACGCCCAGCCTCTTGCAAGCACTGTTCACAAGGTGGTCTACTGAGCCCTGCACCGGTGCCGGTCCTGGGCGCACCCAGTGTTGATGCCGTGGTTGGCGCCGACCACCCCTGTCCTGGGATTTGCGGTGCTGGCTTGTGCCGCTCTGGTCGAACTGAGGCGACGAGGAAGGTGAGTGGTGTGGCTGAGTTGGCCATCGAGCGGGGGTTCCTTCCCGCCTATGCCAGGCTGCAGCGCCGGGTGCAACACGCCGTGGTCGCGGCCATCAGCAGGTTCGCCGAGCACACCCATGCTGGCCTGCACTTGGAAAAGCTGACCGGCGCACGAGACCCGAACATCCGCACCATCCGCATCGACCAGTTCTACCGGGGTGTCGTGCTTGCCCTTGGAGAGCAGAAATACGCCTTGCTCAACGTCTTGCCGCACGACGATGCCATCGCCTTCGCGGTGAGTCGCCGCTTCACCGTCAACCAGGCACTCGGCGTCTTGGAGATGCGCGACCAGGTAGGTATTGAGGAGTTCAGCCGAGCCGAACCGTCAGTATCGCCGAGTGGCGGACTGTTCGACCGCGTCTCCTCGGCCGATCTCCTCCGACTCGGCGTGGACGAGGACCTGGTGCCACTGCTGCGCGTCATCGCCACCGACCAGCAGCTAGAAAGTCTAGGCGCACGCTTGCCCGAACTGCAGCTCGATGTCCTGCGTGGACTGGCCAGTGGGTTGTCCGTGACGGAGGTGTGGGCGGAGCTGGCTGACCGGATTGTGTCGGGCGTTGACACCGGAGACCTGCTGACTGCAGCGCGCCGTACTCCGGAACGGATCGCCTTCGTCTCTGGCCCGGTGGAGCTGGCGGCCATTCTCGCTCACCCCTTCGACGTCTGGCGGACGTTCTTGCACCCGACGCAACGCGACGTGGCCTACCGGGAGACCTACAGCGGTCCCGCGCTGGTCACCGGCAGTGCCGGGACCGGCAAGACAGTCACCGGCCTGCATCGGGCGGTCTTTCTCGCCGAGCGTTTGCCCGAGGGCGGCGGCAAGGTGCTGCTGACCACCTTCACCCGTGCGCTCGCGGACTCCCTAGGCAGGCAGCTGTACCGACTCACCGCCGACCCGACGGTCCGGGCGCGCATCGATGTGGTCAGCGTCGACAAGCTGGCCTACGAGATCGCTACTCGAAGCGGCAGAAAGATCACGGTCGCCGACGGCGAAACCGCGGATCGGTTGTGGGAAGCAGCAGCCAAGGCTGGTCCGACCTACCTGAGTCGGACTGGCCAAGTCAGGACCTTCAGCGCCGATTTCCTCAGGCGAGAGTGGGAGCAGGTGGTGCTGGCCCAGCAGTTGACCACCCTTGAGGCCTATCGCGACGCCCCACGCAAGGGCCGTGGCGAAGGGCTCCGCGCGACCCAACGTGAGCAGGTGTGGGGTGCGATCGAAGCTGTAAGGCGGGACCTGACGAAGCGGCGGTTGAGCACGCACACCCAACTCGCTGATGACGCGGCCATGATCGCCCGGCAGTCACCGCCTCCGTATCGACACGTCATTGTTGACGAGGGGCAAGATCTTCACCCGGCACAGTGGCGGCTGCTGCGCGCACTGGTCGCGCCCGGGCCGAACGATATGTTCCTGCTCGCCGATCCATACCAGCGCATTTACGACAACCACGTGTCACTCGCGCAACTCGGCATCGAGGTGCGCGGCCGAACCCGCCGACTCACTGTCAACTACCGCACAACCCATGAAATTCTGGACCTCTCAGTTAAGGTCCTCAGCGGCGACGCCGCCATCGGCCTGGACGGCGAGGGTGACACGCTGCGGGGCTACCGCTCGCTCACTCGTGGTGGCGTACCTAAGGTCGTAGCCTGCGACGACCGTGACAGCGAGTTCGAAGCGCTCATCGAGCGTCTCGGGACCTGGCTGGAGCAGGACGTAGAGCCGCACGCGATCGGCGTAGCCGTCCGTACTGGGCAGCTCGTCAAGGCCATCAGCAAGACCTTGAGCGAGGCCCACATCCCCGTCGCCGACGACCAACGAGGCGTCGACGGGGTACGCGTCGCCACCATGCATCGCATGAAAGGCTTGGAATTCCAATGCCTTGCGGTTGTCGGACTGGATGCAGGGGTGCTGCCGGCACCGTACGCGTTGGCAGGGGCGGCCGAGGATCCGCACGGCCACAAGCAGGATCTGCAGCGAGAACGGTGCCTCCTGTTCGTCGCATTGACCCGCGCTCGTGACGTGCTCTACCTGTCGCACAGCGGCACACCCAGCGCCCTGCTGCCGGCGGTCCGATGAGCACCCGCATCGCTGCCGGAGCTCCGAAACTTGGAGACGCGGCCCGGTCAGTCTGGGGTAAGACTGACCGTACGGGCACCTCACCGGTCGGGTGGCTGCCGCTGTGGCGCCATCTGGCCGACAGCGCCGACGTAGCCGGACGGCTGTGGGATCACTGGTTGAGCCCTGCAGTTCGTCGACGTATCGCCGACGAACTGCCCGGCGGCGACGCAGACGCCCGCACCTTGGCCGTTTGGATCGCCGGCGTACATGACATCGGCAAGGCCACCCCTGCCTTCGCTTGCCAGGCATACGCGTTGGCCGAGCGGATGCGTGACCATGGGCTCGGATACGACCGGGACCTGATTCGTACCGACCGCAAGTACGCCCCGCATGCCACCGCTGGGCACCTCATTCTGGCCGACTGGCTCCGGCAGCAAGACTGGATCGACCCGCACCCGTACGCAGTCGTCGTCGGCGGCCACCACGGCACCCCGCCGACCGATGAGGGCCTTCGTGACGCGCAGGTGCGCGCGCACCTGCTCGGTGATCAGGCGTGGCAGCAGGTGCAGCACGAGATCCTGACCTGGATGGCCGAACGGTCCGGTGCGGAAGGCCGGCTTGTCGAATGGAGCAGCTTGTCGCTGTCGCAGCCGGTGCAGGCTGCCCTCACCGGCCTGGTCATCGTCGCCGACTGGATCGCGAGCAACGAAGAACTCTTCCCATACGTCCTGGACAGTGCCGACGACGACCGGCTGACGGCCGGTTGGGAGTTGTTGGACCTGCCCGTGCCGTGGCTGCCGGCTGCACCGTCGGCGAGCGTTGACGAACTGTTCGACGCGCGGTTCGAGCTACCCGCCGGCGCGGCGGCCCGCCCGGTCCAGCGCACGGTCGCTGAACTGGCCGCGTCCATGCCTGCGCCCGGGATGATGATCGTCGAGGCGGCGATGGGGGAGGGCAAGACAGAGGCGGCGCTGGCGGCGGTCGAGATCTTGGCTCGGCGCACCGGAGCATCCGGTTGCTACCTCGCGCTACCTACCCGCGCAACCAGCGACGCTATGTTCGCCCGGATGCTCTCCTGGCTGCGCCGGCTACCCGATGCCCAGGTTGGTCGAGGCGACCGCGACGTACGGCTGGCGCACGGCAAGGCGGCACTCAACCCCGAGTACGACCAGCTGCGGATGACGTCCCTCCCGAGCGGCATCGCCGAGGACACCGGCGGCGCGGCCATCGGCGTACACCGTTGGCTTGCCGGCTCGAAGCGGACGCTGCTGTCCAGCTTCGTGGTCGGCACCATCGACCAACTGCTGTTCGCGGCGCTGCGCAGCAAGCACCTGGTGCTGCGCCACCTTGGTCTCGCCGGCAAGGTCGTGGTCATCGACGAGGCGCACGCCTACGACGTCTACATGGGGCGATTCCTGGACCGGGCGCTGGAGTGGCTGGGCGCGTATGGCGTCCCGGTCGTCGTCCTCTCCGCGACACTTCCGGCCCACAGACGGGCCGAGCTCATGGCGACGTACGACAGCGGCCGCCTCGGACCCTTGCCCGCACTCACCTGGCGCGACCGTGGCAAGACGAAGGTTGACCCATACGCCGCCCTCCGAACCGACCTGCGATACCCCCTGGTCACTGTTTCCACGAGCGATCGAGGTGCCGCAGCCACCAGCTGCTCCGACTCCGGGCGCAACGTCGAAGTGAAACTGGGTCGTCTGGACGACGATCTGCCTGCGTTGGGGAAACTGTTGCGCGAACGGCTGACCGACGGGGGTTGCGTGCTCGTGGTCCGTAACACCGTGGCCCGAGTCCAGGAGACCGCGACCGTACTCCGGGCGGTGCTCGGGCCAGACACCCCGGTATCGGTCGCGCATTCCCGGTTCATGGCCGTCGACCGCGCCGCAAAAGATCGCTGGCTGCGCGACACCTTCGGGCCGCCGGGCAGCGGCAACCGCCCTCACCGTCACGTCGTGGTTGCCAGCCAGGTCGCCGAGCAGTCCCTTGACATCGACTTCGACCTGCTCGTCACCGACCTGGCCCCGATCGACCTGGTGCTGCAGCGCATCGGCCGGCTACACCGCCACCCCCGCGACGGTCGCCCCGTTCGGCTAGCGACACCGGAGTGCTGGGTCACCGGTGCGGATTGGAGCACCGAACCGCCGCAGCCGGTCGCCGGCTCGCGTCGCGTCTACCAACTGGCAATGCTCCTGCGCAGCGCCGCAGTGCTGCTGCCACACCTGGACGGCGCCCCGCTACGAATCCCGTCGGACATCGCGCCACTCACCCAGTCCGCCTACGGCGGCGAGCCAGTCGGTCCACCGTCGTGGCAACCGGCGATGACTGAGGCAGAAGCGAAGCAGCGAGACGAGATCGCCGCCAAGGAGATGAAGGCGGACGGCTTCCGCCTCGCCAGCGTCGGCGAGCCTGGAGTGCCCCTGATCAGCTGGCTTTCCGGCGGCGTCGCAGGTGCCGACGATCGCGCAGCGCAACGCCACGTCCGCGACACCGACGCCGAGACTCTCGAGGTTCTGCTGCTGGTACGGACACCGGACGGTTTGGTCCTGCCGCCGTGGATCGATGGTGGAGGGGTGCCGGTACCGACTACTAGCCCTCCGCGCTGGCCACTACCCCGGCTGATCGCGCGCTGCACCCTGCCGCTACCGCGGGCCATGACCGCCACGGACGTGATCGATGAGGTCATCGCCGAGTTGGAACGGCGCACCGACGTCAGCGCCTGGCAGGAGAGTCACTGGCTGGCAGGTGAACTCGTGCTGGACCTGAACGCGGACGGGAGAGCCACGGTCGCGGGCTTCAACCTGCAATACGACCCGGATGACGGGCTGCGCGTCGAACGCATCGACGTCTAGATCCACATCGATCGAAAAGGAGGTGGTGCCGGTGACAGGCTCACCGAAGTCAGCCGGATTCTCGCTCGTGGATGACGCGTGGATCCCGGTGTTGGACGCTGCGGGACAGCGTCGCGAAGTGTCGCTGCTCGGCCTCTTCGAACAGGCCGGCGACATCCGCATGATCGCCTGCGAATTGCCCACCCAGTCGTTCGCGATCCTGCGACTCGCGCTCGCCGTCCTGCACCGAACGACGGGCGGCCCGCCCGGCGACGGCGCTTGGCGGGCACTGTGGCATGCCCCACAACTCCCGGTCGCGGATGTCGCCGACTACCTCAAAGTGTTCCGTGACCGCTTCGATCTGCTGCACCCGGAACAGCCGTTCTACCAGGTCGCAGACCTGCGGGCGGCCAAGAACAACACGTTCGGGCTGGAGCGGCTTATCGCTGACGTGCCCAATGGCATTCCGTTCCTGACCACGCGTGCTGGGGAAGGAATGAAGTCGATCTCGCCGGCCGAGGCGGCCCGCTGGTTGGTGCACTGCCAGGCGTACGACCCATCCGGCATCAAGACAGGTGCGGTCGGAGACCCACGGGTCAAGGGCGGGCGAGGCTACCCGATCGGCGTGGGGTCTCTCGGGGCGTTGGGCGGCGTCCACCTTGAGGGTGCGACTCTGCGGGAAACACTGCTGCTCAACCTGGTGCCGGTCGCCCCTGGCTGGCAGAACGGCGACGATCGAGACCTGCCGGTGTGGGAGCGCGAGCCACAGACGGCCTCCGAAGAGAGCGATGCGACCCGGGGGCCCTACGGACTGCTCAATCTGTATACCTGGCAGTCTCGCCGCGTCCGGCTCTTCGGTGATGCCAGCGGCATCACCGGCGCCATGATCGCCATCGGAGACCGGTTCGATTGGCAGGATCGGCACCTGCTGGAACCGATGAGTGTGTGGGGACGCAGCGGGCCGCGTGAGCGCGATCAGAAGCGAACCCCGATTTACCTACCGCGGCCGCATGACCACAGTCGCGCACTGTGGCGTGGTCTGCAGACACTGCTCCCGGCGCCACCATCACCCGGCGCCGAACCGCCACAGCGGCTTTCGCCGATGGTGGTGCAGTGGCTGGCCCGACTGACTGTCACCGGGGTGGTCGGGTCGCACTTTCGGGTTCGTCCGCGTGCCACCAGCGTCACCTACGGCACCCAGCAGGCAGTCGTCGACGAGGTGTTCAGCGACGCGTTGACCATGAATGTGCTGCTGCTGGTCGAACACTCTGAGCTGCGCACGGCAGCCGTCGACGCCGCAGCGGACGCCGAGATCGCGGTGAAGGTGCTGCGTCGGCTCGCTGACAACTTGGCCCGGGCCGCCGGTAGCCGGGACACCGACAGCGGCGACGCCGAACGGGCCGCCGAGCAGGCGTACGCCCGGCTGGACCAGGACTTTCGTGACTGGCTGGCGCGCCTCGGTCCGGACAGTGACCCGATAACCGAGCGCGCCTCGTGGCAGCGGTTGGTGCGCCGGGCCATCCTTCGGCTCGGTGACGAACTGGTCGCCGCAACCGGCCCAGCGGCCTGGATCGGCCGCGCGGGCGTCGACCGAAACGGCCGAGAAGTTCACTACTCCAGCTCGCAGGCCGAGGCGTGGTTCCGCATCGGCCTGGCCAAGGCGCTGCCCATGGCGGCCGAGACTACGCAACAACGGCAGGAGGAACCAGCATGACCATGGTGGAGATTGACCCCCCACCTGCGCCGGCGCGCAAGCCGTGGGTCCGGCGTCGCAAGGACCTCGGTGAGCACGTCGCCCGCACGGTGGGCAGCCTGCAGGCGCGACTGCTGAGCGATGCGTCGCAACCCGAGGCGGTCAGCGCCCTGGCCAGGCTAAGGCGCGGGATCGGCCGAGCTCCGGGCTTCGATTTCACCTTGGAGCGGTACCTGCAGGTGCCGGAGCACCTGCTGGGCTACCGGCCGGCCGACGATGCAGAGGCGGCCGACACCGAGCACGCGGTACACGACGCAGTGACCCTCTACGCGCTGCACCAGCAGTCACGCCGGGAACGGATGCACGTGAACGGACGCGGGCTGGGCCTCGCCCTGGCTGACCTCGTCCGCAAGTCCAACGGCCCGGAGGGGGTGCGCCGCCGCTTCGCCGCGCTCGGCACCGCCAGCACCTACCACGAGAGCATCTACCACCTCCGCAGCCTCACCACCATGCTGCGCGAGCACCAGGTCCCCGTCGACTACGGCCTGCTCGCCGATGACCTACATACCCTCCGCCGGCCCGGCGGTCGCGCCCAGATCCAGGCCATCTGGGGCCGGGAGTCGTTCCGCAGCCAGCCGAGCACCGAGGTTCACGCCCTCACCACCGAGACCTCCGAGGAGGACCCATCATGAGCCGCACCATCATTGACGTCTACGCCCTGCAGACGGTGCCGCCGAGCAACCTCAACCGCGACGACACCGGCTCGCCCAAGACCGCCGTCTATGGCGGCGTACGACGGGCACGTGTATCCAGCCAGGCCTGGAAGCGAGCCGTCCGGCTCGCGTTCGCCGACCTGCTCGATCGCTCACAGCTCGGCGAGCGAACCAAGCGTGTGGGCGAGTCACTCGCGACTCGGATCAAGGCCCTCGACCCGAGCCAGTCCGACGAGACCGCGTCCGCACTGGCCGCCGAGGTATTCGTCGCTTCCGGCCTTGCCAAGGCTGAGAAGAAGAAGGGCGAGGTCAGAGACGTCGAGTCTGGTTACTTGCTGTTCCTCAGTCACCAGCAGCTGGACAACCTTGCTGCTGTCGCGCTGGAAGCCGCACGCACCGGCACTCCGCTGGACAAGGCCCGATTCAAGGCGTTGGCCAACACGGACCACTCGATCGACATCGCCATGTTCGGGCGGATGATGGCGGACATGACGGACATCAACGTCGATGCTGCCTGCCAGGTCTCCCACGCCATCAGCGTGCACGCGGTCGATAACGAGTTCGACTACTTCACTGCGGTTGACGACCGGAAGGCCGATGTCGCTGAGACCGGCGCCGGAATGATCGGCACCATCGAGTTCAACTCGTCCACTCTGTACCGATACGCCACCGTCGACGTCGACGCCCTGCACCGCACCCTCGGCGACGCGGAAGCCACCCGTGCAGCCGTCGAGGCGTTTCTGGTCGCGTTTGCCCGCAGCATGCCGTCTGGGAAGCAGAACACGTTCGCCCACCGGACGCTGCCCGACGCGGTGCTGGTGAGGCTGCGCGACTCGCAGCCGATCAATCTCGTCGGCGCGTTCGAGACGCCCATCCGTGAGACGAACGCTGCCGGCCGTGTTGAACTGGCCGCTGCCGCCCTGGCCAAGCACACCTCGGCGGTCGAGAACGCGTTCGGCGAGCGGCCGGTCGCCAGCTGGGTCACCCAGGTCGGCGAGAAGACCGCTGTGCTCGCCGACCTCGGCAAGGCTGTCAGCTTCAGCGAACTGGTCACCGGGGTTGGAGAGCACGTCGCCGTATCGCTCGGCCAGCCGGCATGAGCGTCCTGCTGCTCAGGCTGGCCGGCCCACTACAGTCGTGGGGCTCGTCCAGTCGCTTCGCTCGCCGAGGCACCGAGGTCGCGCCGACCAAGAGCGGCGTCATCGGGCTGCTCGCCGCAGCCAAAGGTGTACGACGTACCGAGCCGCTCACCGACCTGCTCGGCCTGGAGTTCGGGGTACGGCTCGACCAGCCGGGGCAGATCCTGCGGGACTTCCAGACCGCCCGTTCTCTCGACGGCCGTCTCAGCGCACCACTGACCTACCGCTTCTACCTGTCAGACGCAGCCTTCCTTGCCGCCGTCAGCGGGGAGAGCGAGCTGCTACACGGCCTGGCGGAGGCACTGAGCCGGCCCCAGTTCCCCCTCTACCTCGGACGTCGCTCATGCCCGCCGGTCGGACCGATCAGCCTTGGCGTCCACGAAGAGACCCTCGACAACGCCCTGACCTCGTGGCCCTGGCTCGCTTCAGACTGGTACCGCCGCAAGGCGGCCCGCACGGTCCGACTGGAGATCAGCAGGGACGCCCGACCCGGCGAGCCGGTCACCGAGACCGTGCCCGACGAGCCGGTCAGCTTCGATCCGGCGCATCGGCAGCACACATGGCGGTCGATTTTGCGCCGGCACGTAGACGTCACCAACGAACGCACGGATCGGACTGGCGTTACCGAGCATGACCCGTTGAGCCTGCTGGGAGGCTGAAGTTGTTCCTCACCCGATTTCAGATCAACCCGGCGCGCCGAGGCGCACGGAAGCTGCTGTCATCACCGCATGCCATGCACGCCGCGGTCCGCTCGGCCTTCGCCAACCCGGACGATCACGAGCGGGACGGCACCCGCACTTTGTGGCGGCTCGACACGTCGGCGCCCGCGACCGTTCACCTCTACGTCGTCAGCCCGGGCCGACCCGACCTCACCCACCTCGTCGAGCAGGCCGGCTGGCCTACTACGGAGGCGTGGGTGACACGCGACTATGACGGCCTGCTCCGCTCGCTGAACGCCGGACAGGACTGGGCGTTTCGGCTGACCGCCAACCCGACCCACAGTGGGCGCAAGACCAGTGACTCAAAGGAGACCCAACGCTTCGGCTTCCTGCGAGAAGAGGCCCAGGTCGAATGGCTGACCGGCCGCGCTGCCCGAAACGGCTTTGCGCTGGCGGATCAGCAGGACGGACGCCCGAACCTACGACTGCATCGCCGTCAGACGCAAGCCTTCAAGCGCGGCATGGGCACCGTCACGCTGACCACCGTCACCTACGACGGCATCCTCCAGATCACCGACGCGGATGCCTTCCGTCGGACGCTGACCAGCGGTATCGGGCACGCAAAGGCGTACGGCTGCGGACTGCTCACTCTCGCCCCCACCAGCTGATGCCGGTCCGATCAAATGAAGATCCCAGGCGTACCGCCAGCCGAACTCGCCGATCTGACCCGCGCCGAGGACCGAATCAGCTTCCTCTACCTCGAGCGTAGCGTGATCCACCGAGACAGCAACGCGATCACCGCCACCGACGACCGAGGCGTGCTGCACATTCCGGCCGCATCGGTGGGTGTACTACTGCTCGGGCCTGGCACCAGCATCACCCACCAGGCCATCGCTCTGCTCGCCGACCACGGTGCCACTGCCATCTGGGTCGGCGAGCGGGGTGTGCGCTACTACGCCCACGGTCGGTCACTCGCCGCCTCCAGCCGGCTGCTCGTAGCACAGGCTGCTGCGGTCACTCACCGCGATCGCCGGCTCGCCGTCGCCCGCACCATGTACGCGATGCGCTTCCCAGGCGAGAACACCGTCAATCTCACCATGCAGCAACTACGCGGCAAGGAGGGCGCACGAGTTCGCCGGACCTACCGCGAACACTCCACCCGGAGTGGTGTCGCCTGGAGCCACCGCGACTATGACCAGGCCGACTTCGCCGGCGGCGACCCCATCAACCAGGCGTTATCAGCCGCGCACGCCTGCCTGTACGGAATCGTGCACGCCGTCATCGTCGCGCTCGGCGCCGCGCCCGGTCTCGGATTCGTGCACACCGGACATGAACGGGCCTTCGTCTACGACATCGCTGACCTGTACAAGGCGGAAATCACCATCCCCGTTGCCTTCGATGTGGTGGCCAGCGGCTCAACTGACATCGGTGCCGACACCCGACGCGCCGTACGCGAGCGCGTCCACGACGGCGCGATCCTCGCGCGCTGTGTCCGCGACATCCGTATGTTGCTCCTCCAGCCGCAACCGGGCGGTGAGATTGAGGACGAGGATTCCCTGCGCCTCTGGGATGACAGCGGCATCGAACTCACCGCCGGCCGCAACTACGCCGACAAGGGTGAGGTCGATTTCTGATGACCGTCATCATCCTCACCGCGTGTCCGCCCGGGCTGCGGGGGCATTTGACGCAGTGGCTGTTGGAGTTGGCCGCTGGTGTGTACGTAGGACACATCAGCGCCCGCGTGCGAGACAGGTTGTGGACTCGGGTGACCGAGATGGCAGGCGTAGGTCGAGCTCTGATGGTCTATCAGATTCCCGGTGAACAGCGGCTTTCGTTCGTGGCCCACGACCATCACTGGGTGCCGGTGGATCTCGATGGGGTGATCTTGATGCGTCGCCCTGTTGACCCGATCGTCAATCCTGCGATACCCGGCGGCTGGAGCAAAGCGGCAAGGCGCCGCCGGTTTGGGAAGCGTGGGCGTCCGGCTTAGCGAAGTCTGGACCCGTAAGGATCCCGCACGGGAGGCGGGGCACTGCTACTGATGATTGCGCCCCGGGCGTTTGTGGTCGAGCGTTGCCTCGATCCGCCACTGGAGATCCTCAATTTTTCCGGAGGGGCGAGTCACGACCAGCCTGGCGGCGGCGAAGTTCTGCGCGGGAAGCGCGGGAAGCAGGCGCGCGGCATGGGGTCCGGGATTACCCCCGGCGTGCGCGGGGAGCAGCGGGCGGCCAAGGCCCCTGAACCGGCCTGGGTGGGATCACCCCCAGTGCACGGGGAGTACCCCCACGACGTCGGGGAGGGTATGCATACCGAGGGATCACCCCGCGTGCGCGGGGAGCAGTCGTTAGAAGTGTTGTGCCAAGCTACGTACATCGGATCACCCCCGCGTGCGCGGGGAGCAGCGCCGGGACCTGGTCACTGACCTGCAAGCCGCGGGATCATCCCCGCGTGCGCGGCGGGGAGCAGGGCCCGGGGCGAACCTGGGAAGTCTTCGATGACGGATCACCCCCGCGTGCGCGGGGAGCAGGGGCCCAGGGCTACCGACAGGGACAGCTCGGGCGGATCATCCCCGTGTGCGCGGGGAACTGACACACCGCCTCAAAAAGGGCGGGGACCTGCCAGGGATCACCCCCCGCCTGCGCGGGGAGCAGGCTCCGGAAGTCGGCCGGTGGTCGTCGGACCGGGATTGCCCCCGCGTGCGCGGGGAGCAGGGCAGCGGCGTTCTGGACGGCTGTCCAGGCCGGGGATCACCCCCGCGTGCGCCGGGGAGCAGGCCCTCGCCGCGGTGTTCAGCGCGGTCATCCTGGGGATCACCCCCGCGTGCGCGGGGAGCAGGTCGGACGAGGTGGACGGCACACTCGCCGCGACGGATCACCCCCGCGTGCGCGGGGAGCAGTGCAGCCGCACGGCTGACGCGGCGAGCACGTGCGGATTACCCCCGCGTGCGCGGGGAGCAGACCTGGACGGCCGCGGGCATGGGCTTCCGGGAGGGATCACCCCCGCGTGCGCGGGGAGCAGTTCTTCGGCGGGGCCGGGGCCTGCTCGGTGGCCGGATCACCCCCGCGTGCGCGGGGAGCAGGCGTTCAGCTCGGCGACCGTCGGCGCGGCCTTGGGATCACCCCCGCGTGCGCGGGGAGCAACTCGCGGCCACGTCCAGCCCGGACCCGACCTCGGGATCACCCCCGCGTGCGCGGGGAGCAGTTCGGGGTCATCGTCGGGAACCTGTTCGACAAGGGATCACCCCCGCGTGCGCGGGGAGCAGGGCGGAAGTTCGTTGAGGAGCACCTGCCGGTGCGGATCACCCCCGCGTGCGTGGGGAGCAGTAGCCGCGCGCCTGATCCATGAGGTGGCGGGCCGAATCACCCCCGCGTGCGCGGGGAGCAGGCAGCCGGCCGCGTACGCCTGACCGGCGAGGCGGGATCACCCCCGCGTGCGCGGGGAGCAGGCCTGCACGCTGTAGACCTTGTTCCGCGTCGGGGGATCACCCCCGCGTGCGCGGGGAGCAGTTACCGCCGTACTGGACGGTCAGCATGTCACCCGGATCACCCCCGCGTGCGCGGGGAGCAGCGTGGTCTACGCGGCGTCCGCGGTGGCGGCCCGGGATCACCCCCGCGTGCGCGGGGAGCAGAGCGCCCGAGACACCTTCCCGAGCCCGAAGACCGGATCACCCCCGCGTGCGCGGGGAGCAGGCCTGTTCGGTGACCTTCTCCGGCTCCTTCGGCGGATCACCCCCGCGTGCGCGGGGAGCAGCAGCTGTCGGTGACCCGGGACGTCGGGGAACCGGGATCACCCCCGCGTGCGCGGGGAGCAGGGGAAGTCCGGCGCGTCCTGCGACCACGCCCCGGGATCACCCCCGCGTGCGCGGGGAGCAGGGCCATGTCGGCGAAGGTGTAGCCGCCTGCGAAGGGATCACCCCCGCGTGCGCGGGGAGCAGACGCCCGTTATGCCAACTCCACCGCAGGCCCAGGGATCACCCCCGCGTGCGCGGGGAGCAGCCAAACTCCTCTTCCAGGGCCCGGACCGCCTTCGGATCACCCCCGCGTGCGCGGGGAGCAGTGGGAACCGAACCACGAGGGCATCGGCTCCGACGATCACCCCCGCGTGCGCGGGGAGCAGCTAGCACTACTCCGGTCGGTTTCGGGGACTACGGGATCACCCCGCGTGCGCGGGGAGCAGTTGACCGCGAACGCGACCGGCTACGACGTCGCCGGATCACCCCCGCGTGCGCGGGGAGCAGTCCCGGAAGTCGCGCCAGCCGGCCAGCAGCCGGGGATCACCCCCGCGTGCGCGGGGAGCAGGGTGTTGGACAGCATCGAGGACATTCACGCTGGGGATCACCCCCGCGTGCGCGGGGAGCAGGCATCTGGACGGTCACCAACAAGATGGACCGGGGGATCACCCCCGCGTGGGCGGGGAGCAGGCGCGCTCACCGGGCGCTCACCAGGTCGGCGGCGGATCACCCCCGCGTGCGCGGGGAGCAGTGCCGGTCGCTCCGGACTGGCCGGCGGAACCCAGGATCACCCCCGCGTGCGCGGGGAGCAGTCCAGGCGGGCGTCGACGTTGTACGCGGGAGCGGGATCACCCCCGCGTGCGCGGGGAGCAGTGGTTCGGCCCCACGATCAAGACGCGGGTGGATGGATCACCCCCGCGTGCGCGGGGAGCAGCCCTCTTGCCCCTTCCCTGGGGCGCTGTTAGTGGGATCACCCCCGCGTGCGCGGGGAGCAGCAGCCAATCCCGCAGGTGCAGGCGCGGGGACAGGGATCACCCCCGCGTGCGCGGGGAGCAGCCCGTCCAGCGGTTGCGGCAGCCCTCGATGCTGGGATCACCCCCGCGTGCGCGGGGAGCAGAGTGGAACGCTCGCACCCGCCGGCTGGACAACCGGATCACCCCCGCGTGCGCGGGGAGCAGGTGGTTCTTCGGCGCCCTGGTGTCGGCCGGAAGGGATCACCCCCGCGTGCGCGGGGAGCAGGCGATGCCGATGCGCTTCCGTACCCGGGCGACCGGATCACCCCCGCGTGCGCGGGGAGCAGGGCTTGGGGTCGACCACCCACTGCCGGTTGACCGGATCACCCCCGCGTGCGCGGGGAGCAGACCGGGCACCAATCGAGCACCTGAGTAACCTCAGGATCACCCCCGCGTGCGCGGGGAGCAGGTGCTGTCCGCGATGTCCGCAGCCTCGGACAGCGGATCACCCCCGCGTGCGCGGGGAGCAGGACTTGATCAGGCAGCTACCGGTGTACTTCGGGGGATCACCCCGCGTGCGCGGGGAGCAGACCAGCAGCCGGTCAAAGTGCCAGCGCAGCGGGGGATCACCCCCGCGTGCGCGGGGAGCAGGCACCGGACCGGCCCGGTCGTCATCACGGACGGGATCACCCCCGCGTGCGCGGGGAGCAGGCGCGCAACGCCGGCGACGCCACCCACACCGGGGGATCACCCCCGCGTGCGCGGGGAGCAGACCGTGGCGTCCGGCGGGATCACGCCTGCGAACGGATCACCCCCGCGTGCGCGGGGAGCAGTCGCGTCACTTCGCCGTCGCGGCCTTGTAGACGGGATCACCCCCGCGTGCGCGGGGAGCAGGGTGGCCCGCTCCACCTCTAACTGCTTGAGGACGGATCACCCCCGCGTGCGCGGGGAGCAGGTCGACCCGCACGGGCTGCTGCCGGTGGTGTGGGGATCACCCCCGCGTGCGCGGGGAGCAGGCCCATGCGGTGGTCCTCGTCGGCCCACAGGACGGATCACCCCCGCGTGCGCGGGGAGCAGACCTGCCATGCGGCCTGCGTTGACCCATCGGCGGGATCACCCCCGCGTGCGCGGGGAGCAGTGGTTCTCGCTGGAGGAAGACCTGCCGAACCCGGGATCACCCCCGCGTGCGCGGGGAGCAGGACCTCGCGGCACGCGCTGGGGTCGCCGAGGGAGGATCACCCCCGCGTGCGCGGGGAGCAGTGCAGGCCCTGCCAATCGGCGGGGCCTTCTTCGGGATCACCCCCGCGTGCGCGGGGAGCAGGTCAGCGAGGACTTCACCGCGATCTCCGAGCTGGGATCACCCCCGCGTGCGCGGGGAGCAGCAGCGCGCCGATGTGCTGTCCGGCTCGCCGACGGGATCACCCCCGCGTGCGCGGGGAGCAGCGAGCGCCGTCCCGGGCACGTGCGTCTGCCCCGGGATCACCCCCGCGTGCGCGGGGAGCAGATCTCCGACTTCCTCTACAACTCCGGGCAGGAGGGATCACCCCCGCGTGCGCGGGGAGCAGTCGAACACTCTTCACAGTCGAGGCCGAAGAGCAGGATCACCCCCGCGTGCGCGGGGAGCAGATCGGGGGTCAGGGTCGCCCTGACCTCCACATCGGATCACCCCCGCGTGCGCGGGGAGCAGCTGCTCGACCTCAACGTCGCCGACAACCCGGCGGGATCACCCCCGCGTGCGCGGGGAGCAGAGGGGCGTCACGGTCAGCTCGTCGTAGAGCACGGGATCACCCCCGCGTGCGCGGGGAGCAGAGGGGCGTCACGGTCAGCTCGTCGTAGAGCACGGGATCACCCCCGCGTGCGCGGGGAGCAGAGACACTCGTTGAACCGGTCATGTCACTCCTCCGGATCACCCCCGCGTGCGCGGGGAGTAGACCAGCCGCGACCCCTTCAGCGCCGCCAGGTCGGGATCACCCCCGCGTGCGCGGGGAGTAGGAGCTGGCGTCCGTCATGACCTCCTCCAGGGACGGATCACCCCCGCGTGCGCGGGGAGTAGACTTCTTGACCTGCGGCGTTAGAGATCGACTTCGCGGTTTTTGTTCACTAGGTTCCGCAAGATCATCCCACTCGGTCTCGGTTTCGGTGGTGAAGGAGGTATGTGGAGGGCAAGCGAGTTCGGCTACAGCGTAGTTGGTGAGGCTCAAGTGGAACGACCAGCGCATCGCCGCCATTCAACACCGCCTGGCGGACGCCCTTGAGGGCGTCGAGCCCGGCAATGGATGGCGTGCCTGGCGTGCCGCCGACGGTCATCCGCACCGCATCGAGGCTGTCCGTGCCCACCTGGCTGATGCGGGCAAGGCGTGGCAGGACCTCAGTGAGGAGCAGCGTCAGGAATACGTGCTGAGCCTGTTCGCGCCCTTGCCCCCCTCGCAGGAGCTGCTTGCCGAGCTGGTAGCGACGGCAACGCCGGTGACAGCAACAGCGCTGGACGGACCGACGCTGCAACGGACGAGTAGAGCGTTGCCACCAGCCGTTGACGACTCCCTTGCACCGAGCCGACACTCTCGGCCGAGGGCTTGAAATCGGCGGACGCGAGAGCGAAGCCCTGACCGGCCCGGTCCACTAAGAGGCCACGGGCCTGCAGGTGTGAGGCGCCGTCAGGTGCTGTGAGGTCGTGTCAGCCTCTAACGCGCCCGCCGGTAAGCGACACGCCATACCGTCGGCGTCACCAGCAGCATCCCTCCCGTCGGGTACCGACTGCCAGCGTTGGCTGCTGTTCTGTCCTTGTCTGACAGGGGAGGGCCGGACCATGACGACGAGGCAGGTGGCAGCCATGCGACGCCGGTCAGCTTTTATAGCCGCCGCGATCCCACCCGTTCTGCTGCTCTACGCCGTGCCTGCCGCGCTGCTGCGTCTCAACGCGTGGCCGACACCAGGCATCCCCTCGACAACCAACGTGCAGGAGTGGATCAGGGACCCCCTGACCACCGGATTCCTCACCACCTGCCTGCAGACCGGCGCCTGGCTGGTCTGGGCAGTTCTGGCCGCCGTCACCGTCGCACGCGCCTATACCCGCCTCGCCCACACCCGCCGCTGGCTACCAGCCCTACAACTCCCCGGACCCATGCGCGGATTGACCGCTGCGCTGCTCGGCGCGACCGCCGTCACCACCGCCACAGCCGGCATCCCCGCGCACGCCGCAGCATCAACCACCACCACACCTGCCGGCGACACCCAAAACCCGAGCCCCGACCCGCGGCACAGCACACCCACCCTCACTGCCCGCACCGCTGGGGCCCCCGCGCTCGCCCAGGTCGCCGGCCACAAGCCCGCCACGTACACCGTCGGGCGCGGCGACACCCTCTCCGACATCGCCCAGCGGTGCCTGGGCGACGCCGACCGCTGGCCCGACATCTTCGCCCTCAACAGGGGCACCCACTTCCCGAGCACCGGTGGCACATTGCGCGACCCAGACGTGATCTACCCCGGGTGGGCCCTCCGTCTCCCCACAACGGCGGCCCCTGGGCGGCCCCCGTCAGCGGCTCCCGCTGCGCCGTCAGCCGAGAGCGATCATCCTGACACCACCAGCCCCAACCCGGGAGCGACAGCACCAGCGCCAACACCCGCAAGCACAACACCGACTGCCCCTGCAACGCCCACCACCGCGACATCCGAACCGGACACCGCGCCATCAGAAGCCGTCGGCACCCCGGCGGATCAACCTGGCGACACCGTTACTCCCGGGCCGGCCACCCGAGGAGTGTCCCTACCCGGTGGCAGCTGGGTCGATGTGGGTCTTGCTCTGGCCATCACCGCCGCAGCGGCGCTCGTGTGGGCGCACCGCCGCCGCCGCTACGTTCCCCGCACACCCTCGATCGCACGCCCCCTCGACGCCCCCGACCTCGCCTCCATGCCCCGCGTGGTCGGGCACATCCGCCGCGGCCTGCACCGCGCCACCGCCAGCCCTCCCGACCCCGATGAGTCCGCCAGCCTCCGAGATGGTGACCACCACGAAGGGGACGATCTCGATGACGACTTGGTGCGTGTCCGTGCGGATGCGAACAGCGACAGTCGCGACGTCGAATGCACCGGCGACGACCAGGTCCCTGACGGCGGCGACAACCTCCGTGCGGGCCAGGGCGGCGTGGAGGGCGACGACCCGCTGCCGGTCGCGCCGGCGCTGGACAGTCCGCTGTCGGCGCTGTGGCCACCGGCCGGGCTGGGCCTGACTGGGCCTGGCGCGCACGCGGCTACCCGTGGGCTTCTCACCGCCGCCCTGGCATCCGGCGGTGTGGACCATCCCGACGGGCGCACAGACGTTGTCATCCCGTCGACGACCGCGGCGACGCTACTCGGCGCCGCGGCGCCCACCCTGCCCCGCACACCCCGGCTGACCGTCACCGCCGGCCTCGACGAAGCCCTGGACCTCCTCGAAGCGCAAACGCTGCACCGCACGCGGCTGACCTACCAGCACGAGGTCAACACCATCGCCGAGCTGCGCCGCGCCGATCCGTTCGCCGAACCTCTCCCGCCGGTCATGCTGATCGCCGACGCTAACAGCCGCCACGAACGTGCCCGGGTCGCCGCGCTGCTCGCTCAGGGTCAACGCTTGGACATCCACGGCGTGCTGCTCGGCGACTGGCCCGACGGCGACACGATCGCCGTCGCCGCCGACGGCACCACCACCCCGGCCAACGATGGCACGACCTCCCACGGCAGGCACGCTGCTGACGTTGGCCGCCTCGCCGTCCTCGATCCCGTTGAGACCAGCGGCCTGCTTGTCACGCTTGCCGAGTCCTACACCGGGCAGCCGCAGCCCTCGGCATCCACGGCCCAGGCCCAGGTCGACGCCTCCGCCCCACCCGCCCTTAGCAACAACGAAGAACGCATGCCATCTCCCACCACCTCCGCAGACCGGGGCGCGCCGGATGTGACGGCCGGGGGTGGCAGCGAGCCCGACGACGTGCACGGCAGCACCGCAAGGCCACCGGGCGACATCAGCACCGCCGCCGCCGCGACGCCTGACACCGAGCAGCGCCACGGACAGGAAAAGACCCTTGCAGGCGCTGATGGAGCCGTGGACGCGCAGCAGACGGCAGGCGTGCAGGACCGCCAGCCCCAGCAGCGCCCTTTGCGGGTGCGGGTGTTGGGCCGACCCGGCGTCGACAACGCCGACCCGCAGCGCAGCCCACGCGCCAAGTCCCTGGAACTGCTGGTGTACCTGGCGGTACACGACGGCGCCGCCTCAACGGAGGCGATCCTCGACGACCTGCTGCCCGACGCCCCGACCAGCAAAGCCCCGGGCAGGCTCTACACCTACGTCTCCGGGCTGCGCGCCGTCCTGCGGCACAACGGCGGCCCCGGCAGCTACGTCACCCATCCCGACCACCGCTACCTGCTGCACCGCGACTGCCTCGATGTCGACCTGTGGCGGATGCGGGCGGCGATCCGCGAGGCCGCGCGGGCCACCGACCCGCAGACCCGCACCGCGGCGCTGCGCCGCGCCGTAGACGCCTACACCGGGCCCCTGGCCGAGGGCTGCGACTACGAGTGGGTCGAGTCCTACCGCGAAGCGATCCGCCAGGACGCCCTCGACGCCCACCTCGCCCTCGCCGACGCCCTCGCCGGCAACCCCGCCCAACAGGTCACGGTCCTCGACACCGCCATCACCCACCACCCACATTGCGAAGCCCTCTACCAGCAGGCGATGCGCGCCCGCGCCGAGCTCGGGCACCTCGACGCGATCCGCGCCCTCCGCCGCCAGCTGACCCGCGCACTCGCCGAGATCGACGCCGAACCCAGCGACGACACCCTCGCCCTCGCAGACCGGCTCGCCACGCAGATCCACCACACCGCGCGGCCCAACCCCGCAACCACCCGCGGTGATGGCGAGATCTCGACATGAACGCCACGCGCACACCCGTAACGGACATGACTATCAGGGAGGCGGAGCTGCGCCACTTGCGGCGCCTGCGGTGGGCGGTGCGCGCCGTCCTCGCCCTCGGTGTCGCCGCGTCGATCGCCGCGAACGTGCTCCACGCCCGACCCAACCCGGTCAGCCAGGTCATCTCCGCGTGGCCGCCGCTGGCGTTGATGCTCACCGTCGAACTCATCTCCCGCGTTCCCACCCACCAGCGGATGCTGGCTGTGCTGCGGCTGATCGCCGCCGCCCCTATCGCCGGCATCGCGGCGTGGGTGAGCTACTGGCACATGGTTGGCGTCGCCGCCCGATACGGCGAAACCGAAGCCGCCGCCGCCTACCTGCTTCCCTTGTCCGTCGACGGACTCGTCATTGTCGCCAGCGTCAGCCTCGTCGAAATCACCGGCCGTCTCCGTGCCGTCCCCCAGTCCCTGTCAGCAGACCTGGCCAGCTCCGCTCACTCGCCGCCTCCCGCCGACGCCAATCCCGTCGTCTCCGCGCCCGCGCCACCACCAGCCCCGCCCGCGTCGAACTCCGGCCAGACGCCCCTCAGAAGGCCGCATGACGGACCGGCGACCAAGCCGGACAGGCCCGACGCCATGACCGATGACGGAGCGCCGGTACCCAGAGATACGGCAGCAGCGGTGACCTACTGGTACCGGCGGGACCCCCACCTGCATCCCGCGGACATCGCCGCACGCATCGGACGCTCCGAACGGACCGTCCGTCGATACTGGCCACCCCCCGGTGCCAGCGCTCCGACCAGCGCAGACAAGGCTGGCAGTCTCGTCGGCAACCGCCGCCCCTGACGAGCGGTGCGGTACCGACCGGGACGAGGTTGGCACTTTCTGGAAATGACCTGCACGGGAATCATGCCGGCCCAGCTCCTGACGTCAGCCCGCAAGGCGAATCCCTCCCCGCATGACTTCGCGGTCCGGGCGTAACGCCACATTTGGTTGCGTACTTGCCGGGGGACAGGTGCGAGGCCCGATCACAATGTCTGTGTGCGCCATCTCGGTGGCTTGCCGCTTAAGGGATGTCTCGTATATCTGTGGTTGGTCCATGGCGGATCACGTCGGGGTGCAAGTGACTCCGGCGGCCAGCGCGGAGTGGATCTTTCCGTTCACCGGGCTGCAGCCCGCCCAGTTCCGCCGGCTGGTCAGCAATCGCGTCACCACCACGCGGCGGCGACATGGTCCGCGAGTGGGCATCCGTGAGGTCTGCCGGCTTACGCGCGAGGATCAGCGTGCACCGTAAGCTGCCGTCCCGGCGCTGGCCCAGGACGGTCAAGGCGACGGCCGTCACGGTGAAGCCAGCCGCTGTCAGGTTGTCGCGGACTGCGGCCAGCGGGCTGGTGCGGTAGTACATGACGAACGGCGGTCGCCACATGGCATTGCGTACCCGCATGGCCAGGTCGAATCCGAGCGTGGCCAAGTGCGAGACCGAGGCCAGGGGCGGCGGTGCGCCGATCGGCAAGGCGAAGAGCCCGCCGGGCCGCAGCGCGCGGTACACCCCCTCGAAGAGTGCCGGTCGCTCGGTTGGCAGAAAGTGCCCGAGCGCTCCGAAGCTGACGGCGAGGTTGAAGTACTCAGTGAAAGGCAGGGCCCGAGCGTCGGCCCGAACCCACGTGGCGTCCGGGTGAGCGCTGCGCGCCTGCGCGAGCATGCCAGCGCTGAAGTCCACGCCCGTGATGCCTCCTTGGCACACAGACCTGAGAACCAGCATGCCCGCGCCGGTACCGCAGCACACGTCCAGCCCATGATCGAACGGCCCGAGTTCGGACAGCGCGTCGGCGGTCGCGCCGAGAAAGCTATCCGGCGTGCGAAAGGGCGTGTGGTCAAACTTCGGAGCTAGCAGGTCATAGCCGCGCTCGACCGAGGACAACGCCTGGATGCAGAGTTCACGCAGAGACGGACCCTGAGGCGAAAACACCGACCAAGGGTACCTGCCGGAGCCCGCGGGGCGCCTTCCTACGCGATGGGCAGTGTCGGCATACCCGCAGGCTCCGATCAGCCGATCTGAGCGAAGACCCCCCGGGCATGCCGGCCTGCACGCCCGGGGCCTTCGCTCGGGCTGTCCCTGCCCACCCACCACATCCAGGTCGTCCCCACACGCGGGGCTTCCGTCATCAGGCATCACCCCCCGCGCCGCTGTACCCGGCGGCCAGTCACGACAGGGTCAGGCGGCGCAGCCCGCCGTCGGCGCCGACCTGGTAGAGGTCCAATCGGTTGGCTGCGGCGGTGAAGATCGGGTTGTCGGGCAGGAGTGCGCGAACCGCCGGCCACCTTTGTCCGGCGGCACGACGAGCACGACCGCGCCGACCGTCCCGTTGACAGCGACGGCGAGCCTGGTGCCGTCTGGCACCGACGCGGGCACGGTGCCCCACATCAGTGCGGGCAGCTCACCGCGCGCCGGGTCGGCGGCGCGGAACGTGGCGAGGTCGGCCACGGTGGCCGTACCGCCGGCGGGTCGGTCCCCGAGCCGGGTGCCAGCGACGACCCAGGCCCGCCCGCCCACTACCGCTACGTCCGCCATGGCAACGAGACCGACCCGCCAACGTTCCGCTACGCCGGGCAGGTCGGCGACGACGTGTGACGGCGCAGCCCCTTGCTATGACTCGGCGTCGCCAAACGACTGACGTCGGCGACGGTCGGACGGTGACAACGAGGCCGGCGATGTCGAACTCCTCGATCGGTCGATCGGATCGAAGTTCAGATTCCGAGACGATGCGTGGATGGCCAGAGCCTCAGCATGACTGTGAGGCGTGCTCGATACAGCGGTCAACATCGGTCATCGCGGCCTGCCGCCGTGCGCGGTGCCGGCGTGAATGGAGCGACGAACGAGCCGCGCTGCTTAGGAACTCGGTGCCGAGGGAACGAATCCCACAGTCGGGGTCGTCGTTGACAGCTCCGACGAGCGTGACAGAACAGCCGACCCGCTGGACCTCTCGGCTTGGCGGGGGCAGGCAGTCGTCGGGTGCGGTCACCGGCCATGCCCTGCGGTCGTATCTGTCGGCTGCGGTGGATCGACCTCGATGAAGCCGAAGAGCCGTTCGATGAGCTGCAGCGCCTGTGTTCGGTAGCGGTCGGCGAAACCCCGGCAGATCGCCGGCTTGGCCTCGGGGTGCTGGTAGTACGGGAGCGTGTCATGGCAGATGATGAACGACTCCCGCTGGCGGGTTTCGGTGACGAGGTCCCGCAGCCGGCCGGCGGCGAGGTGCATCCGGTTGCCGGGGGCGAAGATGCAGGTCTGGCACTGCCGCGACATCAGTCGCGACTTGCCGAGGTCAGGGTCGCCGACGCTGAGCGTGGCCCCTGCGGTGGCGTCAGTGGGCTCGTCGTCGGAGTTGGCGTCGGGTACGGGTTTCACGGTGTCTCCATCTGCGAGGAGGCGAGGGCGCCGCCGGGAGGCCAGGGCGCCTCGCCCCGGTGTTTATGCAGGTGTCAAAGGTGGTGCGCGGTCCTCAAAGGCAACTGGTTGGACATCCCCCTCGGGGACGTCACGGGTGCGGCATGAAGGATTAGCCGCCGCAGGCCGCCATCTAGCCGGCGAGGAGGGTGAGGTCTCGCCGAAGAACAGCTGTGCCGTGTCGGTCCCTCGCGGTGCGGTGAGGTCCAGTGGCTCCGACCGGCCGCTGGCGCAGGCTGGATGGGCGCAACCCCGATGGGGCCTGGGTCATGCGGCCTGGGACGACAGCATGTGCCACTGCTGCGGCTGGCTTGGTGGGGTGGGCCGGAACCAGCCGGCGAATCGGTCCGCCGCAGCTGTGGCCGGGCCGATGACCTGCGCTCGGCCTCGGGCGAGCAGTGTGGGTCGGGTGGCGGCGCGGCAGGCCCGTTGGGCGTCGCGTGCTGGTGGGCACGGGTACGCCTCGCCAGCGCAGCGCAGGTTCGCGCAGCGGTCCGGGCGGTCCGGTTCGGGAAGGTGGGCGGCGGCGACGTCTGCGGCGAGCAGCCACAGCGGGACATCGGTGACAGTGCGCGGTACGGCGCGACGGTGCGGTGGGGTCATCGGTGGCGCCTTCCGGATTGGGTGTCAGCGTGGGTGGCCGCCACCCCGGGCCAGCGGTGTGGGGATGCCGCTGTCGGGTCCGCCCCGGGTGGCGACCGGGTCCAGTGACGCTCGACTTTCCCCATTGATCAAGTCGTCGCCCGTCCGTCGCGACCCGAGGGCCGGGTTAGTCGTCGCGATGGATGAGGAAGCAGTCGCGTACGGCGGGGTCGTCGTGGCGGTAGTCCTCCAGCCGGGCGTCGTAGTGAGCGGGTTGGCCGCAGTGCCGGCAGCGCAGGGGCACGGCCGCGTCGAGGTCGGTGCCGTCCGGGCCGTGCGCGTTGGTGTGGTCGTGCGCGGCGAAGGTGCACGTGCCGTGGGTGCAGAACCGGCGGCCGGGTGTGCGGAGCCGGGCGACGACCAGGTCCTGCACCGAGCGGGTGAGGTCGATGCTGGCCGGGGTGCCGTCGTAGGGGACGCCGGCGCAGATCAGGTAGTCGTTGGCGTCGAGGTAGCGGTGCAGGTCGGTGAACGAGCCGACGCCGGCGGGCACGATCCCTTCGCTGATGTCGTCGTCGATCTCGGCGACGATGCGCTCGGCGAAGCGCCGGACCTGGTCGGCGGAGTCCCCGGTCGGCGGCTGGTGAGGTTGGTGCTGGGCCCGCCAGATACGGACCAGGGCCCGGAGATGACTGATCTGGGCGGCGCGTTGCGCGCTCAGCGCATCGAGGCGCGGTCCGTCAGCTTGCAGCACACCGGTCGGGTTGATGGTGGGTGCCGGCTCACCGGGCCTGGCGGCGAGGGCGCGGCGGACGTCGTCGAGGCGGGCGGCGATAGTGTCGGCGCAGCGGGCGAGGTCCGTTTCGGTGCCGGTGAGGGCATGGCAGGCATCGGCGAGCGCGGCCGCGAGCACGGCCGGCGCGCCTCCGCGCGTGCGGGCGGCGAGGGTGTCGTCGGGGATGTCGTGGCCGGTGTACTTACCGATGAGGTGCAGTGTCACGGGGAAGACTCCTCAGAGTTCGGGCGGGCGGGCGGATGGCGTGCGGGCGACGGTCACGTCAGCTCGGCTGGTTCGGCGGCGGTGGCGTCGAGGTCGCCCGGGTTGGCGTCGTCGCGTTCGGCACCGTCCCACTCGAACCGCACGACAAGGTCCGCGCCGGTGAGGGCGGTCTCGATGCAGGCTTCGGCGGTGTCGAAGGCGTTCTCACGGCCGGCGGCGGTGACCTCGATGAGGACGGGGAGGGTGAGGCGTACCTGCCAGCGCCGGGGCAGCGGCGGCAGGTCGAGCGCGCACAGCACCCGGTCTGCGGCGTCACCATCGATGTCGTGCGTGCTGACCGCCTCGTACAGCGCCCGCCACACCTCGCGGCGCAGCCGCGCCCCAGCGTCGGCGGCCGGGAGCAGTGGCGCGGGCGGGCTGTGGTGCTCGCGCAGGTAGGCGCGGATCTGGGCGGTGGTGTGGGTGAGCCATCCCAGCGGGGCGGGCTCGGTCGGCGCGAATGCGGCCCAGGCATCGCGCAGGACGGATTCCAGGGTCGGTGGTGGCGGCGTGGCCGCGTCGGGCGTGCTCATCAGGTCTCCGGTGCTCAAAAGGGCGCGTCTGCCCCGCGGCAGATGGGCGGCGGGGCAGACGCGCGGGTGGTTGGTCAGGGCTGGTGGTGTCGGGTGCGAGCGACTCGCACCTCGTAGGCGTCGCCGGTGACGCTCAGGTGCAGCCACGGGTAGCCGTCGGCCTGGGCGGCGCGCAGGACGGTGATCAGTGGGTGGGTGCGTCGCTGAGGTGCAGGTGATCGGCGAAGTCGTCGCCGCCGAGGTCCGCGTCGCGGCGGTGCCCGTCGGTGTCGGGGTTCCAGCCGTCGGCGTAGACGACGAGGCTGGAGCCGGGACGGTCCGGGTCATCGAGGCGGGGCAGGCCGCTGGACATGAGGTAGACGCCGTGGTCGTGGACCCAGACCAGCGCGCCCGGGCAGGCGATGCCGTCGTCGTGTTCGCTGAACGACGGGCCGTGCTCGCGTGAGGCGACGGCGTGCTCGGCCAGTCGCAGCGCGGCGGTCAGGTCAAAGAAGAGGTGCAGTGCCATGAGAGGGCTTATTTCTGCCCGGGGCCCGGCGGCCTAGGGGTGGGGTTGTCGGTGGCGGGCCAGCCGTCGAGGACGGTGGGCGGGAGGCCGTCGCGCAGCGCGCGGTCGAGCAGCTGGGCGAGGAAGTAGGTGGGGTCGGCGGCCAGGGCCCGGTCCAGGGCGACGCAGGCGAGGGCGCCGAGCCCGCCTCGCCAGGCGGTCAAGGCGAGCAGGGTCGCCGGTGGTGCGGCGAGGGCCGGTTCGACGCGGCGGGTGAGGTCGGTCCACAGAGCCATGTGCGACGGGTCGGTGTCGGTGGCGAGCCAGGCGGCGTCGCGGACCGTGGTGTCGACCAGCAGCACGGACAGCCAGGCCACCTCGTCGTCGGTGAGCACGCTGTCTCCCGCGTAGCGGGCGAACGTCTCGCGTACCGCCTTCTGCCCGGCCCGGAGGACCGCCGCGCGGCCGCCTGCGGTGAACGCGGTGATGCGTCGCTTCTGTGCGCGCCGGGTGGCCGCGGTGACGGCGTCGCGGGCGACGCCGGTCGTGGGGGCGAGGCTGGCGACGAGAGCGGCCCGGTCGGGCAGCGCGCTCTGACCGGCGACGATCGCCCAGACGGCGGCGACACTGCCGACGGCGTCGAACGGAACCCCGTCGACGGGACAGCAGTCTGGTTCCTGGCAGAGGTAGGAGTAGTAGCGGCCGTCGGTGACCCGCAGCGCGTCGAGCACGGTGACGCCCGCGTCGCGCACCTGTGGGGTGAGAGCGTCGATGATGGGGGTGACGTGGGTAGCGGGCCCGTAGCCGATGATGATCGCTGCGGTGGCGCCGACGTTGCGCAGCAGGGTGAGCTGCTGTGGGCCGGCACCGTCGACCCATTCGGGGATCTCGTCGCGGTGGGGCAGGTCGACGCGGCCCGCCACAGCGATCGTGTTCGCGCGGAGTCCGACGATGACGAGACTGTCGCCGGGGTGGAAGCCGAACAGGTACGGCACGACGGCGAGCAGGTCACCGACCGCGGTCAAGGTCAGGCGGGATAGATGCTCGTGGGCCATAGGGGACAACTCCTTCGGTTCGAGAGGTGGGGTGCAACGCCGTGAGGCCCCACAGCGGGCTCGGCTGCGGGGCCTCAGGTAGGTGTCGGCGGGCCCTTGTGAGGGCTGACTGCCAGAGGGGGCAGGGGGCGGCGCCGCTCCCGCCGGTGGCACCCGAACGACAGTCGGGTGCTCGAGTGCCGGTCGGCTGTGAACGCCGAGGCGGGCGTGGTGGCCGGGACGCGGTGCCCGGCAGCGACGGCGGGATGCCGGTGGCGGCGTTTCCAGCCCCCGAGGGCCGCGGCGAAGTCCGCCGCAGCGCTGGTGCTCAGGGAGGGCGCGACCAGGTCGGCGACGCGGTTGGCTGGGAGATGCCGTGGTGGCTCGTGTCCGATCGGCGTCGGGCCCGATGCTGCTCAGGCGCGTTCGAGGGCGGTGACGGCGGCGTCGGCGATGGCGTCGACGGCCTGCACGGGATCGCTGGCCAGCAGAGTCGTGGTGTGGCCGAATGTGTGTCCGGCGAGGTCGGCGGGGCGCAGCCACAGTACGGCGCAGCCCGCCTGGTGCAGGGTGGTGATCAGCCGTTGGGCGGGTTCGATGTCGGGTAGGTCGCCGTCGGAGACGACGGCGAGCATCCGCAGCCGCCCTGGCTGGCGCAGGCCCAGCAGCTGGTCGGCGAGCTTCACCGCCTCGATGAACGCGGTGGTCCCGCCGACCGCCGCGATCTGCAGGACCTTCGCCGGCTGTTGGCGTGGCGGCACGAGCACCGTGGCGCGGCTGCCGAACCCGATCATGGCTGTGGTGGCCTGGTTGGTTCGCGCGGCGTGGGCGAGGATCCACCCTGCGGCGGACATCGGCGCCGCGTAGGCGCGCATGGAGCCGGAGGTGTCGACGAGCACGGCCAGGTGCAGGGCGGGCTTCGGCGGCGGCAGTGTGGTGCGGCGTTGCCATGGTGTGGCGGTGGGCATGGTGCCGGCGGCGGCTTGGGCCTTGGCGGTGATGGCGTGGCGGGTGCGGAGCCGTCCGGGCGGTATCGGGCTGGGCCGGGTGTCGGGTTCGGGCTGGTGGGTGCGGGCGCGGCGCAGCCGGGCGGCGAGGTGGCGGGCGGCGGCCCGTTCGGCGTCGGTGGGGTCGCGGCGCGTCCACGCCGCGGCCGCCCCATGCCGGTCCGCGACCTGCTGGGCGGTGTACTCGGCGGGGGTCACTCCGGCGGTGTGGGCGAGGTAGTCGGTGAGGGCTTGGGCGAGCTGCCCGGCGAACACCCCAAGATCCGGCCGCGGTGGGGCGGGTTGCTGGTGGGGGTCGATGCCGAGGATCCGGCACCACCGCCACGCCAGGTCGATCATCTGCTCGCCGTCGCTGTCGCCCACGGTGTGGGCGTGCCGCCACACGTCGCGCAGCTGCCGCAGACGTGGGCGGCCGAGGACGGCGGTGACGGCGGCCCGCACCCCGGTGATGTCTTTGGCGGTGATGATGCGGGCGTCGACCCGGGCGAGGAGCAGCGCGGCGAGTTGCCCGGCGTGCCACGGGTCGTCGACGGGCGCCCCGTCGGGGTTGAGCAGGTGGGTGACGGCGTGGCGCAGCCACCGCCGGTCGGCTCGCCGCCTGCCGCGCTGCCGGTTCTCGGCCCGGGACTCCTCCAGCAGGTCGGCGACGGCGGCGACGACCGGTGGGGTGCCCGGCGGTGTGCGCCACAGGCTGTGGGTGGCGTGGGCGGCTTCGTGCACGAGCAGCCCATAGGCGGTGGGCACGAGGCGTTTGTGGCCGGCGCGGCGCGGGTCGGCGATGGTGGGTGCCCCGATGTGGGTGGCGTCGACCTCGATGCGGCGGGCGTCGGGGTAGAAGCAGGCCGGCGCGCCGCCGCCGGCGCCGGGCGCGACGGTGACCTGCAGGTCGTGTCGGTCGGTCAGGACCGGGATGTGGCGGGACCAGGCGTCGCTCCACGGCTGCCAGTCCGGGTCGCCGCCCGTCGTGCTGGGAAGGCTGGTACGCACGTGAATGCTGCTCAGGGGCATGCGATGTCTCCGTTTCAGCGTTGCTTGCCGAGGGTCAGGGCCGATGTGTCGGCGCCGAAGTGCTGCCGCAGGACGGCGAGGACGTGCTCGCGGTCGTCTTCGGGGGCGCGGCCGGCGAGGTTCGCCACCGCCGCGGGCAGGCCGAGGGTCTTGCGGACGCGAGCGAAGCCGAGCAGCTCGCGCAGCTGCGGCGCCCAACTGACGCGCCCGGCGGCCAGGTCGGCGTTCAACGCGATGGCCGCCCGGATGGCGGGGGAGGGGACGCCGAGGTGGCGGGCGAGCTCCCAGTCGGTGGTGACCTCGATGTGCACGTCGAACCGCGACGCCAAGGCCTCGGTGAGGATCGCCCCGTGCACACCGGGGTTGTGCCCGGCGATGACGTAGAACCCGTCGACGGCCTCGACGCGTTCGTTTCGGTAGCCGGGAATGGTGATCACCCGGCGGCCGTCCATCGCCGGGTACAGCACGGCGAGGACCTTCGGCGGGATCAGGGTGGCGTCGTCGACCAGCAACGCCCGTCCCTCGCGCATCGCGACCACGAGCGGCCCGTAGACGAACTCGAACCCGCCGTCCGGCAGGGGGATGAAGTTGCCGAGGAAGTCCTCCACCACGGTGTCGCCGGTCCCGGCGACGGTCAGCAGATCTGCGAAGGCGGCCTCGACGAGGGCGGTCTTCCCGGTGCCCGGCGGGCCGTAGAGCAGCACCGGGATGCGCTTGTCCCGCAGCCGGCGCAGCACGTCCACATCGGTCGCGCCGGCGAGCTTGCGCGGGAAGTACAGGTCCCCGTTCGGCCGGGCGACCGGCTGCCGCCGCGCCGACCGCCCGCCGCCACCGCTGGCGGGCGCGCGGGGCGCGGGTGGGGGCATGGCGCCGGCGGCGTCGATGCCCGCCTGGGTGATTTGAAAGCGGTGCGGACCAAGGTGGTGGTGGGCGTAGCCGGCGGCGGCCATCTTCTTCAACGCCTCGAACACCGCGCCGCTCGAGCGGGCGGCGATCGCGGTAGTGACCTGGCCGACCTTCAACCACTGGTCCGGCTGGCTGGCCAGGTAGGCGGCGACCTGCCGGTAGAGGTAGCCGGGCCGGCGTCCGTGACCCAAGTCGGGCGGGGTGTCGGCGGTGGCGGGCGGGGTTGCAGGGTCCATGTGGGTCCTCCTGTCATAGGGGCCCGCGCACCCGTCTGCGGTGCGCGGGCAACGTGCGGTGTCCGCGCGGCGGAGACGGGCGGTGGCGGGCGCGCCCTGCGGCAGGGTCGGCCGACCACCGTGAGGTGCTCACAGCAACGGCAGCCCCGAGGGCTGCCGATCAGGTGCCGCCGCTGGCGGGCGACGACAAGGAACGCACCGGGCAGCGGATCGATCAAGTCGATCCGCTGCCGGGGCTACGGGCGGTGCAGGGTGACCTCACCGCGGGGGCGGCCGGAGATCTGCACGGTCAGGCCGAACACGTTGCCGTCGGACAGCTCGAGCCACACGCCCCGGTCGAGGGTCAGCACCCCGGCGTCTCGGTAGACGCGGGCGGACGTGATGGTCACGGGGCTGCCGTCGCCGTGCACCAGGTGAGGCAGGTCGGTGTCATCGCAGAGCTGGTCCAGGTCACCGCTGGTGAGCAGGCGCGTCACGAGGGCCTGCAGGATCTCTTCGTGGGCGTACTCGCCGAACTCGTCGCCGTCATCGCGCATCGCCAGGCCTCCTTTCCGTGTTGGTGTCGGACGAGGGTCCGGCCTCGGGTAAGGGCGGATCGGGGATGCTGCCGGCAATGCGGTCGCAGTCGTAGGGGTGCACCGCCGTCCACGTCCAGGCGCGGCCCATCACGATGCAGCGGCCCTGCCCGTCCGGGATGATGCGGTCGACGGCGCCCGGGTCGTCGTGCACCCGCGTCTCGTCGACGACGAGGACGTCACCGTCGAACCGCAGCCGCGCCAGGAGTCGTCCACCATCTGCTCGCCGCGCTCGCCGATGCCGTCAGCCGCGAGCTGCCGCCGGTAGCGACCGCAGGCCTCCTGCTGGTCGGCGACGATCGCCTCGGCCACCTCCCGAGTGCAGGTGAACACCGCCCACCCGTTCCACCGGTCAACCAGGGTGCCGGCGAAGCCGACCGGAATTCGGAGGTCTCCGTCCGGGTTGGGCGTCCACGCCCAGTCCCGTGCGAACACGCCCTGCCCGCCCAGGCGCACCCGGTCGGGGTGCAGGTGACTGACGTCCCGATCGTCGCCGTTGGGGTGCAGGACCCTGCGGCAGTGGCGGGCCGCCTCGTCTTCGACGGCCTCGTCGTACCCGTTGCACCACGCCCACCGAGTCTGGTCGCACTGCCTCGCGGTCAACTTCGCCCACACGGGTGCGCCCGGTGGAGCGTGCTCGGCGTAGCGGTCGCAGCCAGGCCATACCGGTCGGCGGCGGGAAGCCCGTCGAGGACCGGCGGGTTAACGTCGTCGATCCCGGCGAGGTTCCCCACCGCCCGCGCGTTGAAGGCCTACGCCGGTGCCGCACCGGTCACTCGTGCCTCCGGCAAGAGCCGCGTTGTCTTCAACCGCAAGCCAAAAACCAGCGTCTGGCCTCGGTCGGCTACCAGTGGGCGTTCTGCGCCCTGACCACCTCACCCGGCGCACTGGCCCACTACCGCCGACGACGGGACCGCGGCGACTGGCACGCCGCCGCTCAACGCAACCTGTTCAACCGGATGCTCGGCATCCACCACTGCCTGACCACCGGCCAGCCCTACGACGAGACCAGAGCCTTTCCGGCACTGGGACCGGCAGAGCCGACGATGCAAAGCCCGGTAACAACCGTCCCGCTCCGCGCCAACCCTGGGCTCTGCCCCACACCCCGGCCCTCCAAGGAGCCGCCGGTTGACACACACCCCTGTGGGAGGTCTCAGAGATGCCGCCCGCGGATCACCTCATCGGGCACCATAAGGGCTACCAGTCCCCGGTCGGGGCCAAGGTCGTTCCAGTAGGGCGCTCCACCTTGTCCCCGTCCGGGGAGGCTGGACGGTCTACGACTGCCCGACGAGGAGATCCGCTTGAGCGTTAGCTGCCACGCTTGGCCAAGTCAGCGAGGTGCGCGCATGGCTGCTCGGCCTCACGGTGCCAGGCGCTCCCCACTACGGCGACGGGGTAGCTGACCTCTCTGATCTGTTGGTCGGCGGTCTCGACGGAGAACCGTATCGACAACGGCTCGCTCCCGAACGCGATAGAGCACTCAATGCGCAGCTTGACATCGATCCAGGCGGTACCGCCGGGGCGCAGCAGCCGAGTCTGGCCGGTGTCATGGACCTGGACGCCGGGTCGTTGACCGGTAGCCGCACGAACCGTGATCGGCGCGGGGCCAGCGTTGGTCACTGCCAGTTGCCCGTCCATCTGGAGGACGCCCGTGGCGTCCGAACCCCCGCTACTGATGGATGCAGGGAAGGCCACGAGTGAGACCGAAGCGTTCCGCTCCCGCTCCTCCCGCGAGTCTCGCAGCTCGCTGACACCGACACCGCCAAGCACAACGCCGACCACGAAGGCAGCGACGAGCCATACATTCATCTTCCGTCTGGCCATGAGGCCCTCGGGGGTGGCGCCGCCGGGCTCCGCTGGCTCGTGATCGTGCTCGTTCAGGTCAATCACTTCGCGCTCCGCCGACATGGCGTCAGCCTAGGGTTCTCCCTGACCGCGCGTTGGCCGGCCGTACAGCCATCCGCACAGCCAAGACCACTGGCAGACGCCAGCGCTGTCCGCAAAGCAGACGTGCTAACCAGAGATGCGACCCCTGAACAGCCATCCCTGATCTTCTTCTAACCCGCAGGCCGTCTATACCAACGCTTGACAGCCGCCATTGAGACTCGTCCGGCAGGGCGCTCCACCTTGTCCCCGTCCGTGGAGGCTGGACGGTCTACGACTGCCCGACGAGGAGATCCGCGCAGCAGCGTCAGAGCCGGCTGTCGCGACTAGGCCGTAGCCGATCGGCCCAATAAACCCCGAGCAACAGCATGCCGAACCCGAGTAGAACCCACCATGAGCCCCAGCCGGCCCAGGTGACGATGCCGCCGACCAGGACGAAAAGCAGTCCCGTGTACCCGACTTCGACGCGACGCCGGTCACCGAGTTCTTCGTACTCATGCAGCTTCGCCGTGTTGCGGGTGATCTTTCGCCGAAGCCGCCGATATTCGTCGGATCCCGGGGTCAGCGATCCGAGCAGAACCCGATCTCGTTCGATTGCCTCGCGCAACTCGGCGAGGTTTGGGATGCCCGGCTCGGCGCTGATGATGATCTCCTCCGTGTCCGATGGCAGCCGACCTCGGGACAACTGTCCCGGTTTCCGAGATGATCCCATCGCGAGCCGGACAAGCGCACGGCCCCGTTTGGCCGTACAGCCATCCGTACAGCCAAGAGTGCCCGCGCCCGCCGACGCTGCCCGACAACCACCGACGGGCTGACCAGCAGGAGCCGGCACTGGCCAGCCATCCCTGATCTTCTAGTCTCCACCGCCACCCGCGCCCCCATCCGGCGGAGGGTGATGCATGTGGTCAAGCGGCCCGTCGTTGGACCGGGGGTCTCGTGGCCTGAACAGACTGATCACCATGAGCGCCAGGAGGGTGAGCGTCATCGCGATGACGAACACAAGCCCCGCCGTCGCAACCATCGACACCACCAGGCGAGCCTATGAGTGGCAGGGGAGTGAGTCCAGGCGGCGCAGTCCGCATCTAGTCCGCAAGAGGGCGACGGACAGCGGGGGAGTGCTGAGAGATGCCGAGAGGTATCTCCGCTGCTAGGAGGCTATCCGGGCAGCTCGCCGGGTCCCCCATCTGGATCTCATAATCCCTGGTGGCAGAGGCGAGTCAGAGCCACGTCAGGTCGTCCAAACGCCAGCGTCAGCCCGTGTTGCGCCGCTGCTGTCTCCTGCCACGCCGGTCGGGGGGAATCGTCGATCCGGAGACGGGCCCCGCCGGCGCCGCCGATAATCCTGGAAGGATGCGGCGGGAGGCCGGGCATGACCACCGGAGGAAGTACGGCGCTGGTACGCCGGATGGAGGGGGCGGCCCGGGCCACGCTGCTGGAGCTCCTCTTCGACGTGGTCTTCGTGGCCGCCCTCGCGCTGATCTCGACACTGTTGACCGAAGAGCACTCCTGGTCCGGCAGCGCCAAGGTGCTGCTGATGCTGACGGCCATTTGGTGGACCTGGTCGATCACCGCGACCACGACCGAGTTCTACGACCCGCAGCAGCGCCCGATCCAGGCCATCCTGATGATCGCCATGGTCGGTTCGGTGGGGATGGCGGTAGCGCTGCCGATGGTCACCACCGCGCACCGGCTGGTCTTCGTGATCGCGTACGTCGGCACGCACCTGCTTCGCTGCATCATCCTGGTCACGGCCCTGTACCGGCAGGGGCACCGGACGGCATTGGAGCGCGCCACCCGGTTTCTGTTCTGGTTCACCGTGTCCGGCGTCTTCTGGGTCGCCGGCGCGCTGCCACACAGTCCGAACTGGGCGCTCTGGACCGTCGCCATCACGATCGACCTGGTCGCCGCGGCGGCCCGCTATCCCACGCCCCGGCTGGGCAGGGTTCCTGTCGCCCAATACGAGCGGACCACCGAGCACTTGGGCGAGCGGTACCAGCAGTTCGTCATCCTGGCCCTCGGCGACATCATCCTGTTGCCGACCCTGCAGGTCAGCAGGGGCGGCCTCGACCTTCTCCGGCTCACCGCCCTGCTCTGCGCGTTCGCCACCATGCTGCTGCTCTGGCAGATCTACGCCTACCGGGCCAGCGAGTTGTTGCAGGCGGCCGGGGCCAATGCGGGCCGGCCGCCGCGGCTGGCCCCGTACACGCATCTGGTGCTGCTGGCCGGTGTGGTCGTCACGGCGGCCTCGTTCGAGTTGGTCGTCCACCATCCGACCGGAACGACGCCGGCGCGGTGGCTGGTGCTGATCATCGGCGGCCCTGCGCTGTTCGTGCTCGGTCGCGTCCTGTTCACCCTGCTGGTGTCCGCGGTCGTGCCGTGGCGGCGAGTGGCCTGGCAGCTCATGCCACTGCTGGTGCTGCCGTGGGCCGGCGGTTGGCCGCCGCTGCTGGTCGCCGCGATCGTGGCGCTCGGGCTGGCCGGTCATATCCTGGTCCCCGGCGGAGACCGGGAGACCACGCCAGGGCTGCGACCGTGGCAAGGCGGCGACTGACCCGCGACAGCCAGGCGAGGTGGCGATCGGCCCGCTCGGCGAGGCCCCGGGCGCAGACGCCCACCGAATCCCGCCACGTCCACGCGGCACCCTCCCCGCCTTTTCGCTAACCTGCTTGACCAGCCGTACGCCGGCTGCGCGGCGGCGACCAAGCCGTGGGTTCGGGCTGCGGTCAGGTCATGGGTCCGCCCTGGGCAGAGCGGGTGAGGCCCAGACCAGCCGGCCTGCGCGAGTGGGTCAGGGCCATCGGCGCCTGCTGCTGTGCTGGCAGTCCGCGCCCGCCGACTGCCGAGCCCGTCGGCGGGCGCGGATCAGGTCGGTCAGTCGGGTCGGGCTGCGTGTGGACAGCGGGATGCTGGCAGCTAGGTCAGCAACGAAGCTCTGGTGCTGGAGGGTCGTTTTGGGTCGACTGTTGTTCGGTCGGGAGCCTCGTCCTACCTGGAGCGGCGGCACGCCATTCCCACCTACTGCCTGCTCAACCTGTCATGATCACGATGAGGCGGCTTACTGACGGCGACACGATCGTGAGAAAGCGTCGTAGGCGCTGGAAACCTCTATCGCCGGTTCAGGC
>NZ_JBQXEO010000016.1:0-160517 GCF_052601155.1 Micromonospora yongxingensis
AACCCGAACGTGCAAGGGGGTGGGTTGCGCGGGAAGTTCAGAAAGGGGGCGGATCTGCCCGGCGGCTCGGGGCCTGCTCGGGTGTCCGGGGGATGTAACCGTCGCGGCCTGGCGGGTGTTCCCGGGGCGGCCGGCGCTTGGCTACGGGGGATGTAACGGAGGCGGCCTGGCGGGTGTTCCCGGCGGCTGCCCCCGACCGGGCCGGGGGGCCACGGTCGCATGCCAGGTATAACGACCCCGACCCGGCGCCGATTCCACCCCGAGAGTGGCCCCGCCCACCGGACGGCCCGCCACAAACCCGACAGACAAGCCGTCACCGGCAGGTCCCGAACCGGACAGCGCACGCTCCCCGCGCCGGACCGACCGGGTCCCAAGATCCGCGCACTTTCCGGGAAAGTGCTGCCTGCCCACGCGCCGAGGCAACACCTTCCCGGAAAGTGCACAGCATCTTGCCCACCACGTCAGCGGACGAGACGCCCCCACGGCCGCCAGGCCGGCCGCGGAGCGCACCGCCGGCCCAATGCCCCGCAGACCGCGCGACCACCCGGTGAAGATCGTGCTCGATTCCGGACACAGGCCCCATTCGGGCCGAACGAGGCCACTAAATCCGGGATCGAGCACGATCATGAGCCGACGTGTCGCACCCATCGGCGGGCCAGCCGCCTCTGGGCACGCCGTCCACCTTCGGTCAGCGCGTGGTGGCGGTACCGACTGGCGGCGGGCTCACGAACTCGCCTCAGCGCCCTCGACGACCCCGGTGCCCTTGTCGAGCGCGGCAAGGATCGCCTCGGCCGTGCGCCGGCCCACCCCGGGCACCTCGGTGATCTCCTCGACCGTGGCGGCGGAGAGCCGCTTGAGCGAGCCGAAGTGCCGCAGCAGCGCCTTGCGGCGCACCTCCCCCAGACCGGGCACGTGGTCCAGCGCCGACTCGGTCATCCGCTTGGAACGGCGCTGCCGGTGGAAGGTGATGGCGAAGCGGTGCGCCTCGTCGCGGACCCGTTGCAGCAGGTAGAGCCCCTCCGACGTACGCGGCAGGATGACCGGGAACTGGTCGTCGGGGAGCCAGACCTCCTCCAGCCGCTTGGCCAGCCCGCACAACGCCACGTCGTCGATGCCCAGGTCCGCGAGTGCCTGCGCGGCGGCCGCGACCTGCGGCGCGCCGCCGTCCACGACCACCAACTGCGGGGGGTACGCGAACTTGCGCGGCCGGCCGGTGGTGGGGTCGACGAGTGCGCCGATCTGCGGCTCCTGAGCGTCGGTGGGGGCCTCCGGGTCGTCGGCCGACTCCACTCCCACCTCGCCGGTCTCCGATCGCGCGTCCAGGTAGCGGGCGAAGCGACGGCGCAGCACCTCGGACATCGCGGAGAGGTCGTCGGTGGCGCCCCGGACGATGAACCGCCGGTACTCGCTCTTGCGGGGCAGCCCGTCCTCGAAGACCACCATGCTGGCCACGACGTCGGTGCCCTGGATCTGCGAGATGTCGAAGCACTCGATGCGCAGGGGCGAGGTGCGCATGCCCAGGGCCTCGCTGATCTCGTCCAGCGCCTTGCCCCGGGTGGTCAGGTCACCGGACCGTTTGAGCTTGTGCCGGGCCAGCGCGTCCTTGGCGTTGCGCTCCACCGTCTCCATCAGCGAACGCTTGTCTCCGCGCTGCGGCACGCGCAGCGACACCCGGCTGCCCCGGTGGGTGGAGAGCCAGTCGGCCAGCGCGTCGGCGTCCGCGGGCAGCTCGGGGACCAGCAGTTCCCGGGGTACGTCGGCCTCGCCGTGCTCGCCGCCGTACACCTGGGTGCAGAAGTGGTGCACCAGGTCGCCGGTGGTCAGGTCCTCGGTCTTCTCCACCACCCAGCCCCGCTGGCCGCGGACCCGGCCGTCGCGGACGTGGAACACCTGCACCGCTGCCTCGAGCGGGTCGTCGGCGAACGCGACCACGTCGGCGTCGGTGCCGTCGCCGAGCACCACGGTCTGCTTCTCCATGGCCCGCCGCAACGCGGCCACGTCGTCGCGCAGCCGGGCGGCCCGCTCGAACTCCAGTTGCTCGCTCGCCTCGGTCATCTCGCGTTCGATCTTGCGGACCATCGTGTCGGTGCGCCCGGCCATGAAGTCGCAGAAGTCGTCGACGATGGCCCGGTGCTCGTCGGCGGAGACGGTGCCGACGCAGGGCGCCGAGCACTTGCCGATGTAGCCGAGCAGACAGGGGCGGCCGACCTGGCCGGCCCGCTTGAACACCCCGGCGGAGCACGTCCGGGCGGGGAACACCCGCAGCAGCAGGTCGAGGGTCTCGCGGATCGCCCAGGCATGCGAGTACGGCCCGAAGTAGCGCACCCCCTTGCGCTTGGCGCCGCGCATCACCTGCAGCCGTGGGTATTCCTCGTCGAGGGTGACGGCCAGGTAGGGGTAGGACTTGTCGTCGCGATAGCGGACGTTGAACCGCGGGTCGTATTGCTTGATCCAGGTGAACTCCTGCTGGAGCGCCTCGACCTCGGTGCCGACGGTGATCCAGTCGACCGACTCGGCGTTGGTGACCATCTGCCGGGTGCGCTCGTGCAGGTTCCAGATGTCGCCGAAGTAGGAGTTGAGCCGGCTACGCAGGTTCTTCGCCTTGCCGACGTAGATCACCCGGCCGGTGCCGTCGCGGAAGCGGTAGACCCCCGGTGACTCCGGGATGGTGCCGGGTGCGGGACGGTAGGTCGAGGGGTCAGCCACGCCGCCAAGCCTAGTCCGGCCCTCCGACAGCAGCCTGGTCCGGCAGATCCACTCGGCTTCCGGGAAGTCGGCGTGTCGGAAGCCGCCGAACACCCCGACTTGCCGGAACGCGAGTCGATCAAGCGGCTGAGCCGCGAGGCCCGACCGACGGGGCCGGGCCTCGGTCGATCGGGACGCCCCGGCCAGGCCGGCCGGTCAGGCCAGTGAGATCTGGTCCCCGGTGACCTTGATGTTCTTGGGCGGCAGTGGCTTGGTGGCCGGGCCGGCCTTCACCGAGCCGTCCTCGATGGAGAACTTGCTGCCGTGGCAGGTGCAGTTGATGGTGCCGCCGTCGACGTTCGTCACCGGGCAGTTCTGGTGGGTGCAGATCGCGCCGAAGCCCTTGAACTGGCCGGCGGTGGGCTGGGTGATGACCACGCCCTCGGCGTTGAGGATCTTGCCGCCGCCGACCGGGATGTCGTTGGTGGTTGCCAGGGACTGGGCGCCCTGCCGGTCGCCGCCACCGGCGTCTCCGGTGCTGGGCACCGCCGGGCCGCCGCTGGTGGGGGCGGCGCCGTCGCCACCGCCGGTGTCGTCGCTGCCGCAGGCGGCCAGTACGACGGCTGCGCCGATCGCCCCGACACCGGTGAGCAGGGTCCGACGGGTCTGCGTACCCGGCCCGGTCAGCGCCTGATCGTCACTCATGCCTCGCCTCTCTCTGGGCTGCTGCGCCGGTCCCGATCACCCGGCCACACTCGTCAACACGGGCAACTGTGCCGGATGGTTCACGGTGGCATGGTCTCGACCCAGGAAATGGGAAACGCCGGCGGTGCCCGATCGGGCACCGCCGGCGTTTCTGCTGGTCAGCTCAGCGCGCGACGGCGCGGGCCTTGCGCGGTGCCCGGGTCTTGGTGACGCCGTTGGCCTGGGCGGCCCGGCTGGTTGCCGCCGCCGCGCCCTTGGCCTCGCCGTCGAGCTTGAGCACCTGGCGCAGGAACTGCCCGGTGTGGCTCTCCGGCACCTCGGCGACCTCCTCGGGGGTGCCGGTGGCCAACACGGTGCCGCCCCGGTGGCCGCCCTCCGGACCCATGTCGATCAGCCAGTCGGCCGTCTTGATCACGTCGAGGTTGTGCTCGATGGTGATCACGGTGTTGCCCTTCTCGACCAGCCCCTCCAGCACCATCAGCAGCTTGCGGATGTCCTCGAAGTGCAGGCCCGTGGTCGGCTCGTCGAGCACGTAGACCGTCCGCCCGGTGGAGCGCTTCTGCAGCTCGGAGGCGAGCTTGACCCGCTGCGCCTCGCCGCCGGAGAGGGTCGGCGCCGGCTGACCGAGACGGACGTAGCCGAGGCCCACGTCGACCAGCGTCTTGAGGTGCCGGTGGATGGCCGGGATGGCCGAGAAGAACTCGGCGGCCTCCTCGATCGGCATCTCCAGCACGTCCGAGACGGTCTTGCCCTTGTAGTGCACCTCCAGGGTCTCCCGGTTGTACCGGGCGCCCTTGCAGACCTCGCACGGGACGTACACGTCGGGCAGGAAGTTCATCTCGATCTTGATGGTGCCGTCGCCGGAGCACGCCTCGCAGCGCCCGCCCTTGACGTTGAACGAGAACCGGCCCGGACCGTACCCGCGCACCTTGGCCTCGGTGGTCTCGGCGAAGAGCTTGCGGACGTGGTCCCAGACCCCGGTGTAGGTGGCCGGGTTGGATCGCGGCGTCCGACCGATCGGCGACTGGTCCACGCCGACGACCTTGTCCACGTGCTCCAGGCCGCCGACCCGGGTGTGCCGGCCGGGGACCAGCCGGGCGCCGTTGATCTGGTTGGCCAGCACCGCGTACAGGATGTCGTTGACCAGCGTCGACTTGCCCGAGCCGCTGACACCGGTGACCGCGATCAGCTGGCCCAGCGGGAACGAGACGGTGAGGTTGCGCAGGTTGTGCTCGCGCGCGCCGTGCACCACCAGCTCCCGGTCCTTGGTCTGCGGGCGGCGCTTCTGCGGTGTCGGGATCGACCGGCGCCCGGACAGGTACGCCCCGGTGACCGAGGCCGGATTTTCCAGCAGCGCCGGCACCGAGCCGCTGTGCACGATCTCGCCGCCGTGCTCGCCGGCGCCGGGGCCGATGTCGACGATCCAGTCGGCGGTGCGGATCGTGTCCTCGTCGTGCTCCACGACGATCAGCGTGTTGCCCAGCCCGCGCAGCCGGATCAGGGTCTCGATCAGCCGGTGGTTGTCGCGCTGGTGCAGCCCGATCGACGGCTCGTCGAGTACGTAGAGCACGCCCACCAGGCCGGAGCCGATCTGGGTGGCGAGCCGGATGCGCTGCGCCTCGCCGCCGGAGAGGGTGCCGGCCGGCCGGTCCAGGGAGAGGTAGTCCAGGCCGACGTCGAGCAGGAACCGCAGCCGGGCGTTGATCTCCTTGAGCACCCGCTCGGCGATCATCTTCTGCCGGTCGGTCAGCTCGATGCCGGCGAGCAGCTCGGCGCACTCCCCCACGGACAGGTTGCAGACCTCGGCGATGCTCTTGCCGGCCAGGGTCACCGCGAGCACCTCGGGCTTGAGCCGGGCGCCGCCGCACGCCGCGCACGGCACGTCGCGCATGTAGCCCTCGTACTTGTCGCGCGACCACTCGGACTCGGTGTCGGAGTGCCGGCGCTCGATCCACTGCACCACGCCCTCGAAGCCGGTGTAGTAGGAGCGCTCGCGGCCGTACTTGTTGCGGTAGCGCACGTGCACCTGGTCGTCGGAGCCGTGCAGGATCGTCTTCTGCGCCCGCGCGGGCAGCGCCCGCCACGGGGTGTCGACGTCGAAGTGCTGGGCCTCGCCGAGCGCCTCCAGCAGACGGAGGAAGTATTCGAGGTTGTGGCCGGTGGACCAGGGCTGGATGGCGCCCTCGCGCAGGCTGCGCTCCGGGTCGGGCACCAGCAGCTCCGGGTCGACCTCCTTCTTGGTGCCCAGGCCGGTGCACTCCGGGCAGGCGCCGTAGGGCGCGTTGAAGGAGAAGACCCGGGGCTCGAGGTCCTCGATGGCGAGCGGGTGGTCGTTGGGGCAGGCCAGGTGCTCGGAGTAGCGGCGCTCCCGGTCCGGGTCGTCCTCGGGGAGGTCGACGAAGTCGAGCAGCACCAGGCCGCTGGACAGGCCCAGGGCGGCCTCGACGGAGTCGGTCAGCCGCTGCTTGGCGCTCGGCTTGACGGTGAGCCGGTCGATCACCACCTCGATGGTGTGCTTCTCCTGCTTCTTGAGCTTGGGCGGCTCGGTCAGCGGGTGCACCACGCCGTCGACCCGGGCCCGGGCGTAGCCCTTGGCCTGCAGCTCGGAGAAGAGGTCGACGTACTCGCCCTTGCGGCCGCGGATGACCGGGGCGAGGACCATGAACTTGGTGCCCTCGGCCATGGCGAGGACCCGGTCGACGATCTGCTGCGGGCTCTGCCGGGAGATCCGCTCGCCGCAGACCGGACAGTGCGGCTCGCCGATGCGGGCGTAGAGCAGCCGGAGGTAGTCGTAGACCTCGGTGATGGTGCCGACCGTCGAACGCGGGTTGCGCGAGGTCGACTTCTGGTCGATCGAGACGGCCGGGCTCAGCCCCTCGATGAAGTCGACGTCGGGCTTGTCCATCTGGCCGAGGAACTGCCGGGCGTACGAGGAGAGCGACTCCACGTAGCGTCGCTGCCCCTCGGCGAAGATCGTGTCGAAGGCCAGGCTCGACTTGCCCGACCCGGACAGCCCGGTGAACACGATGAGCGCGTCCCGGGGCAGGTCGAGACTGACGTCACGCAGATTGTGCTCGCGCGCGCCACGGATGATCAGTCGGTCGGCCACGGTCCGTGTACTCCCGGATGAAGATGAAGCGGAGAATCTGTCCCGCTCTGGGGTGATTTTGAGCGGTGGTGCGGGCGCGGAAAACACGCCTCGGCAACTCTAGCCCCGAGGTACGACAGTTTCCCGCGCCCGCACATTCCCCCAGCTCAGCCCGGTCGGCCGCGGCCGGTCAGTAACCGCCGGGCGTCGGCGGTCGGGCCGCCCGACGCCGCGCCGAGCGCCAGCCGCCGCGCCGCTCCGCGGCCAGCCGCGCCTCCCGCCGCCGGCTCTCCTGGGCCACCTCCCGCTGCAACCGTCGCCAGCTCTCCCACCGCCGGGTGGAGAGCTCCCCGGTACGCAGCGCCTCCCCGACCGCGCAGGCCGGCTCGCCGTCGTGCCCGCAGTCGGCGTACCGACACCCCTCGGCGAGCCCGGCGATGTCGGCGAACGCCCGGTCGAGCCCGGCCACGCCGTCCAGCAGGCCGACCGCTCGCACGCCGGGAGTGTCGATCACCGCGCCACCACCGGGGATCGGCACCAGTGCCCGCCAGGTGGTGGTGTGCCGGCCCTTGCCGTCGACCCGGCGGATCGCCTGGGTCGGCATCATCACCGCACCGGCCAGAGCGTTGACGAGGCTCGACTTGCCCGCGCCGGACGGCCCGAGCAGGCCCAGAGTGCGGCCGGGCGCCACCTCCGCGCGCAGTGGGTCGAGCCCCGCGCCGCGCTCGGCGCTGACCGGCAGCACCGGCACTCCGGGGGCGACGGCGGCGAGCTGACGGGCCAGCGCGGCCGGGTCGGCCGCGAGGTCGGCCTTGGTCAGCACGACCAGCGGCCGGGCCCCGGACTCGTGGACCAGGGAGAGCAGCCGCTCGATCCGGCCGACGTCCGGTTCCGGGTGCACCGGCTCCACGACGGCGGCGGCGTCCAGGTTGGCGGCCAGCACCTGGCCGCTGGCGTCCTTTCCCGCGGTACGGCGGATCAGCGCCGCCCGCCGGGGCAGCACCGCCTCCGCGGTGGTCCGGCCGTCCGGCCACTGCGCGAGCAGCACCCAGTCCCCGGCGCAGGGCAGCGCGGAGGGGTCCCGGGCGGCGGCGACCAGCACCGGCCCTCCCAGGCTGGCCCGGACCGGGCCGGTCGAGGTGAGCACCGTGCAGACCCCCCGGTCCACCCGGGCCACCCGGCCCGGTCGGTGCTCGCCGCGCCGCGCGGCGTACGCCGCCCACTCGGCGTCCCAGCCGAGGGCGGTCAGATCGATCGTCATGGCGTCCTCATCGGTGTCGAAGCTGGTGATGGCGGAACACGCGTGCCACGGCCGGCATGGTCACCACCCCCCTCCGACGTCCCGGTACCGCGTATGCGCCGACGGTAGGGCGCGCGCCGACGCGCCGAAAGCGATTTCCCCGGCGACGACGCGACGGCGGACCGCTAGGGTCGACGCGTGACCACCGACCCACTGCTGCTGATGGGCGAGGTGGACGACGCGACCAGTCGGCTGCTCCGCACCGCGGCCTCCTTCGACGCCGCGGACCTGGCGGCCACGTCGCTGCTGCCGGACTGGACGCGCGGCCACGTGCTGGCCCATCTGGCGCGCAACGCCGACGGCTTCGTCAACCTGCTCACCGCGGCCCGCACCGGCGAGCCGGTGCCCATGTACGCCTCCCCCGCGGCCCGCGCGGCCGACATCGAGGCCGGCGCGGGCCGGCCGGCCGCCGAGCACCTGGACGACCTACGGCGCAGTGCGGACCGGTTCGCCGAGGCCGTCGCCGCCATGACGGTGCAGGCGTGGGCGGCGACGGTGCAGACCCGCCGGGGCCCGTGGCCCGCCGCCCTGCTCGTCTGGGGCCGGCTGCGCGAGATCGAGGTGCACCACGTCGACCTGGCCGCCGCCTACCGGCCCGCCGACTGGCCGGAGACGTTCGCCCAGCGGCTGCTGCGCGAGGTGGCCGCCCATCACGCCGACCTGCCGGCACCACCGTCGATGGTGCTGCGTTTCGACGGCAGCAAGCACGAGCTGGTGATCGGGGAGCGGGCCGGCGCCCCTACCGTCACCGGCCCCGCACCCGACCTCGCCGCCTGGCTGATCGGCCGCGACGGCGGCGACGCGCTCGCCGTCACTCCCGACGGTCCCCTGCCTACTCCACCGGAATGGATATAGACACGTCATGACATACAGCGGAGACGTCACCCCCGGCGGCACGCCGGCGGTGCGGGAGCTGGACGGCCTCACCATCAGCAAGCTGTCGGTGGGCCCGATGGACAACAACGCGTACCTGCTGCGCTGCACGGCCACGGGCGAGCAGGTGCTGATCGACGCCGCCAACGAGGCACCCCGGCTGCTGGACCTGATCGGCGACGCCGGTCTCACCGCCGTGGTGACCACCCACCAGCACATGGACCACTGGGTGGCGCTGGAGGAGGTGGTGGCCAAGACCGGCGCCCGGACGCTGGTGCACGCCGACGACGCGGCCGGGCTGCCGATCGAGGCGGAGCGGCTCGCCGACGGCGACACCGTGCCGGTCGGCGACTGCGCCCTGGAGGTCATCCACATCAAGGGGCACACCCCGGGCTCGATCGCGCTGCTCTACCGCGACCCGAACGGGACCCCGCACCTGTTCACCGGCGACAGTCTCTTTCCCGGCGGGGTCGGCAACACCGACCAGGACCCGGAGCGTTTCGCCGCGCTGATCGACGACGTCGAGCAAAAGGTGTTCGACAAGCTGCCCGACGACACCTGGTTCTATCCGGGGCACGGCAAGGACAGCACCCTCGGCGCGGAGCGCCCGGCTCTGCCGCAGTGGCGCGCCCGAGGCTGGTGACCCGAGCGGGGCCGGCCCCCCGGCCGGCCCCGCACCACCCACCCGACCACCCGGGCGCACCCCCGCCCGCCGGTCGGCCGATCCGGTCAGGGCGCCGGCGGGCCGGCGACCGCGCGGAGCCTGCGCCGGGTGCCCAGCAACACCACGGCGGCCAGCACCAGCCCGACGCCCATGGTGACCAGCAGCGGGCTCGACTCCCCCGGCAGCAGCCCCGCCAGGGAGCGCGACGCGGTGCCCAGCGCGAGGTAGAGACCGGCCCAGGCCGTCGCGCCGAGCGCCGCACACCCCAGGAACCGCCGGTACGACATGCGTAGCCCGCCCGCGGCCAGCGGCAGCAGCGCGTTGAACACCGGCAGGAACGGCGCGACCACCATCATCCGGCCGCCACCGCGACGCAGGATCCCCTCCGCCGCCGTCCAACGTGCCTCGCCGATCCAGTCGCCGACCCGGCTGTGTCGCAGCCGCTCGGAGTACCGGCGACCGACCAGGAAACTCAGCGACCATCCGGCCAGGCAGCCGACCAGCACCGCGGTGAAGGTCGCCAGCCCCGTGGCCGGGCGACCCACGCCGACCGCGGCCAGGATCGCCACGTCACCGGGGATCAGGACCCCCAGCAGGGGTACGGCGTCGAACAGCATGACCAGCCCGAGTGCTCCCATCAGCAGCAGGATGGGCAGGTCTCCGACCTCGGCGAGCCATTGCGTCATGCCCCGTACGCTATGGCCGACACACCACCCTGGACATCCGGTCGCATCCCCCAGCGGCCCCTGGTATCCACCTCGGGGTCGCCCCTGAGATCGGCCGCGCCTCAGGCGGGTCGCAGCACCAGCACCCGGCGTAGCGACGAGTCGACCGACGGTTCCGTCGTGGGCACCGGATAGTCGGCCAGCACCGTCAGCCGGTCCGCCGGCAGGTGCCCCCGGTCGGGGTCCCCCACCAGCACGTCGGCACCGCCGGCGGCGGCCCGTTGCAGGAACGGCAGCATCCGGTCGGCCAGTGCGCGGCTGTAGAAGACGTCGCCGGCGAGGACCACGTCCGCCTCCGCGTCTCCGGTGTCGAGCAGATCACTTCCGGTGGCGTCGACGGCGACCCCGTTGGCCCGCGCGTTGACCGTGACGGCCGCGACGGCGTACGGGTCGATGTCGTTGGCGACCACCTCGGCGGCACCGGCCAGCGCGGCGGCGATGGCCACCAGCCCGGACCCGGCGGCGAGGTCGAGCACCCGCCGCCCGGCGACCAGTTCGGGATGGTCCAGCAGGTGGCGGGCCAGGGCCTGACCTCCGGCCCAGGCGGACGCCCAGTACGGCGGCGCCAGGGTGTGCCCGGCGGCGGCCTCCATGCGTGCCCACCAGACGATCGCGTCCTCGGCCAGGTGCAGCCGCACCTCGGGAACGAACGGGGTGGGCACCAACCGGAGCCGGTCAAGGCCGTCGCCGGGCGCGTCGATCTCGCGCTCCAGCTCGGACAGCGCGGTGGCTGCGGCACCTCTCATCGGGGCCAAGCATGCCCCAGTGACGGGTGGCGGGGGCGCGTTTCGCATCGCGCCACGTAGAGTTCACCCGAGTTCCTACGGCACTTCGGCCGGCGGATCCGGGTTTTGCCCGTTACTGTCGGACAGGTACGGGCGATCATCGGCCACACGCCGAGGGTCAGCCGCTTTGAACAGGGAGAGATGCATGGCAACCGGCACGGTTAAGTGGTTCAACTCGGAAAAGGGCTTCGGCTTCATCGAGCAGGACGGTGGAGGGCCGGACGTGTTCGTCCACTACTCCGCCATCGCTTCGAGCGGCTACCGGGAGCTCAACGAGGGCCAGAAGGTCGAGTTCGAGGTGACCCAGGGGCAGAAGGGTCCGCAGGCGGACAACGTCCGCCCGATGTAGCTCCGTGCCGGTGGCGGCGGCCGGTCGACGGCCACCGCCGCAGTGCACTCAAGACGCCGCCGGGGCGGCGGGCAGGTCCCGCCGCCGCCGGAGCGGCCCTATCAGCAGGATCAACGGGGTGAGCGCCAGCCAGCTGGTCATCACCCCGATCGCCGTGCCGACGCCGTACCGCGCGCCGAGCGCGCCGGCCAGCACGGCGGCCACCGGGATGGTGCCGTAGTTGAGCAGCTGCATGCTCACCGTCACCCGGCCCAGCAGGTGATGCGGCGTGTAGGTCTGCCGGAAGCTGCCCTTGACCACGTTGCCGATGGCCACACCGAGGCCGATCAGCACTCCGCCGAGGGCCGGCCAGACCAGCCCGGCACCGGGCGCCGCCAGCGGGATGAGCAGCGCTGGCGGGCCGGTGAGGGCCGCACCGAGCAGCATGGCCCGCGCGGTGCCGAAGCGCCGGGCCAGCGCGGTGGCCAGCAACGCACCGACGATCCCCCCGGCGCTCATCACCGCGATCAGAATGCCCACCAGGCCCGGCGCGAGCCGCAGCTCGCGGACCAGGAAGACCACGAGGACCGCCTGGTAGCCGATCAGCCCGATGTTGCTGGCCGCGCCGAAGACCGACAGCACCCGCAGGTACGGGTCGCGGGCGACGAAGCGCAATCCCTCGGCGATGTCCCGGCGCAGCGACCGGGACGTCTCCGCCCGCCGGGTGCGCGGCTGCACGGTGCGGATCCGCAGCAGGAAGGCCGCGGAGAGCAGGAAGGTGAGCGCGTCCAGCAGCAGCGCGGCGACCGCCCCGGTGAGCTGGGCGATCAGGCCCGCGAGGCCCGGCCCGACGACGTAGCTCACGGTCTGGGTGGCGTGCAGCTTCGCGTTGCCCTCCGGTAGCTGCTCGGGTCGCAGCACGACCGGCAGGTACACCTGGTCGGCGGTCTCGAAGAAGACCCGCGCGGTGCCGGCGCCGAGCGCGACCACCAGCAGGTGCCAGACGGTGAGCCGGTCCAGCGCGGCGGCCAGTGGCACGCTGAGGAAGGCCAGCGCGCAGAGCACGTCGCAGACGACCATCACCGGTCGGCTCGGCAGGCGGTCCACCCACGCGCCGGCCGGCAGGCCGATCAGCAGCCAGGGCAGCCAGGCCGCGGCGGTGAGCACCGCCACCTGGAAGGTGCCGGCGTCGAGCACGGCCACGGCGACCAGCGGCAGGGCGACGGTGGTGACGTTGCTGCCGATGCTGCTGACGGCCTGGCCGGCCCAGAGCAGCCGGAAGTCCCGGTGCCGCAGGAGACCGCCGGCCGGCCGGGCCGGGGTCGGATCGGTGCGGGTGGCCGTGGTCACGGCCGGGCCGGAATGCCGTGGGCGAACACGAAGACGGGCTGCCGTTCGCGGCCGTCGTCAGGCAGCGGCCGGTCGGCCCAGCGGGCCAGCAGGTCGATCATTTCGCGGCTCAGCTCGGCGAGTTCGTCGGGAGTGAGGTGCAGCCACTTGTCGGTGGAGAACGGGCCGTCCTGCCAGGCGGCCTGCGCCGCCTCGTCGGCGGCGTGCCACGCCCGGGCCAGGGCGACGTGCCGGTCCAGGTTGAGCGAGGTGGCGGCGTCGGCGACCGCCCGTGCCGCGGGGTCGGCGTCGAAGTCGACGTTGGACCAGCGCAGCCCCCTGGTGACCAGCCGCCACCACCGCTCGCGCCGGTCCCGGGCCAGTTCGGGGGCCTCAGTGACGAGTTCACCGGCGGCGAGCACCTTGAGGTGGTGGCTGACGTTCGCGGGCGCCTGGTCGGTGCGCTCGGCGAGCATGCCGACGGTCGAGGGCCCGTGCACCTTGAGCACGTCCATCAGGCGGCGGCGCAGCGGGTGGGCCATGGCGGCCAGCACCCGCGAGTCGGTGACCTGGCGTACGTCGGGTCTCTCCATGCCACCGACCCTGCCATCCGCAATGGCTGTTGCGCAACAGTTATTGCCCAAGAGTCGCCGCGGACTGGCCGGTTCGGGCCGGCCGGCGAGCCCGGCGGGTCAGGCGACCAGCCGGCGCGCCAGTTCGTCGGCGACCTGCTTGGCCATGGTCGGTGGGATGGCGGCGGCGATCTTCTCCGGGGTCAGCCCGGCGAGTACGCCCTGAATGATCGCCGGCTCGTCGGTGAAGTCCCGGCCGGACAGCGCGGTCAGCGCGCTCTGCAGAGCGGTCACCTGGGCGGCGATCGACTTCAGCGTCGGGTGCGCCGGCGCGTAGTTGGCGACGGTGGCGTCCTCGCCCAACGCCATCCGGGTGTAGATCTGCCCGACCGGGTTGCGGCCGTCCAGCACGGTCAGGTTCCGGTGGACGGTGGCCAGCCAGGCGTGTTCTTCGGGGGTCATGTCGTTCTCCTCCAGAAGTCCGATGGAGCTCAGGTAGCGGCGGAACAACGGCCGCTGGTCGCGACCGGCCTTGATGGCGTCACGGAAGAAGCTGAAGTGGGTGTGCCAGCGGTGCGAGCTGTCGCCGCTGGTGCGCTTGCCGAGCCGGTCCCACCGCTTCACGGTCGTACCGTCGGGGCTGTAGATGATCTCGCGGATGTCCCGGGTGTCGGCCGCGTTCGCGGCGCACTGCCCCACACACCAGAGCGAGAAGCTGCGCAGGGTGTGCGTCCCGCCACCGGAGCGGACCTCGAAACCGCCGACGTCCAGCGCCGCCGCGTCGAGGGTCAGGCCGGCGCGGTCCCGGGGCGACTCCACGACCGAGTAGTCGTTGGTGACCACCCGATCCGATCCGCAGTGGTAGCCGCCACGGTGCGCCGGATCGCCGACGATGCCGACCTCCGCCGGGTCCAGGTCGTCCGGCCCGGGGGCGTTGTCGAGGTGCGTCAGCAGCAGGGTACGGACGGCCAACAGGTTCGCCGGGGCCCGGGTCATGGGGTCCCCCTTTCCATGGGTGGGGACCGGGCACGACATCACACCGCGTACGCGGTGCAGGGCTGCGGACGAGCCCGGCCTACTGGTGCACAGCGCCGGGCGTTGACCCAACGATAGCCCGCGTTTTGGATGAATGCCCAGCTCAGCGAGGATCAGTTCAGATTGGAGCCCGCTCGGAGCCAGAGTGGACGGTTGGCAACAGCAGCGCCGAGGGGTGCGCCGGGTCATGCAGGATCTGCTGCCGGCCGGCACGCAGCGTCACGGCCGTACCGAGAGGTTCCCCTGTGCCGGGGTTACGCGCCCAGCGCGGGTGGGCGCCACCGGCCACCTGCACCCGCAGACGGTGCCCGGCGCCGAACCGGTACGCGGTCGGCCACAGTGGCACCGGAATCCGGCGGACCCCGGACGGGTCGGCCGCGAAGCGATCGGGTGTGACCCGGACCAGGCCGTCGCACACGTTCCAGGAGCGGCCGCGAGGGTCCACGTCGCACAGTCGGACGAACACGTCCAGGTAGGGCAGCTCAGCGCGGACGTGGATCTCGGCACGCACCGGGCCGATCACCTCGACCGGCCGGGCCAGCGGGGCGCTGGTGTACGTCAGCACGTCGGGTCGGGCCTCGACGCGCCGGTTGTCGACCGGGCCGGCCCGCTGCGCCACGAGCAGCGGCCCGCCCAGCGACGGGGTGGGGTCGCCGGGGTCGTACCGGAACTCGTCCGGCGCCGATGCGACCGGCGGGCGCGTGGCCAGCTCGCCGCCCGGGTGCAGGTGCCAGGCGGTCTCGACCGCCGGCGGAGGCCAGTCCGGCAGGTCCCGCCAGCCGCCGCCGGGGCCGCTCACGTACAGCCGGACCGGAGCCGACGGGGACGGCCCGACGCGGGGCGGCCGGTCGCGCGCGGAGGCCGGCACCGCCAGGTGCTCGTCGAGCCAGGCCAGCCCCTCCCGCAGGGCGGCGACGAACAGGCCGGGGCTGCCGTGCGTCCACGGGCCGATGACCAGGCGTGGCCGGGCCCCGGCGGCACGCAGGGTGGCGTGGTCGTCGAGCTGGGCGGGCAGGAAGATGTCGTGCCAGCCGGTGACCATGACCACCGGCGCCCGCACCCGGGCCACCCGGTCGGCGAAGACCCTCCTCCGCCAGTACGCGGCGTCCGGGGTGTGGTGGCGCAGCCACTCCTGGAAGAACGGGATGGTCACCCCGGTGGCCACCCGGTCGGCACCGGCCAGCGGCAGGTGCTCCAGCGCGGCCGCGAGTCGGGGCTGCCCACGCTTGAGCTCCCACTGCCGCGCCAGCCACGGCACGGTCTGCGCGTGCAGCAGCTCCGCCCAGGTCAGGACGGTGTCCAGGGCGAAGGACTCCCCCGCGTACGTCGAGTCCCGGGTGGCCGAGGTGGTCACGACCGCGACCATCGCGCGCAGCTCGTCGCCGGCGTCGGCGGCCAGCGCCCACTGGGCGAAGCCCTGGTAGCTGACCCCGAACATGCCGAGCGCGCCGGACCACCAGGGTTGGCGGCGCAGCCAGTCCAGGGTGTCCAGCCCGTCGTCGCGCTCGTGCACCAGCGGGGCGAACGTCCCACCGGAGCCGCCGGTGCCCCGGCAGGACTGGATGACCGCGTGCCGGCCACGCGCGGCGAGCAGCCGGCCGAGCAGCCGCAACGGTCCACCCCGCCCGTACGGGGTGCGGATCAGCACGGTGGGCGCGTCCGGGACGGCCGGGGCGTAGTGATCGGTGCGCAGCACCACGCCGTCGCGGACCCGGACCGGGATGTCGCGGGTGACCCGTACCGGGCCGGGGCGGGTCGCGGGCAGGCGCAGCGCGGCGCCGGCGAGGCGGGCGAGGAGCCGGTGCGGCACGGTCAGCCCGTCGGGCGGCGGGGCGACCCGGGCCGCGCTGCGCGCACCGAGTCGCGGTGCGCGCGCAACGACTCGCTCATCTCCGTCATGAACCGGTGCACCACCTCCAGCTCGTCGTCGGCGAACCGGTCCATCACCTCGTCGGTACGGGTGCCCAGCGGCTGGAAGAACCGCATGGCCAGGGCGGCTCCCTGGTCGGCGTAGTGCAGCAGCACCTTGCGCCGGTCAGCGGTGTCCCGGTCGCGGCGGATGTGGCCGGCGCGCTCGAGCCGGTCGATCAGGGCGGTGACCGAGCCGGAGGAGATGTTGAGCTGCTCACCGAGGCGGCCGGGCGTGATCGGCTCACCGAGCAGCTCGGCGTCCATCACGGCGATCAGCGCCTGCAGGTCGGTCGGGTTGAGCCCGTGCAGGTTGGCGAAGGCGTGGCCCACCTGCTGGGCGTCCACCGAGTAGCGCCGGAGGTTGTTGGTGATCTCCGCGACCAACTGCTCGCGGCGCGTGTCGCGCCGCCGGTACATGCCGTGAGTGGCCACGTCGAGCCGCTTCTTCCCATCGTCGGTCCCCCGGGTTGCAGCATAGAACAGGCGTCGATAATCTCGATTGTCGAGATACTTGGCACTCGAAGGACCCAGAGGTCACCTGATGTCTGTCTTCACCAGAGTCGCCCGCGGCCGGATGGCCGCCTGGTTCACCGTGGCCGCCGCCGTCGTCGTCGGCGCGGCGGTCTTCGGGCTGCCCCGACCGGACAACCCGGCGCCGGTCTCCGCCAGCGGGCTGTCCGTGCGGTGGCAGTCGACGCAGGTGGAGCGGCTGCAGGACCAACTCCCGTCCAGTGAGGTGCAGCCGGCCATCGTGGTGGTCAGCCGCGCCGACGGGGGCGCGCTGGTCGAGGCCGACCGGGACGCCGTCGCCGCCCGCTCCGGAGACCTCAGCCGCTTCGCGGTGGGTGGGATTGTCAGCCCCGCCCAGATCTCCCCGGACGGCACGGTGGCGCTCGTCGCCGTGCCGTTGAGCACCGCCGGCGGGCAGGACCAGGTCACCGAGACGATCAGCCAGCTCCGCGCCACACTGACGGACCTGCCCGGCGGGCTCACCGTCGCGGTGACCGGCGCCCCCGCGTTCACCGCCGACCTCTCCTCGGTCTTCGACGGCGCCGACATCACCCTGCTCGCGGTGACCGCCGCCGTGGTCGCGCTGCTGCTCCTGATCACCTACCGCAGCCCGTTTCTGTGGATCGTGCCGCTGGCCGTGGTCGCGGCGACCGAGCAGCTGACCCTGCGCGCGGTGGACACGATCGTGCCGGCCGTCGGCATCACCCTCCAGCAGGGCCAGGTCACCGGCATCGCCAGCGTGCTGGTCTTCGGCGCCGCCACCGACTACGCCCTGCTGCTCATCGCCCGCTACCGGGAGGAGTTGCGCCGCGAGGAGGACCGGTTCAGGGCGATGCGCTCTGCGCTGCGCCGGACGGTCGAGCCCATCCTGGCCAGCGGCGGCACCGTGGTGCTCGGCGTGCTCACCCTGCTGCTCAGTGAGCAGGAGACGAACCGCGCACTGGCCGTGGCCTGCGCGACCGGGGTGGTCTTCGCCATGCTCTCGGCGCTGTTCGTGCTCCCCGCCGTGCTGGTGCTCTTCGGCCGCGGCCTGTTCTGGCCGTTCGTACCCCGGGTCGGTGGGCCGGTCCGCGAGGGTCGGCTGTGGGGCCGGCTCGGCACCGCCGTGGAGCGCCGCCCGGTGCCGGTCGCGGTGCTGGCGACGCTCCTGCTCGCCGGTCTGGCGCTGGGCGGGCTCGGCATCCGCACCGGCCTGTCCGAGACCGAGCAGTTCCGGGCCGAGCCCGAGGCGGTCGTCGGCGCCCAGACCCTCGCCCGGGCGTTCCCCGCCGGCGCCACCCAGCCGGTGGCCGTGCTCACCACCCCGACGGCGGCGCGGGCGGTCACCGACGCCGCGTCCGCCGTCCCGGGGGTCGCCTCGGCCCGCCCCGGCGACGCCGGCCAGGCTGTCGCCCAGGTCGACGTGGTGCTGGCCTCCGAACCCGGCACCGCCGCAGCCGACCGGACGATCCAGGCGCTGCGCGACGCGGTCGCCGCGGTCCCCGGCTCCGCTCCCCCAACGGTCGACGGCGCCGACGCGCCGTCGGGGGCCATCGTCGGCGGCACCGTCGCGGCCACCTACGACTCGGAGGAGGCCAACGACCGGGACCTGCGGCTGATCCTGCCGATCATCCTGCTGCTGGTCGGCGCGGTGCTCGTACTGCTGCTGCGGGGTCTGCTGGCACCGGTGCTGCTGGTGCTGACCGTCATCGCGTCGTTCTTCGCGAGCCTGGGTGCGGCGTGGCTGCTCTTCGACCACGTGCTGGGTTTCCCGGCGCTGGACAGCGGTGTGCTGCTGCTCGCCTTCGTGTTCCTGGTGGCACTCGGCGTGGACTACAACATCTTCCTGGTCACCCGAGCCCGGGAGGACGCCCGCGCCGCCGGCACCCGGGACGGGATGCTCTCCGCGCTGCGGGTCACCGGCGGGGTGATCACCAGTGCCGGTCTTCTGCTGGCCGCGGTCTTCGCCGTCCTCGGCGTGCTGCCGCTGATCACGCTGACCCAGATCGGCATCATCGTCTGCATCGGCGTCCTGCTGGACACCCTGCTCGTGCGCACGGTCCTGGTGCCGGCGCTCGCGTTCATGCTCGGCGACCGCTTCTGGTGGCCCGGCCGGATCGCCCGCGATCGGGTGGCCGACACCCCGGTGTCGCACGAGCCGGCTGCCTCCCGGCACTGACCGGCACGACGACGGGGGCGGGGCCGGGTCTCCCCCGGCCACCGCCCCCGTCGGTCGGCGTGCTCAGTACGCCAGGCAGACGCACTCGGTCATCAGCGCCCGCACGTTGTACACGTACGACGGGTTCGGGATGGCCAGCGGCTTCCCCTCCTGCGCCACCGCGCCGTGCCCGAAGTTGTACGCGGCGATCACCGCGTTGAGCAGGCAGGAGTTCAGCTGGGTGGTGCACAGGGCCGCGTCGAGCCGGTAGTCGGCCTCGAAGTACATGTCGCCGATGTACTTGGTCAGCCAGGCCAGGTACGTGCCGCCGAGGTACGCGTTGTCCTGGTAGTTGTGCAGGTCGTAGTTCTGCTCGAACCGCTGGTTCATCCAGGTCGCGGTGTCCGGCATCACCTGCATCAGCCCGACGCCGCCGTCGCAGGCGTAGATGTTGGACTGCCAGCCGCTCTCCTGCCAGGCGGTGGCCTTGACCAGGTTCAGCGGGATCTTGATGCTCGGGGCGGACACCGGCCAGTAGGTGCGCTCCGCGGCGTTGGTCAGCGCCGCCTTCGCCTCGGCCCGGGTCGCCTGGGTGCCCCGGTAGCTGGGCACGCAGGGGCTTGCCCGGGGACGCGGCGGTGGCGGCGGACCCCAGGTCTCGGTGGGCCGCCGGGGCACCAGGCGGGGCCTCGGCGCCACGCTGGCCGTGCGGGCCGCCTCCATGGGCGTTGCCGCGCTCGGCGACGCGAGGCGTTTCGGAGCGGGGTCGGTCGTCGCCGCCCCGGCCGCCGACGGGCTCGGCTCCCCGGTGGTCTCGTCGACGGGGGCGTCGGCCAGTGCCTCCGCCGGCCCCTCGGTGACCGCGACCGGCGCGGCCTGGTCCTGGGGTTGCCCTCCGGTGGCGCCGCAGCCGACCAGCGTGCCCGCCAGCAGCAGCCCGGCGAGCACCGCGGCGCCCATCCGACCGGTCCGTCGATGCATCCGTACCTCCCCGTGTGATCGTCGCCGCACACTAGCAAGGTTCGACGGGGCGACGAGGCCCCTGCGACGGCGGCCGGACCTGGTCCGCCGGCTGCTCCCGATCCCCCACGGCCCGGTCGCGGGTCGCCCAGGCGACCACGAACACCACCGTCCAGAGCACCCCGAGCAGCACCGCCGCCGCCGTCCCGCTGGCCGTGTCCAGCCCGAGGTAGAGCCGCGCGCCACCGACCCCGAGAACGCCCGCGGCGGCCGCCGTCCAGGCCGCCACCGCCACCGGCCACCGGGTGCCCCGGGACACCAGCCAGGCCAGGGTGCAGAAGCTGGCCGCCACCACCGCGTTCTGCGTCGGGAACGGCACCGACTCGCCGCCGTTCGGGCCGGCCCCCGGCGAACCGGTGAGCTCGGCCACCACGGCCAGCACCAGCAGCGGCACGAACGCACCCACCGTGCCCACCACGCTCAGCAGGTCCGCCCTGAAGGGGCGGTTCCGCCACGCCAGCACCGCCGCCACCACCGCCACCAGCACGATCAGCACCCACCCGCGCAGCACCGACACCACGGCCATGGTGAGGTCGGCGGCACCCGGTGTCCGCCGGGCGGCGAACCAGTCCCCGATCGCCCCGTCCAGCGCGGCCAGCCCGCTGTTGCGGACGCCGACGGCGAGCAGGCCGGCGATGGCGAGCCCGGCGGCGAAGAGCAGCAGGAGCCCCGCGGCGAGATTGAGCAGCAGCGTCCAGGCCGGCCCGATCCGCATGGCCACCAGGAAGAACAGCACCCCGTAGCGGGCGCTGAGCCAGCGCACCGGGGGCAGCGCGCCGGCCCGGGAGAGCAGGGACCGGGCCGGATCCGGGTTACGGCCGAGCCACCGGCCGGCGAGCACCACCGCGAGCAGGCCGGCCAACAGCACCAGTGCCGCGCCGGTGGCCCGGCCCAGCAACCGGGAGACAGTGTCGTACGACTCACCGGCCAGGTGACCGAGCAGCACCGACCCGCCCACCCAGGTCACCACGCCGGCCAGGTTCCACGGCGCGAACCGCCGGTACGGCATGCCGGCCGCCCCGGCCAGCCGGGGCACCAGGGTGCGGGCGAAAGCCACCCAGCGCGCGGCGAACACGCCCCGACCACCGAGTCGGGCCAGCATGGCGTCCGCCCGGCTCCACCGCGCGGGCCCGACGCGGTGGCCCAGCCCGGCACGCAGCCGTGGGCCGTACCGCCGTCCGGCGCGGAACGCCAGCCCGTCGCCCAGCACCGCCGCGACGATCATCGTGAGCAACGCCGGGCCCAGCCGCAAGGTACCGTTGTAGGTGAGGAAGCCGACGAGCAGCAGGGTAGCCTCACCCGGCACCAGCAGGCCGAAGATCACCGCGGTCTCGCCCGCCACGATCAACGCGGCGACCAGGTAGATCCACAGGGTGGGCAGACCCTGCACCAAGGTCAGCAGGTCGTGCACTCAGGCCCCCGGGACACGGGAGTCAGCATGCCAGCCGGGGGAACGACCCGGACAGCAGTTTCACCAGAGATCAGGGGCACCTGGGGGTGACCCCGACGCAGCCTGCGCGAGCGCAGGCGGAAGGATAGAGGGTATGCAGCTTCGCACCGACCTCCGCAACGTCGCCATCATCGCTCACGTCGACCACGGCAAGACCACCCTGGTCGACGCCATGTTGCGGCAGGCTGGCGCGTACGGCGCCCGGGGTGAGACGACCGAGCGGGTCATGGACTCGGGTGACCTGGAACGGGAGAAGGGCATCACGATCCTGGCCAAGAACACCGGCGTGCGTTACCTGCCGGCCGACGGCTCGGACCCGGTCACCATCAACATCATCGACACCCCCGGCCACGCCGACTTCGGTGGCGAGGTGGAGCGCGGCCTGACCATGGTCGACGGTGTGGTGCTCCTGGTCGACGCGAGCGAGGGCCCGCTGCCGCAGACCCGCTTCGTGCTGCGCAAGGCGCTGCGGGCGCGACTCCCGATCATCCTGGTGATCAACAAGGTGGACCGTCCGGACGCCCGGATCAAGGAGGTCGTGGACGACACCTACGAGCTCTTCCTCGACCTGGACGCCGACGAGGAGCAGATCGACTTCCCGATCGTCTACGCCTGCGCCCGCGACGGCATCGCCTCGCTGACCCAGCCCGCCGACGGCTCGGTGCCGGACGACAGCACCTCCCTGGAGCCGCTGTTCCGCACCCTGCTGGACACCATCCCGGCTCCCGCGTACGAGGACGGCGCGCCGCTGCAGGCGCACGTCACCAACCTCGACGCCTCGCCGTTCCTCGGCCGGCTGGCGCTGTGCCGCGTCCGCCAGGGCACCATCACCAAGGGCCAGACGGTGACCTGGTGCCGCACCGACGGCAGCACCCAGCGGGTCCGCATCTCCGAGATGCTGATGACCGAGGGCCTGGAGCGCAAGCCGGCCGAGTCGGCCGGCCCCGGCGACATCATCGCGGTCGCCGGGATCTCCGAGATCATGATCGGTGAGACGCTGGCCGACCCGGAGAACCCGGTGGCGCTGCCGCTGATCACCGTCGACGAGCCGGCCATCTCGATGACCATCGGCACCAACACCTCGCCGCTGGTCGGCCGGGTCAAGGGCTCCAAGGTCACCGCACGGATGGTCAAGGACCGCCTCGACAAGGAGCTGATCGGCAACGTCTCGCTGCGGGTGCTGCCCACCGAGCGGCCGGACGCCTGGGAGGTGCAGGGCCGTGGTGAGCTGGCGCTGGCCATCCTGGTCGAGCAGATGCGCCGGGAGAGCTACGAGCTGACCGTCGGCAAGCCGCAGGTGGTCACCCGCGAGATCGACGGCAAGACCTGCGAGCCGGTCGAGCGGCTGACCATCGACGCTCCCGAGGAGTACCTGGGCGCGATCACCCAGCTCCTCGCCACCCGCAAGGGCCGGATGGAGCAGCTGGTCAACCACGGCACCGGCTGGATCCGGATGGAGTGGCTGGTCCCGGCCCGGGGCCTGATCGGCTTCCGTACCGAGTTCCTCACCGACACCCGGGGCACCGGCATCCTGCACCACGTCTTCGAGTCCTACGAGCCGTGGTTCGGCGAGCTGCGTACCCGCAACAACGGCTCGCTGGTCGCCGACCGCGCCGGCGCGGTCACCGCCTTCGCGATGATCAACCTCCAGGAGCGCGGGCAGCTCTTCGTCGAGCCGACCACTGAGGTGTACGAGGGCATGATCGTCGGGGAGAACTCCCGCTCCGACGACATGGACGTCAACATCACCAAGGAGAAGAAGCTCACCAACATGCGGGCGTCGACCTCCGACGAGACCGAGAAGTTGATCCCGCCGCGCAAGCTGTCGCTGGAGCAGGCTCTCGAGTTCTGCCGCGAGGACGAGTGCGTCGAGGTCACCCCGACCGCCGTCCGGATCCGCAAGGTCGTGCTCGACCAGCAGCTGCGCGGTCGCGCGGCGGCCCGCCGCAAGCACGCCGGCTGACCCACCAGCACCCGGGACCGGGCGCGTCGGCCGCTTGCGGCCGGCGCGCCCGTCCGCTTTCCGGCGGGGGTACGTCGCTATCCCCCGTCGAACGATCGGCTACGGTCACCGGCATGACCTGGGATGATCTCGACGCCCACCTGGACAAGGTGCCCGGCACCGTCTCGGCGTACGTGGGCCGCCTCGACGCGCCGCCGACCTGGACCCGCCACGCCGGCGCCGCCCACTACGCCGCCAGCACCATGAAGGTGGCGGTGCTCGCCGCCCTGTACCGTGCCGCCGACGCCGGCACGCTGGAGCTGGACGCCCCGGTCCCGGTGGTCAACGAGTTCGACTCGGCCCAGCCCGGCGCGCCCCGGTTCTCCTGCGCCCCGCACTACGACAACGACGACGCCGTCTGGGAGCGCGTGGGTGGCACGGCGCCGCTGCGCTGGCTCGCCGAACGGATGATCGTGCGGTCCAGCAACCTGGCCACCAACCTGGTCATCGGCCATGTGGGGTTGCCCGCCGTCGCCCAGGCGTGGGCGCTGGCCGGCGCCCGGCACAGCATCACCGGCCGGGGCATCGAGGACTTCGCCGCCCGCGAGGCCGGCATCACCAACCTGGTCACCGCCGCCGACCTGGCCGCTCTGCTCGGCGCCCTGGCCACCGGGGCCAGCAGCCCTGGATGCCTCGCCTCGCCGGCTGGCTGCGCGGCCATGCTGGACGTCCTGTTCGCGCAGGAGCACCGCGAGGACCTGGCCGCCGGCCTGCCCGAGGGCACCCGGATCGCACACAAGAACGGTTGGGTACGCGGCGTCCGGCACGGCGCCGGGGTGGTTCTGCCCGACGACGCCCCGCCGTACCTGATCGCGGTCTGCACCACCACCGAGCTGGCCGACGGCGGCCCGAGCGGCGACGAGGTCGAGGACGACGCCTGCCGCCTGATCGCCAACGTCTCGGCGCGGGTCTGGGCCGCCCGCCACCAGCTCTGACCGGTCGACTCCGGCTAGGCTGCTCGCACCCCCCACCCCGGAGCCCGCCGATGCCCCGCAGTCGTGTCCTCCTTGCCACCTTCCTCGCCGTGACGGTGGCGAACCTGCTGGCCAACGCCACCGACAACGGCGTGGCCGAGCTGCTCACGAAGCCGCTGCTGATGCCGCTGCTGGCCGCGTACCTCTGGCGGGCCACCGCCGAGCGCGGCGCCCGCCCGGACCGGCTGGTGCTCGCCGCGCTGGCCTTCTCCACCGGCGGCGACGTGGCGCTGCTGGGCGACGGCACCGGTTGGTTCATGGCCGGCATGGCCTGCTTCCTCGCCGCGCACCTGTGCTACCTCGCGGCGTTCACCCGGCACGGCGCCGCGACCGCGCTGCGCCGTACACCGCTGGTCGCGGTCCCGCTGGGGTACGCGGTGCTGACCGTCGTCGCGCTGACCTGGATGTGGGCGGGGCTCGCCGACGACGGGCTGGCCGTGCCCGTGGCCGGCTACGCGCTCGCGCTCGCCGCGATGGCCAGCACCGCCGCCACCCAGGGCTGGCGGGTCGGTCTCGGCGCCGCGCTGTTCCTCGGTTCCGACATGGTGATCGCCGCCGGGGTCGCCGGGATGGCCCAACCACCCGGCGCGCCGGTCCTGGTGATGGCGAGCTACGCCGCCGGCCAGGCGCTGATCGTCCTCGGTCGGGCCGCCCGCACCGGTAGGCCGGACGGCGTGCCGGTCACTCCAGCAACTGCGCCCGCAGCGCCGTGAGCGTCTCCTCGGTCAGCCCGAGCCCGTCGCGCAGGTAGCCGTCGAACGAACCGTGCACCCGGCGGACCTCCTGGTAGCCGGCGTCGAGGTACTCCGGGCGGACCTCCAGCACCGGCAGCACGGCGTCGACGTCCAGCTCGGGCTGCCGCCGCCGCATCGCCTCGACGATCACCGCGCGCAGGCTGTCGGTCAGCGGGTTGTTGCGCAGGTACTCGGCGCGGATCGTGGCCTCGTCAACGCCGAGCGCGGTCAGCAGAATGGCGGTGAGCCAGCCGGTGCGGTCCTTGCCGGCGGAGCAGTGGTAGACCAGCGGCAGGTTCTCCGGTCGGGCGGCCAGCCGCACCGCCTCGGCGAAGCCGGCCCGTGCCGACTCCCCGGTGACGAACCAGCGGTAGATCTCCGCCATCGCTCCCGCCGTGCCCTGCCGGGCCAGCTCGGCGTACGCGTTCAGGTCGTGGCCGAGCAGCACCGCCGAGACGTACGTGAAGACCGGGTGCTCCGGATCGTGCACCGGCAGGTGCACCACCCTGGGTTCGCCGACCAGCCGGTCCGACGGGGCCACCGCGATCTCCGAGCCGTCGCGCAGGTCGACCACGCAGGCCGGCCCGAGCTTCGCCAGCACCGGCAGGTCCTCGTCGGTGAGGCGGCCCAGCGCCGGCGTACGGATCAGTCGTCCGGCGCGTACCCGTCGGCCGTCCGCACCGATCAGGCCACCCAGGTCACGCGCGTTCGGCGCGCCCACCAGCTCCCAGTCCCGCCCGGTCATCCGGTCTCCCCTCCCGCCGCGTGCCTCCGTATAGGGTGCCCCACATGACGATCTCGGCGGTACGCACCCACCGGGTTTCCGCCCCCTTACACACCCCGTTCGTCACCGCGTTGCGCCGCACCACCACAGTGGACACGCTGGTCGTCGAGCTGATCGACGCCGACGGCCGGTCCGGCTTCGGCGAGGCGCCGCAGGTCTGGCAGGTCACCGGCGCGTCGGTGGCCGGCGCCCAGGCCTGCGTGCGGGAACTCCTCGGGCCGCTGTTGACCGGGCGCGACCCGGACGACCTGGTGACCCGCTGCGCGGAGGTGCAGCGCGCGGTGGTGGGCAACGAGGCGGCGAAGGCCGCGGTGGACGTGGCCCTGCACGACCTGGTCGCCCAGCGGCTGGGCGTACCCCTGGTGCGGCTGCTGGGTGGCACCTCGCTGCGGGTCCCCACGGACGTCACGCTGGCCGCGGGCGACGCGGTGGACCTGGCGGCGGCCGCGCGGCAGCGACAGGCCGACGGTTTCGGCGTGCTCAAGTTGAAGGTCGGCACGGACGCGGCCGGTGACCTGGAGCGGGTGCGGGCGGTCCGTTCGGCGGTCGGCGCCGGTGCCCGGATCCGGCTCGACGCGAACCAGGGCTGGACGCCCCGGGAGGCGGTCCGGGTGATCCGCGGCATCGAGGACGCGGGGCTCGACGTGGAGCTGGTCGAGCAGCCGGTGGCCCGTTGGGACCTGGACGGGATGGCCTGGGTCAGCGACCGGGTGTCGGTGCCGATCCTGGCCGACGAGGCGGTCTTCGGGGTTCGTGACCTGGTGGAGGTGATCCGCCGGCGGGCGGCCGACCTCGTGAACGTCAAGTTGGCCAAGTGCGGCGGGCTGCACCCGGCGCGCACCCTGCTGGAGCTGGCCGCCGCGCACGGCCTCGGCACGGTTGTCGGGTCGATGATGGAGAGTCAGGTGGGCATCGGCGCGGCCGCGAGCCTGGTCGCCGCGTACGGCACCACGGCCGTCGCCGACCTGGACGCCGCCTGGTGGCTGGCCTGGTCGCCGGTGCAGGGTGGGATCCGATACGAGGGGGCCACCGTGGTGCTGCCGGACGCTCCCGGCCTGGGCATCTCGGGCCTGACTGAAGCAAATATGCAGCCTCGCAGTTGATGATTGTTGGTTTCTTTCATAGTGTTTGCGGAGGACGGCCGACACGAGCTGGGGGTTGACGTGGAGCTGCAACCGGGCCGCGAGGCCGTCGTCCGGGTCGCGGTGGCGACGCTCTGGACCTCCCCCGAGGCTGTCCGCCCCGTCGACCGGCCTGCGCTCACCGCCCGCGCCGACATCCCCGCCTGGGTCTCCGGCCTGGACACCGACCAGCAGGTCGGCGACTGCGTGCTGAGCCAACTGCTGCTCGGTGAACGGGTTCTCATCAGCGAGCTGCGCCCGGACGGGTGGGCCCGGGTGGTGGCCGTCGAACAGCCGGCCGCGAAGCTGGACCCGCGCGGCTACCCGGGTTGGCTACCCGCCGACCAGCTGATCCCCGCCGACCCGACCGTCACCGGGACCCCGCTGGTGGTGGACGCCACGGCCGTCGCGCTGCGCGCCGCACCGGACGGGCCGGTGGTGCTGCCCGGCGTGGTCGTCGGCACCCGGCTCGTCCCTGCCGGCCCGGTGCGCGACGGTTGGCAGCCGGTGCACGTCCCCGGCCACGCCACGCCGCTCTGGCTGCCCGACGGTCAACTGGTCCCGGCACCGGCCGAGCCGCCCAGCGCCGCCGCCGTGCTGGCGGTGGCGCAGCGGCTGCTGCACGTGGTCTACGTCTGGGGCGGGCTCTCCGCGTACGGCATCGACTGCTCCGGCCTGGTGCACCTGGCCTGGCGCCGGTTCGGGGTGCTGCTGCCCCGCGACGCCGACGATCAGGCGGTGGCGACCACTCCCCTGCCGCTGGGCGCGGAGCGTCCCGGCGACCTCTACTTCTTCGCCCGTCCCGGCCGGAAGATCCACCACATCGGGATCGTCACCGCCGTTCCCGGCGACCACGAGAACCGGCGGATGCTGCACGCCTGCTACCGGCGGCGGCGGGTGGTGGAGGAGCCGATGCCGGCCGATCGGACCGCGACCCTGGTCGGCGCGCACCGGGTCTGACCCCGGCCGGGCGCGTCCCCGCACCCGGCCGGTGACGATTCAGCGCCGGGCCTCGGCCAGCTCGCGGCGGCGGTCCCGGGCGGACTTCATCAGGCTGGCGACCGTGGCGATCAGCAGCGTCCCGAGAATGACCAGCAGGGAGAGCCAGATCGGGATGTGCGGCGCCCACCCCACGTGCTCCCCGCCGTTGATGAACGGCAGGTTGTTGTCGGCCAGCGCCTCCAGCACCAGCTTGACCCCGATGAAGCCGAGCACCACGGCCAGCCCGTAGCTCAGGTAGATCAGCCGGTCGAGCAGGCCCCCGAGCAGGAAGTAGAGCTGGCGCAGACCCATCAGCGCGAAGACGTTGGCGGTGAAGACCAGGTACGGCTCCTGGGTGATGCCGAAGATCGCCGGGATCGAGTCCAGAGCGAAGATCAGGTCGGTGGTGCCGATCGCGATCATGACGATCAGCATCGGGGTGAAGAGCCGTCGCCCGGCCGAGTGCGTGGTCAGCTTCGCGCCGTCGTAGTCCTTGGAGATCGGCAGCGCCTTGCGGCTCCACCGGATCAGCAGGTTCTCCGAGAACTCGTCCTCGTCCGGCTCACCCTGCCGGGCCAGGTTGACCGCCGTGTAGATCAGGAACGCGCCGAAGATGTAGAAGACCCAGGAGAACTGTGAGATCAGGGCCGCGCCGGCGGCGATGAAGCCACCACGCATCACCAGCGCGAGCACGATGCCGACCAGCAGCACCTTCTGCTGGTACTGCCGGGGCACCCCGAAGCGGGCCATGATGATCACGAAGACGAAGAGGTTGTCCACCGAGAGGCTGTACTCGGTGAGCCAGCCGGTGTAGAACTGCCCGGCCGCGCTGGCCCCGGAGGTCAGCCAGACGCCGGCGCCGAAGAGCAGGGCCAGGCCGACGTAGAAGGCGACCCAGAGGCTCGACTCGCGCACGCTGGGCTCGTGCGGGCGCCGACCGATGATCAACAGGTCGACGAGCAGAACCGCAGTCAGTGCGACGAGGGTCCCCGCCCACACCAATCCGGACACGTCCAACGTTCATTCCTCCGGCAGACACGCGGCGTCGGGCACACCGTACGCCCCTGCGGGGCCCGGCGTGCCGCTGACGCTCACTCTGGTGACTGTCGGAGGTCTCTTCCGCCACCGGCCCGCACGAGCGGGACGGCGACCGACGGCGCCGGGTCGGGGACGCCGATGACCGGCGGCCGACCGTGCTGACGACTCCGTCGCGAGGGAATACTCCCCTCCTCGATCACCATTCTCCCCCACCACGCCGTGTGATCGCACCCCGGGCAGCCGGTGTGCCCGCCCACTCGGAGACGGGGAATAGGGCACCGCACACCCCGTCCGCCGTCCTAGGAGGCTAGTGTGAGTTTGGTGCGGCGAGTGGCCAACCGGAGCCCGCAGCGCGTCACCCACCCCGACGCCACTGTCGACACCGGAACAGACCCCACGAGACCGCCGGACCCACCCGCCGTGGGAGGCTTCCGGCATGGTGCTTGAGGTCGCGTTGATCGACGTACTGCCCGGACACGAGGACGAGTTCGCCGCCGCGTACGCCCAGGGTCACCCGGTGCTGGCCGGGACGCCCGGCTGCCGGTCGGTGCGGATGACCCGGGGCATCGAGTCCCCGAACCGGTTCGTGCTGCTCGTCGAGTGGGACTCGGTCGAGGCGCACACCGACAACTTCCGGGCCACCGAGCGGTTCGAGCAGTGGCGGGCACTGATCGGGCCGCACTTCGCCGGGCCGCCCCTGGTCGAGCACTTCATCGACGTACCGGCCTGAGCGCACTGTCGTACCGCGCGGTTATCGTGCCCACCGCACGCGCCGGCCGCCGGTCCCGACGGGCTCGGGGGCGCCGGGCCCGGTGGCCGCGCGGGCGGGCCGTGGGCTCATTCCCCCACGCGGCGGGCCAGCGCGGTGACCGTCTCCTCCGGTGACAACGCCGCGGCCAGCAGCGCCTCGGTCATCCGCTCGTACCGGTCGACGTCCAGCACGGTGGCCAGGCGGACGTCGGTGGTCAACGCCTCCAGCATCACCGTCCGCGGGTCCGCCGGGTCGGGAAAGGCATAGCAGGAGTACGGGGTGAGCGCGTGCAGGCCACCGTCGGCCGCCGCCCCGCGCGGCAACAGTCGGACCGTCACGTGGGCCAGCCCGGTCACGGCGACCAGGTGGCGCAGCTGCTCACGCCAGATCGGGACCGGCAGGTCGCCCAGGTCGCAGGCCGCCTCGGCGAGCACCGCCGTGTAGCGCGGCGGGTCGGCCCGGCGCAGCACCTCCTGCCGCAACGCCCGGGCACGCACCTCGGCCTCGATGTCGATCTCCGGCGTGAGCAGGGCACCGGCGGCCACCCGGAACCGGGCGTACGCGGGCGTCTGGAGGAGCCCCGGCACGACCGCCGGCTGGTACTCGACGATGTGGGCGGCACCCGCCTCCAGCTCGGCGTACGTGCGCTGCCGCTCGCTCATCTCACCCAGGGTCTTCCACCAGGCGCGACTGGTGGCCGCGTCCCGCGCGATCACGATCAGCGCGTCCCGGGCCGGCGACGGCACCTGGTAGACGTCCAGCAGATCGAGCACGTCGGCGAGGTCCGGGCGGCTCTGGCCCAGCTCGATCCGGGACAGTTTCGACGTCGAGGCCCAACCCAGCCGGTCGCAGACCTGCTCCAAGGTCAGCGCCTCGCGCCGACGTAGCTGACGCAGCTCGGCACCGAGCCGCACACGTCGAATGACAGGACTCGTTGGCAACGGCATCCCCGCCTCCCCACCGAGGGAGAGTACGCAGGACGATCACCCAGTGCAATAGCTCGCTCGCGCACCGCAATCAGACGGATCGCCCCGACGGCCACCAGAACCCGACCGCACCTGCCATTTGCGCAGGTGGGAGGCCGCCGGGGCGGCTCGTTACTTCACGCCTGCGGCATCCATGCCGCGCAGTTCCTTCTTCAGGTCGGAGACCTCGTCGCGGATGCGGGCCGCCAGCTCGAACTGCAGCTCGCGGGCGGCGGCCAGCATCTGGTCGTTGAGCTCCTGGATGAGCTGGGCGAGGTCGGCACGGGCCATCCCCTCCCGTGAGGTGGTGGTGGCGCCCGCCCGACTCCGGCTGCGGGTCTCCTTGACCGGCGCCTTGCCCCGGGAGAGCTGGCGCACCGCACCGCCGACGCGGGAGTTCTCGGTGTCCTCCGCCTCGCGGTAGATGTCGTCCAGGATGTCGTGGATCTTCTTGCGCAGCGGCTCCGGGCTGATGCCGTGCGCCTCGTTGTGCGCGATCTGCTTGGCCCGCCGCCGATCGGTCTCGTCGATCGCCGCCGCCATCGACGGGGTGATCTTGTCGGCGTACATGTGCACCTGACCGGAGACGTTACGGGCGGCCCGCCCGATGGTCTGGATCAGCGACCGGCCGCTGCGCAGGAAACCCTCCTTGTCGGCGTCGAGGATCGCCACCAACGACACCTCGGGCAGGTCCAGGCCCTCGCGGAGCAGGTTGATGCCGACCAGCACGTCGTAGTCGCCCTTGCGCAGCTCGCGCAGCAGCTCCACCCGGCGCAGCGTGTCCACCTCCGAGTGCAGGTAACGCACCCGGATGCCGTTCTCGAGCAGGTAGTCCGACAGGTCCTCGGCCATCTTCTTGGTCAGCGTGGTGACCAGCACCCGCTCGTCCCGGTCGGTGCGCAGCTTGATCTCGTGCATCAGGTCGTCGATCTGGCCCTTGGTCGGCTTGATCACGACCTCCGGATCGATCAGGCCGGTGGGCCGGATGACCTGCTCGACGAACTCGCCCTGGGCCTGCTCCAGCTCCCACGGCCCGGGGGTCGCCGAGAGGTAGACCATCTGGCCGACCCGCTCCAGGAACTCGTCGAACCGCAGCGGCCGGTTGTCGGCGGCGCTGGGCAGCCGGAAGCCGTGGTCGATGAGCATCCGCTTGCGGGAGGCGTCACCCTCGTACATGCCGCCGATCTGCGGAATCGTCACGTGCGACTCGTCGACGACGGTGAGGAAGTCGTCCGGGAAGTAGTCGAGCAGGCAGTGCGGCGGGCTGCCGGGCAACCGCCCGTCCATGTGCATCGAGTAGTTCTCGATGCCGGAGCAGAAGCCCACCTGCCGCATCATCTCGATGTCGTAGGTGGTGCGCATCCGCAACCGCTGCGCCTCGAGCAGCTTGCCCTGCCGCTCCAGCTCGGCGAGCCGGTCGGCCAGCTCCGCCTCGATGTCGCGGATCGCCCGCTCCATGCGCTCCGGACCGGCCGCGTAGTGCGTGGCCGGGAAGATCACCAGCTGGTCGACCTCGCGGACCACGTCACCGGTGAGCGGGTTGAGGTAGTAGAGCTTCTCCACCTCGTCGCCGAACATCTCGACGCGGACGGCCAGCTCCTCGTACGCCGGGATGATCTCCAGCGTGTCGCCCCGGACCCGGAAGGTGCCCCGCTGGAAGGCCATGTCGTTGCGGGTGTAGCGGATGTCGACGAGCCGCCGCAGCAACTGGTCGCGGTCGAGCTCCTGGCCGACACCGATGCGGATCGCCCGGTCGAGGTACTCCTCCGGCGTGCCGAGGCCGTAGATCGCCGACACGGTGGCCACCACGACCACGTCGCGGCGGGTCAGCAGCGACATGGTCGCCGAGTGCCGCAACCGCTCGACCTCCTCGTTGATCGAGGAGTCCTTCTCGATGTAGGTGTCGGTCTGCGGGATGTACGCCTCGGGCTGGTAGTAGTCGTAGTACGAGACGAAGTATTCGACCGCGTTGTCGGGCAGCAGCTCGCTGAACTCCTTGGCCAGCTGCGCGCAGAGCGTCTTGTTCGGGGCGAGCACCAGGGTCGGGCGCTGCAGCCGCTCGATCAGCCACGCGGTGGTGGCGCTCTTGCCGGTGCCGGTCGCGCCGAGCAGCACCGTGTTACGGTCGCCGCGCCGGACCCGACGCTCAAGGTCGTCGATGGCGGCCGGCTGGTCGCCGGCCGGCTGAAACTCGCTGACGACCTGGAAGCGGCCGTCGAGCCGGGGAATGTCGAGCGCCATGACGTCAACGGTACGCCGGAGGTCCGACAGGAACGGCCTGCACGGCGGGTACGTGATCAGCTTCAATATTTCCATTGTGTGGCCCATGTCACCGGCGCTAGGCTCTCGCTGTAGGCCGCTCGCGGCGGCCGACCGGGCCGGTGGCCAGGCCGTCATCACGGCCGGCCGCCCCCGGCACTGCGGTCGCAGCACCCGGCACCGTCCGGCGTGCGCACCGGTGTGGTCGCGCTCGAGGCGCAGACCGGCCGCCGCGAGCGCCCCTGCTCGTCACCCCCGTGCCACCCCGCCCGTTTCACATCCGTGGACACCTCTCCAGAGCCGGCACCCGACACCGATCCCGGGGGCAAGCCCCGACCCGGCACGAACCGGCCGGGCACCCGGGCCGCCAGCCGATCCACCGGTCGCCACCGCAACGGTCCGGCCGGCACCACCGGCCGGACCGCCAGCACCCCGAGCGGATCGGCGCCCACCGACCGGCCGGGCACGGACCACCGAGCCGGTTCCGACCGCGCCACCGACAGCCCCGCCGGCGCCGCCGACACCGCCGGTCCAACCCCGGCCGGCCGTCGCCGACGCACGGTGCTGATGCTGCTCGGCCTGACCGCGGTGGCGTCCGCGACGGGGCTGGTGCTCGGGCTGTTGAGCTGGGCACCCGACCCACCCGAGGCGGCCCGGCCGCTGACGATCGCCGAGGGCGAGCGGCTGGCGGCCATGCGGGTCACCAACCTGCGGGACCTGCGCGCCGGGGTCCGTGTCACGGTCGGCGCCGGAGCCGCCCGCACCGAGCTGGTCGGGTGGGTGGACTGGTCCCGGGCGCTGCTCTACCTCGACGTGGGTGGTCCGGGCGCGGGCGCCGAACGCGGTCTGCTGCAACGTGCCGGTCCGGTGCTGGTGATCCGACCGGACCCGGCGGCGGTGCCCACTCCGGCGGCGCCACCGCTGGTGCCCCCGCCGGACCGTTGGCGGCTGCACCGCCCGGCGCCCGACGCGCGCCTGGTACCCGTGCTCGACCTGCTCCTCGGCCTCGCCGCGGACCGTCCGGACCCGGCCCAGGCGCTGCGGGACAGCGGCGCCCGCTGGCTGGCCCGGGACACCGTCGCGGCCGGGCCGGTGGACGTCGTCGAGGCACCGCTACCCGGCGGGACGTCACCGGCCACCGGCGACAGACGGGCGGGCGGCGACGCCGACGGGCAGGCGCGCTACTGGCTCGACCAGGACGCCCGGCTGCACAAGCTGGTGGTCGGGTTGCCCGGCGTCGGTGCGGTCACGGTGACCGTCAACCGGGCTGACCGCCCGACGCTACGACCGGTGGACGCACTCGGTGGACGACCCGGCCTGCCCCGCGCGCTCACCGACGCCGAGCAGGACCGGCTGGAGCGGCTGCCGGCCCGGCTGCGCGCCCAGGGCGGCGCCGCGCTGACGCTGACCGCGCCGACGGGCACGGACACCAACCTGCGGGGCGCCGGCTGGTTGAGCTGGACCGCCCGCACCGCGTACCTGGCCGTCGCCGACCTCGGCGTCCCGGATCGCCGGACCCTGCTGCGGCGGGATCCCACCGGCGTGGCCAGGGCCGACGTGCCGGCCACGGCGGGTGGCGGCGGCACCGCGGAGACGCCCGGTCGGCCGCCGCTGACGCCGCCCACGGGCACGTGGCGGTTCAGCCGGCCCGGAGCGGACGACCTCGGTCTGCTGGTCGACGCGGCGCTGGCCGCCGGCTCGTCCGGCCCGCGCGGCGGGGCCGCGCGGATACGGGAGGACGTCGCCGGCGGGCGGACCGTGGACGTCGTCGAGCTGCGCACGGCCGACGCGCGGCTGCGCTACTGGATCGACCGGGGCGGGTCGCTACGCCGGCTGGAACTGCACACCGACCCCGGTGCGTGGGCGCAGCTGGACCTCAGCCCCGCCTCGGTGCCCCGCCTCGCCCCGGCGCCCCGCCCCGCGGCCACCACCCGGCCGGCCGGCGCCACCACACGGTGACCTGCGCTTCTCAGGGCCGCCAGCCGGTCTGCGCGGCCCACTGCTCGGCCCGCAGGTACTCCTCGTCGAACCAGGGATCCCGGGCCGTACCGACTCCGCCGACATCCGGTGCGGCGTCGACCAGCTCCCGCTTGAGCAGCAGGTACGCGGCCCGCTGATCCGGGTCGGCGCGCAGGTGGTCGCGCATCAGCAACGCGTACCGCCAGCCCGGCGAGTCGGCCGCCCGCACGTGCAGGCGCACCGGGCGGGCCGGGTCGGCGCTGCCGTGCAGCCGCTTCTCCCACCGGCCGCTGCCGGCCGGGCGTGGATCGTCCCACCAGTGCCCCGGCACCCGCGGGAACCCGGCGTTCGCCAGCCGGTCGGCCAGCACCCCGTCGGCGTCGGCGAGGCTGGGGACGGCCACCTGCACGTCGATGACGTCCTCGGCGGCGTGGCCCGGCACCGCGGTCGCGCCGATGTGGTCGATCCGCAGGTCGGCCGGGGCGAGCGCGTGCCGGATCCGCGCGGCCAGCCGGGCGTACTGTTCCGGCCAGCTCGGGTTGGTCTCGGCCAGGTCGACCCGGCCCGGCGGGACCACCCGCCGCTCCCGCAGGTTGTGCTCGTAGGGCAGCAGTCGCTGGCGCCAGAGCGTGTCGACGGCGGCGTGCAGCTCCGCCAGGCTTCCGTCGTTGGTCAGCACCACATCCGCCGCCGCGCGACGGCGCGCGTCGTCGGCCTGCGCGGCGATCCGCCGCTCGGCCTCCGCGCGGTCCATTCCCCGGTCGCGCGCCAGCCGTTCCAGTCGGGTCGCCACGGCCGTCTGCACCACGACCACCAGGTGGTACGTGGGCGCGAGACCCACCTCGACCAGCAGCGGTACGTCGTTCACGACGATCGCGTCGGGTGCCGCCGCGGCGGCCAACTCGGCGGTGCGGGCACGGACCCGGGGATGGGTGATCGCCTCCAGCCGTCGACGGGCCGTCTCGTCGGCGAACACCACCGCGCCCAGTGCGGCGCGGTCCAGTGCGCCGTCTGCGTCCAGCACCCTCTCGGAGAAGGTGGCGACGATCTCGGCCAGGCCCTCGCTGCCCGGTGCGACGACCTCCCGGGCCACCCGGTCGGCGTCGATGAGCACCGCACCCCGCTCGACCAGCCGCGCGGCCACCGCGCTCTTGCCCGACCCGATACCGCCGGTCAACCCCACCCTCAGCACCGGACCAGTCAACCGGATCACGAGCCCCGTCGCCAAACCACCCCCGGGGCGGACCGAATCAACCCGGTGCCCGTGCGCGCGGCGAGCGCCCGGGGTACGGCGAGGGCCCCGCCCCCGGCGATCCGAAGATCGCGGGGACGGGGCCCTTCGTCGTTCAGCGGGTCACTTACCGCCGGCGAGCTTCTCCCGCAGAGCGGCGAGCGCCTCGTCGGTGGCCAGCGTGCCGGCCGGCTCCTCGGCCTGCCGGCTCGGGGCCGGGCTGGACGAGGAGGTGGTGCCGCCACCGGCGGCGGCCGGAACGGCCGGAGTCGGGTTGGCAGCGGCCTCGGCGTCGGCGGCCCGAGAGGTCTGCACCTGCTTGGTGTGGGCCTCCCAGCGCAGACGAGCCTCGGCGTACTGGTTCTCCCAGGTCTCGCGCTGCTTGTCGTACCCCTCGAGCCACTCGCCCGTCTCGGGGTCGAAGCCCTCCGGGTAGATGTAGTTGCCCTCGGCGTCGTACGTCGCGGCCATGCCGTAGAGGGTCGGGTCGAAGTGCTCCTCGCCCTCGACGAAGCCCTCGTTGGCCTGCTTGAGCGACAGCGAGATCCGGCGGCGCTCCAGGTCGATGTCGATGACCTTGACCATGACCTCGGAGCCGACCTGGACGACCTGCTCCGGGATCTCCACGTGGCGCTCGGCCAGCTCGGAGATGTGGACCAGGCCCTCGATGCCGTCGTCCACCCGGACGAACGCACCGAACGGAACCAGCTTGGTGACCTTACCCGGCACGATCTGCTGGATCGCGTGGGTGCGGGCGAACTGCCGCCACGGGTCCTCCTGGGTCGCCTTCAGCGACAGGGAGACGCGCTCGCGGTCCAGGTCGACGTCCAGGACCTCGACCTCGACCTCCTGGCCCACCTCGACGACCTCGGACGGGTGGTCGATGTGCTTCCAGGACAGCTCGGAGACGTGCACCAGACCGTCGACGCCGCCGAGGTCCACGAAGGCGCCGAAGTTGACGATCGAGGACACGACGCCCTTGCGGACCTGGCCCTTCTGCAGCTTGTTGAGGAACTCGGTGCGCACCTCGGACTGCGTCTGCTCCAGCCATGCCCGGCGGGACAGGACCACGTTGTTGCGGTTCTTGTCCAGCTCGATGATCTTGGCCTCGAGCTCACGCCCGACGTACGGCTGCAGGTCGCGCACGCGCCGCATCTCGACCAGGGACGCGGGCAGGAAGCCGCGCAGCCCGATGTCGAGGATGAGGCCACCCTTGACCACCTCGATGACCGAGCCGCGGACGACGCCGTCCTCGTCCTTGATCTTCTCGATCGTGCCCCAGGCCCGCTCGTACTGTGCCCGCTTCTTGGAGAGGATCAGACGACCCTCCTTGTCCTCCTTCTGGAGGACCAGGGCCTCGATGTGGTCACCAACCGTCACAACCTCGGCGGGGTCCACGTCGTGCTTGATCGACAACTCACGAGAGGGGATGACACCCTCGGTCTTGTAGCCGATGTCGAGCAGGACCTCGTCCCGATCGACCTTGACGACGGTGCCTTCGACAATGTCGCCGTCGTTGAAGTACTTGATGGTCTCGTCGATCGCGGCGAGGAAAGCCTCCTCGGAACCGAGATCGTCGTGGGTGACCCGGGTGGCGCTCGAGGGGGCCTCGATGCTGCTCGTCATGTGGGCGGTTGCTCCGGTCGGATGGGTTGTCACAGCAGGCTGGTGTCGCAGTGACCTGTTCGCGCCAGCGGATCCGTCGCCGGGCACACCGAACGATCACAGTGGGATCATGATGTGACTCCGTCGACCGCGCACCTGCTCCCTGCCGAGACACACGATCCGCGAGCGCATCGTCTAGCCTACCGTGCGCATTACCACAGCGTGCAAGCCCTCCCGGCTTCTCGGCATGCGATGACCTGCGAAAGCCGAACAATCGCCCGGAAACCACCCCTGCTGTCTCCTGCGTCACATCGGCCCCTCCGGCACCACGTCACGGATGGCGCGTCCGGCGGCGCGAGCGGGGCCGGCGGGTCGGCCCGGCCCACCGCGGCAGGAACCTCGGCGGGGCCTAGCGTGAGCGCGTGGATGACGACAGCCGGGTGACCCGGCGCCGGGTGGGTGACGCCGAGGCTCGACGGGCCAACCGCGGCTGGTGGGACACCGACGCCGACGACTACCAGGCCGAGCACGGCGCGTTCCTCGGCGACGTCGACTTCGTCTGGTGCCCAGAGGGTCTGCGCGAGGCCGACGCCCGGCTGCTCGGCGACGTGGCCGGGCGGCGGGTGCTGGAGGTGGGCTCCGGTGCCGCCGCCGCCGCGCGCTGGCTGGCAACCCAGGGTGCCCAGCCGGTCGCCTTCGACCTGTCCGCCGGCATGTTGCGCCACGCCGCGGAAGCCGCCGACCGCACCGGGGTACGCGTACCGCTGGTGCAGGCCGACGCCCTCGCCCTGCCGTTCGCCGACCGGTCGTTCGACCTGGCCTGCACCGCGTTCGGCGCGATCCCCTTCGTGGACGACTCCGCGGCCCTGCACGCCGAGGTGCATCGGGTGCTGCGCCCCGGCGGCCGGTGGGTGTTCTCGGTGACCCACCCGATGCGCTGGATCTTCCTCGACGACCCCGGCGAGGGCGGGCTGAGAGCCGTCCACTCGTACTTCGACCGCTCCCCCTACGTCGAGCAGGACGAATCCGGCGTGGCCACCTACGTCGAGCAGCACCGCACCCTCGGCGACCGGATCCGCGAGCTGGTCGGCACCGGGTTCCGGCTGCTGGACCTGGTGGAGCCGGAGTGGCCGGCGGGGCACGAGGGAATCTGGGGACAGTGGAGCCCGCTACGCGGACGCCTCTTCCCCGGCACCGCCATCTTCGTCACCGAGAAGCCCGCCGAATGACCGCGTCGCACTCGCGGTGCGGCCCCCACCCCATCGACGGGCGGTAGGCTCGCCCCATGAGCGCGGAGCCCGTCCGGACACCACCTGGCCCCTGGTGTCCGGACCCGATGCGGCAACAGCGCGCCGACTACACGGTCGAGGATCTGCTCAACCTGCCGGATGACGCCCCCCGCATCGAACTCGTCGATGGAGTCATCCAGGTGACACCCTCCCCCACCCTGGGCCACCAGGACATCTGCGGCCTTCTCTGGTTGTGGCTACGCTCCCACGCACCGGCAGGCTTCCGTGCTGCCCAGGCCGTCGGAGTCCGGCTCAGCGCCAACACCAGCCGTCAGCCGGACGTCCTGCTGTGCCGCGCCGAGGTGCCGTCCGATCGGTCCATGCTGCGACCGGCGGACGTCGGCCTCGCCGTGGAGATCGTCTCGCCGGGCACCCGGCGGATCGACCGATTCGCCAAGCCCGGCGAGTACGCCGCCGCCGGCATCCCCTTTACTGGCGGATCGAGCAGGACCCGGTGCACGTGTACGCGTACCGGATCGGCGACCGGGTGGGGCCCGGCGGTGAGCGGCAGTACGAGGTGGTGACCGACAGCGCCGAGGTGATCGAGCTGTCCGATCCCTTCGACATCAAGCTGCCGATCGGCGAGATCACCCCGTAGCGCCCTCCCCGGGACCAGCCGTTTTGCCGAGGCAGGCACGGGTAGCCAGGGCGTATGGCCGAGCAGAGGGAATTCCGCGCGGGTGACCACGTCTCCTGGGCCAGTCACAGCGGCCGGGCGCACGGCGTGGTCAAGGAGAAGCTGACCGACCGGACGCACGTACGCGGGCACGCCGTGAACGCGACGGAGGACGAGCCGCAGTACCGGATCCGCAACGACGACTCGGGCCGCGACGTGGCCCACCGCCCGGAGGTGCTGCGCCGTGAGCAGGGGTGACGACGGCCAGGACACCTACCGGGAGTTCACCGACGCGGTGAACATGAAGCCCGGCGAGCTGTCGAAGTGGTTGGAGAGCGACGAGTCGAAGCAGGTCGGCTGGCACAAGGGCGGCCGCTCCGGCGGCGGCGAGTCGGTCGGCCACGAGTCCGGTCGGAAGATCATCGACCTGTTGCGCCGCAAGCGTGGCGACCTGTCCGAGGGCGACTACAAGCACATGCGCAAGGTGGTCGGCTACGTACGCCGGCACATGGCGCAGCGCCCCTCCGGCGACGTCCGTGAGACCAAGTGGCGCTGGTCGCTGATGAACTGGGGCCACGACCCCCTCAAGGGTCCGCTGCCGCCCCCGGGCGGCCCGTCCCGGCGCGCCCTCGACCGGCACGGCACCCCGCCGAAGGAGCGCCGGGGACCCGGCCGCTGACCCGCGCCGTCACCCCGTCGGCGACAACGGTCAGTGGTCGGCGCTGTTCCAGTCGCGGCCCTCGCCGACCGACACCTCCAGCGGCACCGACAGCGGGTAGGCCTCGCCCATCTCCCGCCGGACCAGCGCCTCCAGCGCCTCCCGCTCGCCCGGTGCGACCTCGAAGACCAACTCGTCGTGCACCTGCAGCAGCATCCGGGAGCGGAACCCGGCCTCGCCCAGCGCGGTGTCGACGTGCAGCATCGCCACCTTGATGATGTCGGCCGCCGAGCCCTGGATGGGGGCGTTGAGCGCCATCCGCTCGGCGATGTCCCGGCGCTGCCGGTTGTCGCTGCCGAGGTCGGGCAGGTAGCGGCGACGACCCAGGATGGTCGAGGTGTAGCCGTCCTGGCGGGCCCGGGCGACCACCTGGTGCAGGTAGTCGCGCACCCCGCCGAAGCCGGCGAAGTAGTTCTCCATCAGCCCGCGTGCCTCTTCGGTGCCGATGCCGAGCTGCTGGGACAGCCCGAACGCGCTCAGCCCGTACGCCAGGCCGTAGTTCATGGCCTTGATCTTGCGGCGCTGGTCCGGGGTGACCTCGTCGAGCGGCACCCCGAAGACCGACGAGGCGGTGGCGGCGTGGAAGTCGGCGCCGGAGTTGAACGCGTCGATCAGCGCGTCGTCCGACGAGAGGTGCGCCATGATGCGCATCTCGATCTGGCTGTAGTCGGCGGTGAGCAGGCACTCGTAGCCCTCACCCACCACGAAGGCCCGGCGGATGCGCCGGCCCTCCTCGGTGCGGATCGGGATGTTCTGCAGGTTGGGCTCGGTGGAGGAGAGGCGCCCGGTGGCCGCGACCGTCTGGTTGAACGTGGTGTGGATCCGGCCGTCGTCGGAGACCGACTTGAGCAGCCCGTCCACGGTCGACTTGAGCTTGGCCACGTCGCGGTGGCGCAGCAGGTGGGCCAGCACCGGGTGCGGGTTCTGCGCGTAGAGCCACTGCAGGGCGTCGGCGTCGGTGGTGTAGCCCGTCTTGATCTTCTTGGTCTTGGGCAGGCCCAGCTCGGTGAAGAGGATCTCCTGCAACTGCTTGGGCGAGCCGAGGTTGAACTCCCGACCCACCGCCTCGTACGCGCCCTGCGCCGCGGCCTTCACCTCGGCCGCGAAGTGGGCCTCCAACTCGGACAGATAGTGCGTGTCGGCGGCGATGCCGGTGCGCTCCATGCCGGCCAGCACCCGCATCAACGGCAGCTCCACCCCGGCCATCAGCCGGGCGGACTGCTCGCCGTCACGGGACAGCTCGGCGTCGATGGCGTCGGCCAGGTCGAGGGTGGCCCGGGCCTGGAGCATCAGGTTCTGCTCGGCCACGCCCTCGTCACCGAGCCCGTCGAGGGTGAGCTGGCCGGTCTCCGGCGCGTCGACCCGCAGCTCCCGGTGCAGGTAGCGCAGCGCGAGGTCGGTCAGGTCGTAGGAGCGCTGGTCGGGTCGGGCCAGGTATGCGGCGATCTGGGTGTCGCGGACGATGCCGGCCAGCTCCCAGCCGTGCGCCGAGCAGGCCAGAACGGCTGGCTTGCTGTCGTGCAGCACCTTGGGCCGCTGCTCGTCGGCCAGCCAACCGGCCAGCGCGCCCTCGTCGGCCGCGTCGAGCCGGACCGGGTCCACCCAGGCCGCCGCCCCGCCGGCGGTGGCCAGCGCCAGCCCGGTGATGGAGGCGGTGTGCCGCCGGTTGGGGCCGGTGTCGAGCTTGACCGCCATGCCGACCGGCGTGCCGGTCGGGGCGTGCGCGGACAGCCAGCCGCTCAGCGCCCCCGGCTCGGTCAGCATCTCGCCGGTCAGGTCGAAGCCGGACTCGGCCTCCGGCTCGACCGCCTCCAGGTACTGGTAGAGCCGGTCCCGCAGGATGCGGAACTCGAGGGTGTCGAAGACCTGGTGCACGGCCTCCCGGTCCCAGCCCGTCCACCGGGTGTCCTCCGGGCGCAGCGGCAGCTCAAGATCGGAGACCAGGCAGTTGATCTCGTAGTTGCGGATCACGTCGGCGAGCCGCTCGCGCAGGCTGTCGCCGGCCTTGCCCTTGATCTCGTCGGCGCGGGCGATCACGCCCTCCACCCCGCCGTAGGTGGTGATCCACTTGGCTGCCGTCTTCGGGCCGACACCCGGGACGCCGGGCAGGTTGTCACTGGTCTCGCCGACCAGCGCGGCCAGGTCCCGGTAGCGCTCCGGGCCGACGCCGTACTTCGCCTCGATCGCCGCCGGGTCCATCCGGGCCAGGTCGGAGACACCCTTGCGCGGATAGAGCACGGTGACCTGGTCGCCGACCAACTGGAACGCGTCGCGGTCACCGGTGCTGATCAGCACCGTCATGCCCTGATCGCGGGCCTGGCAGGCGAGCGTGGCGATGACGTCGTCGGCCTCGTAGCCCTCCATCTCCACCACCGGGATCTGCAGCGCGGCCAGGACCTCCTTGACCAGGCTGACCTGACCCTTGAAGTCGGTCGGGGTCTCGCTGCGGCCGGCCTTGTACTCCGCGTACCGGTCGGTGCGGAAGGAACGGCGGGAGACGTCGAAGGCGACGACGATGTGGGTCGGCTGCTCGTCGCGCAGCACGTTGATCAGCATCGAGGTGAAGCCGTACACCGCGTTGGTCGGCTGACCCGTCGTGGTGGAGAAGTTTTCCACCGGCAGGGCGAAGAACGCCCGGTATGCCAGGGAGTGTCCGTCGACGAGGAGCAGGCGCGGAGTCGTAGCTGTCACGGCAGCGACTCTAGTCCGTCGCACCGACATCCCTGGGTGGCGGCACCGGGCGAACGACGCCGGAACGGACAGCCGGTGCGAACGCCGGCGGCCGGCCACCCCACGAGGGGATGGCCGGCCGCCGGACGGGTGGCTCAGGCCACGCCGAGGTACGCCTCCTTGACCGCCGGGTCGTGCAGGAGTTCCTGGCCGGTGCCCTCCTTGACGATCCGGCCGGTCTCCAGCACGTACCCACGGTGCGCCCGGGAGAGCGCCTGCTGCGCGTTCTGCTCGACCAGCAGGATGGTGGTGCCCTGCTCGTTGATCCGGGTGATGATCTCGAAGATCTGCTGGATCAACTTGGGCGCCAGACCCATCGACGGCTCGTCCAGCAGCAGCAGCTTCGGACGGGTCATCAGCGCCCGGCCGACCGCGAGCATCTGCTGCTCGCCGCCGGAGAGCGTGCCGCCGGCCTGCTTGCGGCGCTCGGCGAGCCGCGGGAACAGCTCGAAGACCATCGCGAGGTCCTTGGCGATGTCGGCCTTGTCCCGGCGGGTGTACGCCCCCATCTCCAGGTTCTCCAGCACGGTCATGCCGGGGAAGACGCCACGCCCCTCGGGTGACTGCCCGATCCCCCGGATCACCCGCAGGTCGGCGCGGAGCCGGCTCACGTCGGTGCCGTCGAACCGGATGCTGCCGCCGGAGATGGCGTGCAGTCCCGAGATCGCCTTCATGGTCGTGGTCTTGCCGGCACCGTTCGCGCCGATGAGCGCCACGATCTCGCCCTGGTCGACGTGCAGGCTGATGCCGTGCAGCGCCTCGATGCGGCCGTAGAGCAGCTTCAGGTTCTCGATCTCAAGCAGCATCCTCGACACCTCCCAGGTAGGCGGCGATCACCTTGGGATCGTTGCGCACGTCGGCCGGCGAACCCTCGGCGATCTTCTGCCCGAACTCCAGCACCACCAGCCGGTCCACCACGCCCATGACCAGTCGCATGTCGTGCTCGATCAGCAGGACGGTGACCCCCGAGTCGCGGATCTTGCGGATCAGCTGCAGCAGGGCGACCTTCTCGGCCGGGTTGAAGCCGGCGGCCGGCTCGTCGAGGCAGAGCAGCGTGGGATCGGTGGCCAGGGCCCGCGCGATCTCCAGTCGACGCTGGTCACCGTAGGACAGGTTGCGGGCGAGGTCGCCCGCCCTGCCCTGGATGCCGACGAAGTCCAGCAGCTCCTGCGCCTTCTCCCGGCCCTGCCGCTCCTCCCGCCAGTGCCGCGGCAGCCGAAGCAACGCGCTGGGGACGCTGGTCTTGTGGTTCGCGTCCGCGCCGACCTGGACGTTCTCCAGTGCCGTCATCTCGGGGAACAGCCGGATGTTCTGGAAGGTCCGCGCGATGCCCAGCTTGGTGATCTGGAATCGCTTACGGCCGCTGACCTTCTCGCCCCGGAACCGGATCTGCCCGGTCGTCGGGGCGTAGACGCCCGTCATCGCGTTGAAGCAGGTGGTCTTACCCGCCCCGTTCGGGCCGATCAGCCCGAGGATCTCGCCCTCGTAGAGGGTGAAGTTGACGTCGTTGAGGGCCACCACGCCGCCGAAGCGCAGCGTGACGTGGTCGACCTCCAGCAGCGGCTTGCGGCCGTCCGTCGGGGTCGGCTCGACGGTCCCCTCGTCCGGCGTCGACGGCGTCTCCGGCGGGCTACCCACCGTCGTCCGCGCGTCGATCGCCATGTCGCGCTCGCTGGTGACGTCGCGCGCACTACCCATCCGTGGCTCACTCAACGACAGCCACCTCCTTCTGCCGGTCCTTGAGCTCGGCGGCCCGCCGCCGGTTCGGCCAGAGGCCCTGCGGCCGGAAGATCATCACGATGATCAGCAGGATCCCGAAGATGAAGTACCGCAGCGACGTCGGGCTGACGTCGATGTCGTTACCGAAGACGGTCGCCACCTCGGGCAGACCGAAGACGTCACCCACCGACCGCAGCCACTCCGGAATGTAGATGACCAGGAAGCCACCGAGCAGTGCCCCACCGATACTGCCCGCACCACCGAGCAGGACCGCCGCCAGCACCAGGATCGAGTTCTCCAGCGAGAAGGTCGAGGAGTTGACGAAGTTGGCCTGACCAGCCCACAGCGAACCGGACAGACCGCCGACCGCCGCGCCGATGGCGAACGCCCAGAGCTTGAAGCGGAAGGTCGGTACGCCCATCAGTTCCGCGGCGTCCTCGTCCTCACGGATCGCGATCCAGGCCCGGCCGACCCGGCTGTTCGCCAGGTTCCGGATCAGGAAGACAGCGCCGATGATCACGGTGAGCAGCAGCCAGTAGTACGGCTTGAACTCGAACTGGAAGATGGCCGACCCGTCCGGGTACTTGCCCGGCGGGTGCCCCACCTGCGGGATACCGCGGTCGCCGTTGAGGATCCAGTCCTGGTTCTTGGCGATGATCCGGATCATCTCGGCGAAGCCGAGCGTCACGATCGCCAGGTAGTCGCCCCGCAATCGCAGTGTCGGCGCACCCAGCAGCACACCGGACAGCAGCGCCAGGGAGATGGCGATCGGCACCGTGACCAACCAGGGCCACGGGCTCTCGAACCAGTTGTACTCGGTGATGAGCTTGCTCTCCGGCGACGTCAACAACGCCACGGTGTACGCACCGACGGCGAAGAAGCCGAAGAAGCCGAGGTCGAGCAGACCCGCGTAGCCGACCACCACGTTGAGGCCGAGGGAGAGCAGCGCGATCCAGGCGCAGTAGAACAGCACCGCGGCCATGTCGTTGCGGGTCGTGTAGAGCGGAATCCACACACCGGGGATGTTCAGGTACTCGTAGAACCACTTGTTCGGCAGAACGTAGAGGAAGGCAATGAAGGCCAGCAGACCGGTGATCCGGGCGGACTTCGGCAGCCCGTCCACCCTCCGGCCGACGGCACTCGAGGCGGAATGCCAGCGTTCTCGCAGAGCGGTCATGCTCGCGCCCTCCCCAACGACTCACCCAGCAGACCGGTCGGCCGGAACATCAGCAGGACGATCAGCACGACGAAGGCGATGAGGTCGCGCCACTGTGAGCCGAACAGCGCCGATCCGTAGTTTTCCACCAGGCCGAGCAGCAGGCCACCGATGGCCGCGCCCCGCAGGTTGCCGATGCCGCCCAGGACCGCGGCCGAGAACGCCTTGAGCCCGAGCAGGAAGCCGATGTTGTACCGGGTGTTGCCGCTCTTCATGTCGCTGAAGACGGCGGCGACACCGGCCATCAGGCCGCCCAGCACGAAGACCAGCGCGATCACGCGGCTCTTGTTGACACCCATTAGCGCGGCGGTGTTCGCATCCTGCGCGACCGCGCGGATGCCCTTGCCGAACCGGGTCTTGTTCACGAACCAGTCGAGCCCGACCATCATCAGCACGGCCACGACGAGCGTCAGCAACTGCACCGGGGTGATGCTCCAGCCACCGATGCTGATCACCGTCTTGGTGGGGAGCAGGGCGGGCGCGCCGACCTGACGACGCTGGGTCAGCGTCCCCATGAGCTCCATCAGGGCGTACGAGGCGCCGATGGCGGTGATGAGGAAGGCCAGCGGTGGCGCGTTTCGCCGCCGAAGCGGCCGATAGGCGGTAACCTCAATCAGCAGCGCGACGCTGCCGGAGAGCAGTGCGGCGGCCACGATCGCGAGAGCGATCAGAAGCAGAGCCTTCGGCACCGAGGGGGCGCCGCTGTTGCTGTCGAGCCCGAACACCGCCCAGGTCCAGATGGCACCGAACGTGCCGATCATGAAGACCTCGGAGTGCGCAAAGTTGATCAGGCGGAGTACGCCGTAAACGAGGGTGTAGCCGAGGGCGATGAGCGCGTAGATCGCACCCTGCACCAACCCGGTTGTGGTCAGTTCCGGGAAGCCCCGGACGAGTTCTGCAAAGTCCACCGATGCTCCGAAGGGTGTTGCGTCGAGCCGGTGCGGCCGGGGTTGCACCCCGACCGCACCGGAACAACTCTTTTCGTCACGCCCTCAAACCTGTGTGACCCCCGACGGGATCAGGCCTTCGGGATCTCCAGTTCCGGAGCCCAGGCACCGGCGGTCGCCTTGAAGGCCCACACCTTGACCTGCGCCGGGTCCAGCTCGCCGTTCGGCTCCCACTTGTAGGTCACGCCAGAAGCGGAACCGGCCTTGTTGTAGGTGGAGAGGAAGGCCTGGATGTCGGCCCGGCTGGTCTTGCCGGCCTTGATCGCCTCGAGGTAGATGTTGGCCAGGTCGAACGACACGTCCGCGTACACGCCCGGGTCGACGCTGTACTTGGCCTTGAAGTCGGTCACGAAGGTGCCCTTGGCCGCGGTGGCCGGGCCACACGGGCAGGTGGAGATGGTGCCCTCGACGTCCTTCTGACCGGTCACCGACAGCATGTTGGCGTCGTTGATGCCGTCGCCACCGATGAAGGTGCCCGTCCAGCCCGCAGCGCGCAGCTGCTTGAGGAACGGCGCGGCCTCCTCGGTGTAGCCGGCGTAGAACAGCACGGTGGCGCCGCTGGTCTTCACCTTGGAGATCTGCGCGCCGAACTCCTGCGCGTTGTCGACAACCTTGTCGGTGCCGATGATCGTGGTGCCGAGGACCTTCTTGGCCTCGTCGGCGAGGCCGGCGCCGTACGCCGACTGGTCGTCGATGACGAACGCCTTCTCCGCCTTCAGCACGTTCTTGATGTAGCTGGCGATGGCCGGGCCCTGGGAGAAGTCGTTACCCACGCCCCGGTGGAAGACCTTCCAGTTCTTGGTCGCCAGGCTCGGGCGGGTCGCCGACGGGGTGATGACGGACAGGCCCGCGGTGTCGAAGATCGGCAGCGCGACCTCGCTCTCACCGGAGAACGCCGGGCCGATCATCGCGACGATCTTGCTGTCGGCGGCGGCGCTGGTCGCCAGACCACCGGCAAGGTCGGCCTTGCCCTGCGAGTCGAACGCCTGGACGCTGACCTTGCAGTCCGCGTTCTCCGCGTTGTACTTCTCCACGGCGAGATCGGCGCCCTGCTTCATCGGGGTCACCAGGCCGGCGTCGGCGCCGGAGAGTGCCCCGAAGAAGCCGATCTTCAGGTCGCACGCCTTGTTGGCGGAACCACCCGACGTGCCCTCGTCCTGCTTGCATGCGCTGGCGCCGCCGGCAATGAGCGCCGCGATGGCGACGCTGCCGAGGACGCGCACGAAGTTTTGCCTCAAGGCTGGAACCCTCCTCCGTCCAGAAGTCCGGTGCCGCCTGGCTGAGAGCCGAGGCGGCAACGAACCGGACCGTTCACCCGGTCTGGGGCGGGACGTTATCCCACAAGCACTACTCACCGTAAGGTGTCGTAGGCGGCATTGACTCAACCGTTACCCGCGGCGGCGCAACTCGCGTTTAAACGTCACATCCACCCACGTCGCGTCTCACCTGGTGGTCGGCACAGGCGCGGACCAGACGGCGGCCGCCGTTCCGCCGTCGATGGCGACCAGCATCCGGCCATCGAGCACCGCGACCGTCGCGGACGTGTCCCCACCAGCGGAAACATCGATCGGCAGGGTCACCGACGCCCAGGTGGTGCCACCGTCGGCGGACCGCCACAGCTGATGGTCGCGGGCCCCCACCGTCATCGCCAGCAGCTCGCCACCACCGCCGGCCACCGCCTCCACCCCGGCCACCGCCCCGGTGCCCGTCGCACCGAACCGCCCGACCGCCCGCCACTCACCGGCGGTCGTCGCCGCGTCCGCACCGGCGGCCCCGGTTTCGCGCGCCCACGCCTGGAAGGCGCTCCCCCGCACTCCCAGGGCGTACACGACGGAACCGACCCGCAGGAGGCGCTGCACGACCTCGTCCTCGCCCGTCGCCGGGAGCGCCACCCGCGTCCACGCCCGGGCGTCCTCGGAGAACCAGACAAACGGATCACGGTCGGCTCGACCCGCCGGGCGCCCCGCGCCGCTCACCAACCAGCCGTCGGCCGCCGCCAGCGCGTCGGTGGCGAGCGTCGTCAGGGCAGGTTCACTGGCGAGCGCCGGGGCCTGGTCGACGAGCTGGAAGTCGGCGGCGTCCGGGGAGTGCCAGACCGACGCACCGCCGGTGCGGGCACCCGCGATCAACCAGCCGTCGCCGCCGCCCGCGATACGGCTCGCGCTGACCGCGTCCGGCCCGCCGTACAGCTCGAACTCCGCCGGCACCTCGGTCAGGCCGCCGTCGGCGTCCTGCCGCCAGGTCCGTACCCGGGGATTGCCGTGCGCGCCGCCGGCCCTGGCCCCGATGACCGCGACCCGGCCCTCGTGGCAGCCCACGGCGTAGAGGATCGCTCGCTCACCGTAGTAACTGATCGGGTGCAGCGGCAGCGGCGACCAGCTGCGGCCGTCGGTGCTTCGCCACGCGGCCGGCCGGGTCGAGCCGTCGGGGCCGGCGACGGCGCCGACCACATACCACCGGCCCGCGCAGGCAGCCGCGTCGCGCACCACGAGTCGGCCCGGGGCGCCCGGCGGTGCCGGAAGATCGGATGCCTGCCACCGCGGCCGGACCGGCTCGGGAGGGCTCTCGTCGCGGGCGGACCGGCAGCCGGCGAGCAGCGTGACGACAACCCCGAGCACCGCGACCCCACGCCGGACGGACACGCAGGTGATGCTATCGATCCGTCGGCGGACGCGGAGCCCGCCGGACTGGTCACACGGTCGGCTGCGCCACCTCGCCGCCGGCGGTCTCGGCGAGGATCCGCTCGGCGACCTCCTTCATGGTCATCCGGTGGTCCATCGCCGTGCGCTGGATCCACTTGAAGGCCTGCGGCTCGGTCATCCCGTACGTGGTCATCAACGCGCCCTTGGCGCGCTCCACCGTCTTGCGGATCTCCAGGCGGTCGGTCAGGCTGGCGACCTCCGCCTCCAGGGCGGCGACCTCCGAGTAGCGCGACAACGCGATCTCGACGGCCGGGACCAGGTCGCTCTTCTGGAAGGGCTTCACCAGGTACGCCATCGCGCCCGCCGCCCGGGCGCGCTCCACCAGGTCACGCTGGCTGAACGCGGTCAGGATGATCACCGGGGCGATCCGGGCACCGGCGATCCGCTCGGCGGCGGCCAGCCCATCCATGATCGGCATCTTGATGTCGAGGATGACGAGATCGGGCTTCAGCTCCTCGGCGAGGCGGACGGCGGTCTCGCCGTCACCGGCCTCCCCCACCACCTCGTAGCCCTCTTCGACCAGCATCTCGGCGAGGTCCAGCCGGATCAGCGCCTCGTCCTCGGCGATCAGTACGCGCCTACGCTCGGCATCCGTCGGCATCTCGGCCACCAGCCCTACCCCCACCAGTCAGAACCCGACACTGGCCTAGCCGGGTGTCACCGCCCTCAGCGTAGTGGGTAACCTGTCTAGGTCGAATTACGGAGGCCCCTGTACTCCAACCGGAAGAGAGACGGAGCTCAAACCTCCGACAGTGTGGGTTCGAGTCCCACCGGGGGCACCAAAATTGACGCACGCGTGTTCGAAGATGGCGTCATGCACCCGCCCGAAATCCGAGCTCACGCTCGTTTGCTCTACTCGTCCGGGGCCACCATCGCCGACGTCGCCCGCCGCGTGCGACTCCCCTACTACACCGTCCGGCACTGGTGTCGCGATCGCCCCGCACCTCTCATGCGGCCGACGGCTCTGCGGTGCTTCCGTTGTCGGAAAGACGTCGACAACCCGACAGACGAACCGGCCTACGCCTACCTCCTGGGCCTCTACCTGGGCGACGGCCACCTGGTCACCTCGGCGCGCGTGCCGGTCCTCCGCATCTCGTGCAGTAACACCTGGCCGGGCCTGATCGCCGAGTGCGACACGGCAATGCGCGCGGTGCTTGCCACGAAGGTGCAGCGCGTCCAGCAGCAGGGCTGCGTGAACGTGCAGAGCTACGGTGTGCACTGGCCGTGCCTGCTTCCCCAGCACGGCCCCGGCAAGAAGCACGAGCGGCCGATCGTCCTCGCCGACTGGCAGCGGACGATCATCGAACGTCACCCCGGCGACTTCCTGCGCGGCCTGTTCCACTCCGACGGCTGCCGGTTCGCCAATCGTGTGACGGTGCGGGGCAAGGTGTACGTCTACCCGAGGTACATGTTCAGCAACGAGTCGGCCGACATCATGGGGCTCTGCCAGTGGGCGCTCGACCTGCTCGGCATCGCCTGGCGGATGAACCGGCCCAACTCGCTGTCGGTGGCACGACGGGCGGCCGTCGCCGCGCTGGACCGCCACGTCGGCCCAAAGTCGTGACCACCCCTGAGGTTCGGGATGCAGGTTCCTGCGGGATCACGGGTTCAGCCGGCAGACTGTCCATGATCGACTTGGTTTCCCTGATCTCGCGGGGTCGCAGCGTCAGGGATGCCCCGACATCAGCGAAGACGAGTCGATCAACTGACGGGGGTGCGGCCTGGGACGCTTGTCCAGGCCGGGACGCCCCGGTTGACGAGACCGACGACAGGAGTGGAACCGATGCGCGTGGTGATCTTCGGCGCGACCGGCATGGTCGGCCAGGGCGTGCTGCGGGAGTGCCTGCTCGCCGACGACGTGCGGGAGGTGCTGACCGTCGGCCGGACGCCGACCGGGCAGCGGCACCCGAAGCTGCGCGAGCTCACCGTCGCCGACGTCGGCGACCTGGACGCGGTCCGCGACGAGCTGACCGGTGTCGACGCCTGCTTCTACTGCCTGGGCGTCTCCTCGCTGGGCCTCGACGAGACGACGTACACCACAGTCAGCTACGACTACCCGCTCGCGGCGGTGCGCCTGCTGGCCGAGGTGAGCCCGAGCGTCACGTTCGTCTACGTCTCCGGCGTCGGCACCGACTCCACCGAGCGGGGCCGGGTGATGTGGGCGCGGGTCAAGGGCCGCACCGAGAACGCGGTCCTCGACCTGCTGCCCAACGGCTACGCTGCCCGGCCGGGCTTCATCCAGCCGACGCACGGCGCCGCGTCGCGGACGCGCTGGTACCAGGCGCTCTACGCGGTGACCAGCCCGCTGTTCCCGGTGGTGAGCCGGCTCTTCCCGAACCAGGTGACCAGCACCGACCGACTCGGCCGGGCGATGCTGCGGGTGGCCCGGGAGGGCTCGCCCCGACGGGTGCTGGCCGGCCGGGACCTGACCTGACCCCGACGGCTCGACCGGTCAGCCGAGCGCGGCGAACGCCTGCGCGAGGTCGGCCCGCAGGTCCTCGGTGTCCTCCAGCCCCACCGAGAGGCGCAGCAGACCACCGACGGGCTTCGCGTCGCCCTCCACCGGCCGGTGGGTGAGCGAGGCGGGGTGCTGGATGAGGGTGTCCACGCCACCGAGGGACACCGCGTGGGTGATCAACCGGCAGGCGCCGGCGACGGCGGCCGCGGCGGGTGCGCCGCCGCGTACCTCGAAGGCGAGCAGGCTGCCCGGGCCGGCCATCTGCCGGCCGACCAACGCCGCCGGGTCGTGCACCGACGGGTGGTGCACGCGGTGTACGGCGGGGTGCTCGGCGAGCCAGCCGGCGAGCTTCTCGGCGTTGGCCTGCTGGGCGCGGACGCGCAGCGGCAGGGTCTGCAGCCCGCGGTGCAGCAGGTAGCCGCCGAGCGGGTGCAGGATCGCGCCGGTGACCGCGCGGACCTGGCGCAACCGGGCGCCCCACTCGGCGTCGCAGGCGATGACGCCGGCGAGCACGTCGCCGTGCCCGCCGATGCTCTTGGTGGCGCTGTGCAGCACGAGGGCGGCGCCGTGCCGGGCGGGCCGTTGCAGCACGGGTGTGGCGACGGTGTTGTCGACCAGCAGCGGGACGTCCCCGGCGGCGGTGGCGACGGCGGCGATGTCCACCAGGTCGAGGGTGGGGTTGGCGGGCGTCTCGACGATGACCAGCGCGGTGTCCGGGCGGACGGCGGCGGCGACCTCGTCGGGACGTGCCCAGGTGACGGTGGTGCCGAGCAGGCCGGTGGCGAGCACGTGGTCGGTGCCGCCGTACAGCGGTCGGACGGCGACGACATGCCGGCGGCCGTCCCGGCCGGCGGCGAGCAGGGCGGCGGTGAGGGCGGCCATGCCACTGGCGAAGGCCACCGCCTGCGCGGTGCCCTCCAGCTCGGCGAGCGCGGTCTCGAAGCGGGCCACGGTGGGGTTCCACAGGCGCTGGTAGACGGAGCCGCCCTCGACGGGGCGGAGGCCTCCGGTGGCGAGCTGCTCGTAGGCGTTGCCGCCGTCCTCGACCGACGGCAGGGGGTTGGTGGTGGACAGGTCGATCGGCGGCACGTGCACGCCGAGCGTTCGCAGGTCGTCGCGGCCGGCGTGCACGGCCCGGGTGTCCACCGTTGTCATGGCGGTAGCGTCGAACATCTCCCGGCAGAAGGGCAATGAGATGGAAGATAATTCTGTCTGAGGCTCTGGTTTTATTGCGAGGTTCGGACGAAGATGGTGGGGTGCCCCCTGAGCCGAACGATGTGCGGCCGCACCCCGCCCTGGACGAGGTGGACCGCGCGATCCTGACCGAGTTGGCCGCCGACGGCCGGCTACCGAACAACGCCCTCGCCGAACGGGTGGGGGTGGCGCCGTCGACCTGCCTGACCCGCACCCGGGCCCTACGCGAGCGCGGTGCGATCCGTGGTTTCCACGCCGAGGTGGATCCGGCAGCGCTCGGCCTGCCGTTGCAGGCGCTGGTGTCGGTGCGGCTGACCGCGCACGAGCGGGCCGCGGTGGACGCGTTCCGGGCCCGGTCGGTGCGGCTGCCCGGGGTGGTGTCGGTGTTCCACGTCGCCGGTGCGGAGGACTACGTGCTGCACGTGCGGGCCGCGTCCGGGGACGCGCTGCGCGACTTCGTGCTCGACCACCTCGCCGTCGATCCGGTGGTCCAGCACACCCAGACCAGCCTGATCTTCGAACAGGCCCGCGGGATGGGCTGAGCCACGGCGGGGCGGGTGAGTCGGGCGACAATGCCGGCCAGGAGGAACAAAGCCGGCCAGCGGCGGGTTGGCTGACCTTGTGATCACCGTACCGTTGTCTGTTCTTGATCTTGCCCCGGTCGCCAAGGGCACCACCGCCGGCGCGGCCCTGCAGGCCACCACCGAGCTGGCCCGCCGCACCGAGGAGCTGGGCTACCACCGGTTCTGGGTAGCCGAGCACCACAACATGCCGGCGATCGCCAGCTCCGCACCGGCCGTACTGCTCGCCCACCTGGCCGCGAACACCTCCACGATCCGGCTCGGCTCAGGCGGGGTGATGCTGCCCAACCACGCGCCGCTGGTGGTGGCCGAGCAGTTCGGCACCCTGGAGGCGCTGCACCCCGGGCGGATCGACCTCGGCATCGGCCGGGCGCCCGGCACCGACCAGGTGACGGCGCTGGCACTGCGCCGCACCATGGAGGGGCTCTCCGCCGAGGGCTTCCCGCGCGAGCTGGCCGACCTGATGAACTACTTCAGCGGGGAGCGGCCCGGGCAGATCATCGCCACCCCGGGGCACGGTGAGCAGCCGACGGTCTGGCTGCTCGGCTCCAGCGGCTTCAGCGCGCAGTTGGCCGGCCTGCTCGGCCTGCCCTTCTCCTTCGCGCACCACTTCAGCTCGGCGAACACGCTGCCGGCGCTCGCGCTCTACCGGCAGAACTTCCGGCCCTCACAGTGGCTGGACAAGCCGTACGCGATGGTCGCCGTCAACGCCGTCTGCGCGGAGACCGATGAGCGGGCCGAATGGCTGGCCGGGCCGAGCGCCCTGTCGTTCCTGAAGCTGCGCTCCGGCCGGCCCGAGCCCCTGTCCACGCCCGAAGAGGCCGCGGCGTACCCGTACACCGAGATCGAGCGGGAGTTCGTGCTGCAGCGCCGCGACGGTCAGGCGATGGGCTCACCGGAGACGGTCCGCCAGCAGTTGACCGACCTGCAGGAACGCACCGGCGCGGACGAGCTGATGCTGACCACGCTCGTCTACGACGTGCAGGACCGGGTGCGCTCGTACGAGCTGATCGCCGAGCAGGTCGCGGGCGGCCTGCGTCGGGACGCCTGAAACACGATCTTCACGTCAGCGTCACCGCCGCGACCCTGACGGTGCCTAACGTAGGTGCCGGTGGTGGTACGGCATCCCCGGTCGGGACGGGTCGGGAATGCCGCGGTGTGGCGCACCGGGCCGGAGCTGAGCGGATTCCGCGGCTGCGGCCCGGTGCCTGCCACCCTAGGCGACCCTGATCGGCACCACCAGGGTCAGATCAGCGTAGGTAGATGTTCGGGGTGGGTGGGGCGGCCATCGCGTCGCCGATGAAGAAGCCCGGATGCGGCGGCTGGTTGTAGGCGGTGTTCTGCCAGGCGATCGCCACCCGGTACTGCGGGTCGTGCATCAGGGTGTGGATCCGGGTGCTGGTCGGGACGGGCGTGCTGTAGATGCGCAACGCCCGGCTGTCGGTGCTCCGCCAGATCACCTCCTCGCGCCAGTCGCCCAGGATGTCCCCGGAGAGCGCCGGCGTCGACTTGGTGCCGTTGTTGGACGCCACGTCGCTGCCGGTGAGCAGCCGGGTCTCACCGCTGGTGCCGTACTTGTCGATCTTCGTTCCGTCGAGCAGTTCCCGCACCGGGTCGCCGTCCCACCAGGCGAGGAAGTTGGCCGACGACGGCTTGCGGCCGACGTTCTGCCCCCGCGTGTTGGCCAGCCCGGCAACCGCCGACGACCACGACTCCGCGCCGGGGCTGCCCGCCCAGATGTCCGCCGAGACACCGCGGCCGTTGTCGCCGGAGGCCGGCGTGGACCAGAGGATCTGACCGGTACGGGCGTCGGCGAACCAGGAACTGGGCTTGCTCGCGTCCTCGTCGACCTTGAACACCTCCAGGCCGGAACGGCTCGGGTCCAGGTCGCCGACGTGCAGGGCGTCACCGTGCCCGTTGCCCGTCGAGTAGAGCAGCCGACCGTTGTCGTCGATGGTGGCGGCACCGTAGACGATCTCCTGGCGGCCGTCGCCGTCGACGTCGGCGACGGAGAGCTGATGGTTGCCCTGACCCGCGGCGGCGCCGTTGCCGGAGGCGTTCGAGTCGAACGTCCAGCGCCTGCGCAGCGTGCCGTCGCGGAAGTCCCAGGCCGCGATCACCGCACGGGTGTAGTAGCCCCGCGCCATGATCAGGGAGGGGCGCTGCCCGTCCAGGTACGCGGTGCCGGCGAGGAACCGGTCCACCCGGTTGCCGTACGAGTCACCCCAGGACGACACCGTGCCGCGCGGCGGGTCGTAGTTCACGGTGGACAGCACGGCGCCGGTCTGTCCGTCGAACATGGTCAGGTACTCGGGGCCGGCGAGCACGTAGCCGCCGGAGTTGCGGTGGTCCGCCGAGGCGGAACCGATCACCTGGCCGGTGCCCGAGCGGGTGCCGTCGGCGGTCTTCATGGCCACCTCGGCCCGCCCGTCGCCGTCGTAGTCGTACACCTGGAACTGGGTGTAGTGGGCGCCGGCGCGGATGTTGCGGCCCAGGTCGACGCGCCACAACCGGGCCCCGGCGAGGGTGTACGCGTCGACGTAGACGACACCCGTGTAGCCGGACTGGGAGTTGTCCCTGGCGTTCGACGGCTCCCACTTGAGCACGATCTCGTAGCGTCCGTCGCCGTCGAGATCGCCGACGGAGGCGTCGCCTGCGCTGTAGGTGTAGCTCTCCCCGCTGGGGGTGCTGCCGCCCGGTGGCACCTGCAACGGCACGTCCAGGTAGCCGGCGCCGAACTGGAGGGCGGGTGCCGACGCGGCCTGCTCGACGCCGCCCACCACTGCGCGGACGGTGTACGCCGAACCGGCCGCCGCACCGCTGTCGAGGTACGTGGTGGCGCCGGTGATCGGGCTGGCGTTGACCCGGGTGGAACCCCGGTAGAGGTTGAACGCGACGCCGGAGGTCTCGGTGCCGAGCAGCCTCCAGGAGACCAGGTTGCCGCTGCCGGAGCGGACGCTGACCAGCCCCCGGTCCAGGTCCTCCATCTGCAGGGCCCCAGCCGAGGGCGGCAGTGCGGTGGTGGGCGGCGGGGTGCTCGGCGGCGGAGTGGTGGGTGCGGCTCCGGTGCAGGTGACGCCGTTGAGTGTGAAGCTGGTCGGCGCCGGGTTGCTGCCGGTCCACGAGGCGTTGAAGCCGAACGCCGCGGTGCCGTTGGTGGCGATGACGGCGTTGTGGTCGACGTTGCGCGCGGTGACCTGGGCGCCGGACTGGCCGACGCCCGCGTTCCACGCCTGCGTGACCTGCTGGCCAGCGCCGTACGACCAGGTGAGGGCCCAGCCGGTGACCGGGTCGCCGAGGTTGGTGACGGTGACGGTGGCGCCGAAGCCGCCCTGCCACTGGTTGGTGACCTGGTAGTCGACCCGGCAGCCGCTGGCGGCGGCCGAGGCGACGACCGCACCGACGACGCCGGCCGCGACGGCTGTCACGGTCATGGCGGCGAGCAGGGTCATCCGCTGTCTGGACGGGTGCATGAATTGCCTCCGGGGATCCGGTGATCGCCGCGCGTCCTCCGGCCTGCCCGGTAGGCACGGTGGACTCGTCCGCCGCGACCGCGACGAGCGGCGATCTGATCGGGGTTGAACGCCCTGGAACTCACGGATCCGACTCAAGGCGCATCGTAAGGCAAGCGCTTTCCGCCGCGCAACATCGACGTCCGCCGTCCCGTTGAGCGCCTGCGGAATTGCCGGCGGATCGACCGACATTGCCGCACGCCGCACCAGCTCGCCAGATCGGCAGGAAAGGCGGGACCCGGCCCGTAGGTGTATTCACCGCCGGGCCGGGCGCCTGGGTTCGCCTACCGAATCAGCAGTTCTGGTTGACGACGCGGGCAGAATTGCCGTCAGAAATGCGAATCCACTTGTAGGCGGCCGACGTCTGGAGCAGATCACCGTAGTAACGGTAGTAGTTACCGGTGCACTGCAGCGCGAACGTGTCCGTGTCCCTCTTGTACTTCGTGGAGACCTCACCCGGCTTGAGCAGGTAGGACGTGCCACAGGAACCGGCACCGTCGCACCAGTCCGCAATTGTCACCGGGTGTGCCGAGTCGTTGCGCACCACTCCGCAACCGGCAATTGAGCAGTTACCCGCCAACGCGGGGCCAGCCCCGGTCAACGTCGTACCGGCCACCGCGACGCTCGTCAGGAATCCGGCCATCGCCAGCCGAACAGCCTTCCGGGATGCCACCTTCACTGATTGTCCACCTTCCATGCATCAAATCCCCCGAGCCATCGAACCTAGTAGCTGGGGATTGCTAGGTCAACAGGCCCGCGACGCCGATTTCGTGTTACCGGGGGTGGCGATACGGCACCTTGTGTGTTATCGATGCTGGCCTGTCTGACGTCTTGCCCCGAGGCGGGCGCACCTGATCGACTCGTCGGATGGTTGCCCACATGACCCCCGACGAGTTTCGTCGCGCTGGCCACGCCGTCGTGGACTGGATCGCCGACTACTGGGCGACGCTGGAGCAGCGACCCGTCACTCCGTCCGACCCGCCGGGCACCGTGGCAGCCGCCCTGCCGGCCACGCCGCCCACCGCCGGCGAACCCGTCGAGGCGGTTCTCACCGATCTGGACGCGATCGTCGTACCGGGGCTGACCAACTGGCAGCACCCGGGGTTCTTCGGCTACTTCCCGGCGAACACCTCCGGCCCCAGCGTGCTCGGCGACCTGGTCAGCTCCGGGCTCGGCGTGCAGGGCATGCTCTGGGCCACCAGCCCCGCCTGTACCGAGCTGGAGACCGTGCTGATGGACTGGCTGGCGCAACTGCTGGACCTTCCGTCGCGGTTCCGCTCGACCAGCGCCGGTGGCGGTGTCATCCAGGACTCGGCCTCCTCGGCGACACTGGTGGCCACCCTGGCCGCGCTGCACCGGGCCAGCGGGGGCCGCTGGCGCGAGACCGGCATCGACCGGCGCTACCGCGCCTACACCTCCACACACGGGCACTCCTCCATCGAGAAGGCCGCGCGGATCGCCGGGCTGGGCAGCGACGGGGTCCGCGCGATCGAGGTGGACCCGGAGACCCAGGCGCTCCGGCCGGCCGCACTGCGAGCGGCGATCGAGGCCGACCTCGCCGCCGGGGACGTGCCCGCCATCGTGGTGGCCACCATCGGCACCACCTCCACCACCGCCGTCGACCCGGTGGCGGAGATCGGCGCCGTCTGCGCCGAGTACGGGATCTGGCTGCACGTGGACGCCGCGTACGCCGGCGCCGCCGCCGTCTGCCCCGAGCTGCGCTGGTCGCACAACGGTCTGGAGTACGCCGATTCGTACTGCTTCGACCCGCACAAGTGGCTGCTCACCGGCTTCGACTGCGACGCGTTCTGGGTGGCCGACCGCGGCGAGCTGGTCGAGGCGCTGACCGTGCTGCCGGAGTTCCTGCGCAACGCGGCCAGCGAGTCCGGCGCGGTCATCGACTACCGGGATTGGCAGGTCCCGCTGGGCCGCCGGTTCCGGGCGCTGAAGCTGTGGTTCGTGCTGCGCTGGTACGGCGTGGAGGGGCTGCGGGCGCACATCCGCTCCGGGGTGGCGCTGGCCGCCCGGTTCGCCGACCGGATCCGGGCAGACGACCGGTTCGAGCTGGCCGCGGCGCACCCGTTCTCGCTGGTCTGCTTCCGGCTGCGCGCCGACGACGACGCCAACACCGAGCTGCTGGCCCGGATCAACCGCAGCGGGCGGGTCCACCTGACGCACACCCGGGTCGCCGGCCGGTACACGCTGCGACTGGCGGTCGGCTCACCGCAGACCATCGAGCGGCACGTCGACGAGGCGTGGACGCTGCTCGTCGACACCGCCGACGAACTGCTGGCCCGCTGACCGCCGCCCGTCGCGTCCGGCTCACTCCCGCGAGCGCGATACCTGTGCGTCATATTGATGACTCAGAGGTATCGCACCGGAGAGCGGAGGTGTCCCCCTCTGGTGCCGCCGGACCGTGGCGGGCTTCCTGAAACGGCCAAACTGGCGGAGCCGGCCCCGGGTGCTGGCCAGGGTCAACGGGCGGTCGGCGTACCGACGGTGGTCAGGCTGACCGGCGCGGCGTCGCCGGCGGCGCCCGGCCCGGCGGAGGTCCGGACCGGGGCGCCGGCCGGCTCGACGGCGGCCGGCGACGGCAAAACGGTGACGGCTTTACGGGTGGGCCGGAGCGCCCGCACGGCCAGCACGAGTGCGGCCACCCAGCCGACGACCAGGACGGCGTAGAGCACGGGGCGGACCGGGCCGTCCAGCCCTGCGGACCGGATCAGGGTGCGGGCGTTGGTCAGCACGATCACGCCACCGATCGCCGCGCCGAGCAGTTGGGCCGGCACGATGCGCACCAGCCAGGCGGCCAGCGGGGCGGCGATGAGCCCTCCGATGAGCAGGGCGGCCACGGTGGGCAGCAGGAACCCCTCGGTGCCCAGCCCGATCAGGAAGCCGACGCTGGCCGAGCCGGCCACCACGAACTCGGCGGTGTCCACCGAGCCGATCACCTTGCGCGGCTCCATCCGACCGGAGACCAGCAGCGCCGGGGTGGCCACCGGGCCCCAGCCCCCGCCGCCGGTGGCGTCGACGAAGCCGGCGACCAGGCCGAGCGGGCCGAGGAAGCGCCCGCGCAGCCGCCCGCCGGCCCGGTTGGTTCGCAGCGGTCGGGCGAAGCGCACCAGCAGGTACGCGCCGAGCGTGAAGAGGATGCCGGCCATCCACGGCGCGGCCGACTCGGTGGAGATCGAGCTGAGCAGGGTCGCGCCGGCGAACGCGCCGATCGCGCCGGGCAGGGCGATGCGGGTCACCACCCGCCAGTCGACGTTGCCGAACCGCCAGTGCGCCACCCCGGCGGCGAGCGTGGTGCCGATCTCGGCCAGGTGCACCGACGCGGAGGCGGCGGCCGGGGAAACCCCGACGACCAGCAGCAGGGTGGACGACGTCAGCCCGTACGCCATGCCGAGCGAGCCGTCGACGAGCTGCGCGGCGAGCCCGACCAGAGCGAGGACCAGCAGCTTGCGCACGAGCGCCCCCTGACTTTTCGGCTTCTCCTACCGACTTGGTCGACAATGCGGCACGGAGAGGCCCGGGTCAAGGGTCTGATCGGTGGGTGGGACGCCGGCGGTCAGATCCAGGCGCGCGGGTCGGCCGCCAGCTCGGTGACCCGGGCGGGCAGCGTGCCGGCGGCCACGTCGGCGACGCTGACCAACTCCAGGATCTCGCGCTCGCTGGCGCGCAGCGCGATCCAGACCTCCTGGAGCGCCCGTGCCGGACCGTGGTAGCCGAGCTGCTCCGGGCGCTGTCCGCGTACGTGCGCGAGCGGCCCGTCGATCACCCGGATCACGTCGGCCAGCGAGATCTCCTCGGCCGGGCGGGCCAGCCAGTAGCCGCCCTCCGGGCCGCGCTGCGCGTGCACGATGCCACCCCGACGCAGTTGGAGCAGGATGCTCTCCAGGAACTTCGGCGGGATCTCCTGCGCCCGGGCGATCTGCTCGGCGGTGACCGGCCGGCCCCGCCCCGGGCCACTGGCCGTCGCGGCGAGCTCGGCGGCCGCACGGAGGGCGTAGTCGACCCGGGCGGAGAGGCGCATGCCGGCAAGGTTAGCCCTCCGCCCGGCCAGCCGGACGGGCGACCCTGGGCCGATCGGCCACGCATCGACGACAACCGCATTTGTTCGTACGCGGCGCCACCGGGCGTCCAGGAATGGTGAAGTGCGTCATGAACCACCGTTAGGTGGGGCCCGAAACGCCGCTCGGGAGCGTCCCTATGCTGGGCGTGAAGTGCGACTGTCTGACCGTTTGCGCGACGCTCCGGCAGATATTGATAAACACCCGTGTGCAGCTCGGGGGGAAGGCAACACGATGACCGATATCGCGACACGCACCTGGGATGGAATGACCATCCCGGCGGCCGGCACCTATCGTCTCGATCAGGCGCACAAGCGGATCGGTTTTCTGTCCCGGCACATGATGGTGAGCCCGGTACGCGGCGAGTTCGCCGAGGCGACGGCCCAGATCTCGGTGGCCGAGGATCCCCTGCTCTCCTCGGTGACCGCGACCATCCAGACGGCGAGCATCACCACCGGCAGCGTCGACCGGGACACGCATCTGATGAGTGCCGACTTCCTCGACGTGGAGCGCTATCCCACTCTCGAATATCGAAGCACGGGCATCAACTGGAAGGGCAACGAGGACCCGATCTTCCAGTGGGCCCGGCTACGAAACCACCGTCTCGGCGCACGAGGCAGACGTCACAATGTGCCCCCGCAGCCAGAGCCCACTCCCGGCCGATTCGTGCTCACCGGTGAGTTGACAATCAAGGGGATCACCCGGGCGGTCGACCTTCAGGTGAGTTTCGGTGGCGCCCGTCGTGATCCGTACGGGCAGAACATCTTCGGATTCAGCGCGACGGCCGACATCAACCGCGAGGACTACGACCTGCTCTGGAACGTGGCGCTGGAAAGTGGCGGAGTTCTGGTGGGCAGGACGGTGCAGATCGAAATCGCCGGCGAGGCCATCCATCAGCCGTGACACCAGCGTCCGGACAGTGATCCCCGCCGGGTGAGCACCCGGCGGGGATGACCGACAGCGTCAGGCGCCGACGCGGCGCAGCAGACCCTCCTGGACGGCGCTGGCGATCTGCCGGCCGTCGGTGGTGAACATCCGGCCGGTGGCCAGCCCTCGCGCGCCGGACGCCGACGGGCTCCAGCAGTCGTAGAGGAACCACTCGTCGGCGCGGAACGGCCGGTGGAACCAGAGCGCGTGGTCGAGGCTCGCACCGACCACACCGCCAGGCCCCCACACCTCGCCGTGCACGGAGAGCACCGAGTCCAGCAGGGTGAGGTCCGAGGCGTAGGTGAGCGCGCAGGCGTGCAGCAGCGGGTCGTCCGGCAGCTTGCCGTCGATGCGCATCCAGACCCGCTGGTGCGGGTCGGCGGGCCGGTCACCGGGGCGGACCCAGCCGGGCTCGCCGACGTAGCGCACGTCGATCGGACGCGGGATCTGACCCCAGATGCCCAGCCGCTCCGGGTAGCGGGACAGCCGGTCGGTCATCGTCGGCACGTCCTGCGGCGACGGCACCTCCAGCGGGGCCGGGGCCTGGTGGTCCAGACCCTCCTCGGCCCGCTGGAAGGACGCCGACATGAAGAAGATCGGCTTGTCGTGCTGGAGCGCGACCGCGCGGCGGACGGAGAAGGACCGGCCGTCGCGGATGTTCTCCACCTGGTACTCGATCGGCTCGACCGGGTCGCCCGGCCGGACGAAGTAGCCGTGCAGCGAGTGCACGAACCGCTCCGGGTCGACCGTGCGGCCGGCGGCGACCAGGGCCTGACCGGCGACCTGGCCGCCGTACACCCGCTGCGGACCGACCGGCGGGCTCATCCCCCGGAAGGTCATCTCCCCGGTCGGGTCGAGGTCGAGCACCTCCAGGAGCTGGTCCACCGCCGCCTGGCCGACCGCGACCGGGCTGTCGCTCACTGCAGCGCCCGCGCCGACGCCGCGTCGACCAGCGAGCCGAGCTGGTGTACGCGCAGCGTGTTGGTCGAGCCGGGGGTGCCGGGCGGGCTGCCCGCCACGATCACCACGTAGTCGCCCGGGTTGGCCCGGTTGAGACCGAGCAGCGCCTCGTCGACCTGGCGGAACATGTCGTCGGTGTGCTGCACGAACGGCATCAGGAAGGTCTCCACGCCCCAGGTCAGGGCGAGCTGGCTGCGCACCTCGGGGACCGGGGTGAAGGCCAGCAGCGGCAGGTCGCAGTGCAGCCGGGACAGCCGACGGACGGTGTCGCCGGTCTGCGAGAAGGCGACCAGCGCCTTGGCGTTGATGGCGCGGGCGATCGACGAGGCGGCCACGGTGAGCGCGCCACCGTGGGTGCGCGGGTCGTGCTGCAACCGGGGCACGCCGATCGAGCCGGACTCGGTGGTCATCACGATCTTGGCCATGGTGCTGACGGTCAGGACCGGGTACTTGCCGACGCTGGTCTCGCCGGACAGCATCACGGCGTCCGCGCCGTCGAGGACCGCGTTGGCCACGTCGGAGGCCTCCGCCCGGGTGGGGCGGGAATTCTCGATCATGGAGTCGAGCATCTGGGTGGCCACGATGACCGGCTTGGCGTTCTCCCGACAGAGCTGCACGGCCCGCTTCTGCACCAGCGGAACCTGGTCCAGCGGCATCTCGACACCGAGGTCACCACGGGCGACCATGACGCCGTCGAAGGCCAGCACGATGGCCTCGAGGTGCTCCACCGCCTCCGGCTTCTCGACCTTGGCCAGCACCGGCCGGAACACGCCCTCCTCGGCCATGATGCCGTGCACGAGCTTGATGTCCTCGGCCGAGCGGACGAAGGAGAGGGCGACCAGGTCGACGCCGAGCCCCAGGGAGAAGCGCAGGTCCTCGGCGTCCTTCTCCGACATGGCCGGCACGCTGACCGCCACGTTGGGCAGCGAGACGCCCTTGTTGTTGGAGACCGGCCCACCCTCGGTGACCAGGCAGCGGATGTCGTTGCCCGTGACGTCGGTGACCTCGACGGCGACCCGGCCGTCGTCGATCAGCAGGCGGTCACCGGGCTTCACCTCGTGCGGCAGCCTCGTGTACGTGCAGGAGACCCGCTCCTTGGTGCCGATGATGTCGTCGCCGGTGATCACGACCGAGTCGCCGGTGCGCCACTCGTGCGGGCCGTCGGCGAACTTGCCGAGCCGGATCTTGGGACCCTGGAGGTCGGCGAGGACGGCCACCGGCTTACCGGCCGCCTCGGACGCCTCCCGGACCAGTCGGTAGACCGCCTCGTGGTCGGCGTGGCTGCCGTGGCTGAAGTTGAGCCTGGCCACGTTCATGCCGGCCTCGACGAGGCCCCGGATGCGCTCCGGGGACGAGGTGGCGGGACCAAGAGTGCAGACGATCTTCGCGCGGCGTGTCACGCCCATCAGGCTAGTCTCTCCTTCAGGTCGGACTCGGGGCCGACCCCTTGCAGGCAGCGGAACAGTTGTCCAACGACGCGCGGTGCGCGTCGGGCCGGCGGGCGGAACCGCACCGGGAACGTTGTGGCGACGGGCATCGGCGACCGCGCGCCGGGAATCGTACGCCTCTGCCGCCGCACACCCTCGGGGTGCTCCCGCCGGCCGCTCACCCGGCGTGCCCCACCGGCGGCAGGGTGGGCACCGCGGTGAGCAGGTCACGCGGGTCGTAGCGCCGCTTGGCCCGGCGCAGCCGCGCCCAGTTCGCGCCGTAGGCCGACCGGACCCGGTCGGTCTCCTCCGGGGCGAGCAGGTTGGGGTAGCCACCGGGCAGGGCGTGCGGGGCGAGCGCCGCCGAGGTGCGCTCGGCCCAGTCCCGGTGCGGCCCCACGACCCCGCCCGGCGGCCACACGGCAATGATCTCGGTCAGCAGGTGGTCCGCGCGCAGGCCGAACGCCGTGTCGGCGAGCCGGACCCGGCTGGCCGCGCCGTGGAAGTGGTGCAGGGCCAGCGCGGAGAACGGCGAGCTGACCTGCCGGGCGGCGTCGACCAGCACGTCGACCGCGCCGTCGGTGAGGGTGGGCAGCCAACGGGTCCGCAGCAGGTAGTGGTTGCCGTCGACCATCCCGCCGTCGAACATCCGCAGCGCCTCCGCGTACGGCAGCGGGCCGACCTGGTCGAGCAGCGGAACGCCCAGCGCGCGCAGCCGGTCCACCCACGGGCGACCCAGGTCCAGGTCCGTGCCGCTGTAGAACGGGCAGACGAAGATCACCGGCTCGCCGGCCGGGCCGGGCAGGAAACCCGCCATCACGGTGAGCTCGTCCGGGGCCTCGGCGAGGAGGGCGGCGTACCCGCGCAGGACGGCGGGCGCCTCGGAGAGCGCGAACATGATCATGCCGGCCAGGACGGCGGGCAGCCGGTGCGCCCGGTAGCGCAGCGCGGTGACGACGCCCAGGTTGCCGCCGCCACCGCGGAGCGCCCAGTACAGCTCGGCGTCGTGGTCGGCGTCGGCGGTGACCCGGCGGCCGTCGGCGAGAACCACCTCCGCCCCGATCAGGTTGTCCAGGGCCAGACCGAACCGGCCGCACAGCGGGCCGTACCCGCCGGCGAGGGTGAGCCCGGCCATTCCCACGTCGCGGACCACCCCGGTGGGCACCACCAGGTCGTACGGGCCGGCGGCGGTCAGCAGGTCGCCGGCGGTCGCGCCGCCGGCCACGGTCACCGTGGCCGCGTCCGGGTCGACCTGGACCGCGCGCAGGCCGGTCAGGTCGAGCACCAGGCCGCCGTCACGCAGCGCCCGGCCGGCCCAGTCGTGCCCGCCGGAGCGGACCGACAGCGGCAGGTGGCAGCGGGCGGCGATACCGACGACGCTGGCGACCTCCTCGACGTCCAGGCACCGGGCGACCAGCGCGGGCGCACGCTCCACGGCGGCGTTCCACAGGCGGGTGGCCGCGACGAACCCGGGATCGCCCGGCTCGTGGAGCCGGTCACCGAGCAGAGCGCGCAGCCGGGCGGTGGCCGAGGCGACATCGGGGGTGGCGGCGGAGCTCATGGCGACTCCTCGACCGGGGCCGGTCGACGACGCGGGGTGCGCCCCGACGGCGGTCCTCGGTGGGCGCGACCGTAGCACCGGCGGGCCGCCGACCGCCGTCACCATCACGACAGGCGCCGATGGCTCGATCGGTCAGCTCTGGGCCTTGGCCAGCGGAAACTCCAACGAGCCCGCCGGGCAGAGGAAGGTCAGCACGTCCAGCCGGTAGAGCCCGGCCTGCACCGCCGGGTCGGCCTCCAGCACGCTGCGCACGTCCTCGACGCTGCCGGTGCGGGCCAGCCCGAAACCGATCGGCGGTTCCGGGTTGTTGGTCGTCCCGTCGATCGAGCCGGCGACGAGGATGATCCCGCGGCGCTGCAACGCCTGCATGTGCTCGGCGTGCTCGGCCTGCAACCGCTGCACGGTCTCGGGGGGCAGGGCCCGTCCGGCCGCGCCGGGATAGATCACGACGCACTCGTACGTGTCGAGCGCGAAGTCGACCTGCGGCACTCCCGCCATGGGTGCTCCCTCCGCCGTCGGCCGGGAACCCACCGGCCCGGCTGCCCGGACCGGCGTCACCGGCACGCGCCCAGCGTCGCACGCCGGTGGCGGTCGCACCTGTCGCTCCGCTCAACTGGCCCCGGTCGGGCCGCGCGACGCGGTGGCCGCCCCCCGACGATCAGGCCGCTGGTGGCCATCCGACACGTCGGGCGAGCCGGTGGCGGCACCGACTACGGTGGACGGTCCGGACGGCGGCGGTGGGAGGTCGGGATGCGCGACGACGAAGCGGCGGCGGGCACGCTGCCGTACGTCGAGGTCACCGACGAGGCGTACGCGGCGCAGGCCGCGGCGGGCTTCACGGTGCGGGAGTTCGGGTTCGCGGTGCTGCTCAGCGGGCGGTGCCCCCGCTGCGACCACACGACCACCAGCACAGTGGTCGACGAGCTGTTCCGGCGGGAGACGCCGGCTGCCGCCCCGGACCCGGGCTACCGGACGGTGCTCTGCGAGTGCGAGGCCGACCATCCGTCGCGCCCCGCCGGGCTGCGCGGCTGCGGCGCGTACTGGACGCTGCGGCTGGAGGTCGAGGCGTGATCCGGCTCCGCCCGGGGCCGCCCGCGACCGTCGACGACCTGCACCGGGCGCAGCAGCTGGCCGGGTTGCTGCGCGGCGAGTTGGAGCGGGTCCGCGCGGCGGCGGTGGCCTGGCGCAACGGCCTTGGCGGGCTGCTGGTGGCGCTCGTCGGGTTCAGCCTGATCCGGGGGCGCACCGACGTCACGACGCTCGCGCCGGGGTGGGGTGCGCTGGTGGGGGTCCTGCTGCTCGCCGCGCTGCTGGCGGGCGTGGGCGGGGCGCTGGCGCTGCTGCGCGCGGCGCACGGCCGGCTGGCGGTGACCCCGGTGGCGGCGCTTCCGCCGGCCCCGCTCGGCGACCACCTGGAGGCGATGGCGGCGGTCCGGTCGCTGCGGACCGGGGTACGGCTCGTGCTGCTCTGCACCGCGCTGCTCGTCGCCGCGGTGGGCGTGACCTGGTACGCGCCCGCCCGCCACGATCCGCCAGCCGCCGTCTCCACCGGGCCAACCCGGTAACTCCGCACCGGGTGGCGGCACCGGTCAGGGGCCGAGGTGGGCGTAGCCGGCCCAGGTGTCGGGCCGGTCGGGCAGGACGGCGCGGAGCCGGCGGACCGCCTGGTGCAGGGCCACCGCCGCCCGGTCCGGTGCGATCCCGCCGGGCACCGCCAGGCCCGCGTACAGGTCGGCGCAGAGTCGCACGGTCAACGCGTCCGAGATGGACCAGAGCGCGCCGATGACGTGCCGGAACCCGGCGAGCTGGAACGCGGTGCCGAGGGTGAGCGCCTCGTCGGGCAGGGCCGCGCCGCCGCGCACCGTCTCGCAGGCCGACAGGACGGCCAGCGCGGCCGGGCTGCCGGCGGGCCGCCACAGGTCCCGTACGTGCAGCGGGCCGCCGGCCAGCGCGAGGCGGCCCCACGCCGGGGCGCGCAGGTCCTGGGTGCCGTGACAGGACAGGTGGGCGACCGGCTGGCCGGGCAGCGCGGCGAGCACCGCCGCCGGGGTGGCCGCCGGGCCGAGCAGTGCGCGGACCCGTGGCAGGTGCCGACGGACGATCTCCACCTCCCGGTCGACGCCGGGCAGGTCGGCCAGGCCGGGGGTCTGCGGCATGCCGACGACCAGCGCCGAGTCGACCGGCTCGGGCCGGGCCGGAACGCCGCGCCGGGCGTGCCCCAGCGCTCGCAGCGACGCGGTGTACGACGGCACCACCCGGTCCAGCACCCCGTCGCCGCCGTCGAGCGGGCCGGCAGCGTGCAACGGCAGCAGGGTGAGCAGCCCGGTCGGGCACCACCACAACCGTGGCCAGTCCGGTACGGGGCCGGACGGGTCGACGGTCGACGCGTCCGACGGCCTCGGCCCGGGGGTGGCGGCGTCGAGCACCGGTGCGGCGACCACCCTCCACAGCCAGTCCAGTGTCTGGCCGACCTCCGTCCGCGCCGCCGCCCGGCGTCGCTGTGCCGCCGGCTCGGGGCCGTCCGGCGCCGCCGCCCCGGTGAGCACCGCGATCGCGGTCAGGAAGCCCGCCGTGCGGGCGACCAGGTCGGCCAGGGTCAGCCCGGGCAGCGGCACCACGGTGGCCCGACCGTCGGCGACCACCAGTGCGTCGCACCGCCGGGCTGCGACGTTGACCAGCACCACCGGACCACCGACAGCGGCCCCGGCCAGGGTGGCGAACGGCGGTGGACGGAGAAAGTCGGCGAAGCCCGGCTGGTCGCGGATCTCGGCGAGCAGGTCGCGTCGGCGGGTGGCGAGGTCGTACCGCTGCTCCGGGGTCGACCCGGCCGCCGACGCCACGCCGCTCCCCCACCCGCCCGGTGACAGCACGCCGCCGGAGGACAGCGGGTCGACCGGCGACACGGAAGCGACCGGCGGCGGCGTGGCGAAGCCGTCGAGGGCGGCCTGCAGGTCGGTGAGCCGGGCGGCCAGCCGGGGAGCCCGGGCGCGCAGCGCGGCCAGGTCGGCGCTCGCGTCGTGCGCCCGGGTCAGCAGGACGCCCCGGCCGTACTCCAGCAGTTCGACGGCGCGCTCCGGGCGGTCGAACGCGACGGCGACCGCCGCCGCGTCGCTGGCCAGCCCGGGGAACAGCCCGAGCAGGCGGGCCTGGTCGTCGGGGTCCATGCCGTGCCAGGCCACCAGGTCGATCAGCTCGATGGCCGTGGCGTACCCGTCGAGCGCGGCCGGCAGGTCCCCCGCCGCGGCGGCGTGTTCGGCGCACCGGCTGGCCGCCGACGCCCGCAGCAGCGACGGCGCGGACTCCGTCGCGGCGGCGGCACGCAGCGCGGCGGTCGCCTCGACCAGCACGGAGGGGTCGCCGGAACCAGCGCCGGCGGCGGGGCCCGCGACGGCTTCCAGGGCGGTGGCCAGGTTGCTCAGGCACATGGTGCGCGCGGGGTGCTCGACGGGCAGCGCCTCGACCGCCGCCCGGTAGGCGGCCAGCATCGCGCTGGCGTCCGCGTCGTCGCGGCCGGCCCGGTAGCGCAGCAGCAACGCGCTACCGAGGTTGGTGAGGATCCGGTGCCGGTCACCCCCGGCCGACGGCTGGTGCTCGCTCAACGGTTGCAGCAGCCGGACCGCCTCGTCCAGTGCGGCCGGGTCGCCGCGCAGGCGGTGCCGCAGCAGATGGGCCAGCGCCAGGGTGGCGACCGCCTGGGTGTACTCGGCCGGCTCGGACTCCTGCTCGGCCAGCTCCACCGCCTCGCGTAGCGCCGTCACCGCGGCGTCGGAGTCGTCGGCGATGCCGGCCGCGACCTCGTCGGCGGGCTCACCACCGGCGGGCAGCGCGCCGCCCAGGGCGAGCTCCACCCGGCGGTTCAACGCCGAGCCGTAGTTGGTCAGCGCCGGCAGCCGGTCGGGGTGCCCGGGCGGCACGGTCCCGGTCACCTGTCCCAGCACCTGGATCGCCTCGGTCAGGGTGGCCAGGTCCTGGGTGGAGGCGAACAGGCCCTGCAGCACCAGGCCCAGGTTCGAACGGTACCGGGGCAGCAGGACGGCATCCGGTGCGACGGCGGCAACCGCGGCCCGCAGCGCCACGGCGGCGGGCTCCAGCAGCGCCGGTTCGCCCGCCAGGTCGGACAGTTCGCGCAGGGTGTTGCCCAGGTTGTTGAGCACCTGGTGGCGCAGCGGGTCGGCGCGGGCGAGCAGCGTCTCGGCCTCGGTCAACGCGTCCCGGGCGGCCCGCAGCGCGGTCACCCCGCCCAGGTCGGCGTGCCCGCGGCCCAGCGCGTAGCCGAGGTCGGCGAGGCGGCGGGCCCGTTGCGCCGGTTCCCCGGCGACGGTGACGCCGTCGCGGAGCAGCCGCACCGCCTCGGTGATGTCGTCGGTCCGCCGCCACCGCTCGTACCGGGTCACCAGCAGAGCGGCCACCGCGTGCCGTATCTCGTCGGGGTCCATGCCGCCGTGGGCCGAGCCCCGACCGGCCGCCGCCGCCCGGTACGCCTCGATCGCCGCGTCGAGGTCGGCCGGGTCGCCGTCGGCCTCGTGCCGCTCGGCGAGCAACGTGGCCAGCCCGGCCCGCGCCGTCCCGGCCAACTCCGGTTCGAGCCCGCCGAACCCGGTCAGCGCCGCCCGGTACGCCTCGATCGCCGCATCCCGGTCGGCCGGCGCGCGGTCGCGCAGGAACCGTTCGGCGAGCGCCGTGCCGTGCAGCGCGGCGAACCGTGGATCGCCCGCTGCCCGGGCGGCGGCGAACGCGTCGACCGCCTCGTCGAGGTCGGCCGGCCGGCGCCGCAGCCGCCACCGGTCCCGCAGCCGCTGCCCGAGGTTGGCGCGCGCCATGGCGCGCACCGACGGGCTGACGCCGGCAGCCCGGGCGGCGTCCCGCAGCAGGATGATCGACTCGTCCAGGTCCCCCGGGGCGGCGTCGACCTCGTACCGGTCGCCCAGCACGTTGCCGAGGTTGAACAGCCGGACCGGACGTTCGGGATCGCCGGCCGGGGTGGACTCCAGGCTCTCCCGGTGCGCGTCGATCGCGGCCGCCAGGGCACGCTGCCGGCCGAGGTGCTGGAACTGGTCGCGGTGCACCCTGCCGAGGGCGGACAGGTAGTGCAGCCGCTCCGGTTCACCCGGGGGTGTGCCGTCCACCGCCCGCCGCAGCAGCGCCGCCGCCTGATCCGCACCCCGGTAGTCGCGGTTGTTCTCCGCGGTGGCCATCAGCATGACCGCCTCGACGAACAGCGCGCCGGCCTCCCCGTCGGGCGACCCGCCCGTACGCCCTCCGGCCCCGGTCCCGGTCCCGGCGCCGCGACCGGACCGGGTCGGCGTGGGCGGCGACCCGCCGGCAGCGCGCGGACCGGGAATCCGGCCGGTGTCCGGCGGTGACGCTCGGTGCGTGTGCAGCATGGCCAGCAGCGGCGGGGACACCAGCTGCGGGGCGATGCGCAGCAGGGCCTCGGTGAGCGTGACCGCCTGCCCCAGATCGTCGGCGTCCTCGCCCGAGGGCAGCAGCTGGTAGCGGTACCAGTGCAGGCAGGCGAGGAGGAAGATGCCCTCGGCGACCGGCTCCGCCAGCGGCCCGTCGGCCGGCGTCGCCGTCACCAGCTCCATGACCGCCTCGGCGTCGCGGATCGCGCCGGAGTCGAGCACCGCGCGGGGGTCCCTGGTGGCGCCGAAGCCGTCCAGCCGCTCCCGCAGCCGACTCAGCGGGTCGGACCTGAACCGTCGCCACATCGCGCCTCCCCCGACCGGCCGCACCGATGGGATCAGGCGTAGCAGATCGGACACGGCGGGCGCCAGCGGTACGACGACGCCGATCGGATCGAGCCGTGTCCAGGCACACAGTCGACCGACACGCGGTATGACCGTCGCATTCCGGGGGATGATCACCTGGTGGCGGAGTTTCCATCCCCGCCGCGACGACACGATTGGGGATCCGCGTATGGCGACCGACATCGGCAAACAACCCGCGAAGGCTTCCGGCACGTACCGGATCGGCGGCGACGTCACCGTCAACCGGCTCGGCTACGGGGCGATGCAGATCACCGGGCCGGGCGTGTGGGGCGACCCGAAGGACCCGGCCGAGGCGCTCCGGGTGCTGCGGCGGGCGGTGGAGCTGGGCGTCACGTTCATCGACACCGCCGACTCGTACGGCCCGTTCGTCTCCGAGCTGCTGATCCGCGAGGCCCTGCACCCGTACCCCGATGACCTGGTCATCGCGACGAAGGGTGGGTTCACCCGGGCCGGGCCGGGCGACTGGCGCGTGGTGGGTCGCCCGGAGTACCTGCGCCAGCAGTGTGAGCTGAGCCTGCGGCACCTCGGCCTGGACACCATCCCGCTCTACCAGCTGCACCGGATCGACCCGCAGGTGCCGCTCGCCGATCAGCTGGGCGAGCTCGCGCTGTTGCGGCAGGAGGGCAAGATCCGGCACATCGGACTGTCCGAGGTGAGCGTCGCGCAGATCGAGGAGTCGCGCGCGATCACCACCATCGTCTCGGTGCAGAACCTGTACAACCTCGCGAACCGCAGCGCCGAGGACGTACTGGAGTACTGCGAGCGCAACGACATGGCGTTCATTCCGTGGTTCCCGATCGCCACCGGTGAGCTGGCCCGCCCGGGTGGCCCGCTGGACGCGATCTCCAACGCGCACGGCGCGACGCCCGCGCAGCTCGCGCTGGCGTGGCTGTTGCGCCGGTCGCCGGTGATGCTGCCGATCCCCGGTACGTCCTCGGTGGCGCACCTGGAGGAGAACGTGGCCGCCGGCGACGTGCGGCTCACCGACGACGAGTTCGAGGCGCTGGCGAAGGCGAGTTGACCTGCCGGTTCGGGCGCCGTCGGCTCAGCCGGCGGCGTCCGGGCCGGGCTCGCGGGCGGCCCGCAGCGCCTCGGTGGCCTGGGTCAGCAACCGGGCCGAGTCGGTGCGCCCGTTCACCTGGATCTCCACCTCGGTGTCCCCGGCCTGGATCCGGATGCTGGCTTCGGTGCGCTGCTGATCGACCCAGGACTGCAACAGGTTGAACAGCCCCGGGAGCAGGCCCTGGGCCAGCACCGCGATGATCACCGCGTCGCTGAAGCCCGGCCGTCCCCCGCCACCGCCGGCCTGGCGGACCACCGGCCGGTACGCCGGGTCGCGGTGGATCCAGTCGAGCAGGGCGACCGGCGGTGGCTGTCGGTGCCGGGGGTTGATGGTCAGCCGGACGGGTTGCCGCGCGGCGGCGTCGTGGTCGGTCACGGCCTCTCCCTCCTCAGTCGGCGGCGGGTCGGAAGGCGATGGTGTCCCCGTCGGCGGTGGCGACGCCGGCGACGCTGAGCTCCTGCTCCTCGCTGAACGGTGAGCTGCTGCCGAAGTAGGTGGTGGTGCCGCTGACCTGTACCTTGCCCCGGGCCTCGAACGCCGTGCCGACCTGGGCGGTGCCCGGGCCGGTCAGCTCGACGGTGAGCCGCGGGTACTCGATGATCTTCCAGGTGACCTTCTGTTCGGTGCCGCCGCTGAAGTAGCCGAACGGGCAACCCGGCGGCGCGGCGACGGTCTGCTTGGCGCACTCGTCCAACCAGGTCCGGACCTGGGCCTCGACCGCCTCGACCGCTGCCGGCTTGAGCACCGGGACCAGTCTCAGGGTGGCGCCCTCGGTCTGTTCCGGGGTGATCGGCAGGGTCTCGGGTGGCACCTCGCTGAGCGCGTCGGACGGGCCGGTCGCGGTGTAGCCGCCGGGCAGCAGCACCAGCGTGGGCCCCTCGGTGGCGACCGGCAGCTCCACCCCGTTGAGCCGCACCCCGGGGCCGGCCACGGGGGCGTTGACCGGAATCAGCCCGCCGACGAGCTGCCAACTGTGGAACAGCCCGGCGGTGGCGTCCTCGGCACGGCGCACGGTCATGTCGACGGTGCGGCGTTCGCCGGCCAACCGGTACGCCACCGTGGCGGTGGCGGTGTCGCCGTCGCGCTTCAGCGAGCTGATCTCGACGTCGGTGGGTGGCTGGTAGCCGTCCCCGCGCAGCAACCGGGCGAGGAGTCCCCGGTCGGTCACGCCGGCCCGCTCCTGCTCGGTGAGGACGCCGAGCGCCGCGTCGCTGTCCCGGTCGGCGAGCGCCGAGAAGTAGTCGTCGATCGCCGCCTGGGAGCGGAAGAACGCCCACTGCACCACGCTCAGCCCGCCGGTGCCGACGCAGGCGGCCAGCACCAGGGCGCCGACCACCAGCCAGGTCCGCCGGGTGCCGACCGGGCCGGAGCGGCCGAACAGCCGCTCGGCGGTGACCGGGGCCGCCTCGCCCACCCCGACCGGCGCACCGACCACCGTTGCCCGGTCGAGGGCGTCGAGCCGGAGCTCGTGCGGCGGGTGGGTCGCGCAGACCGCCTCGTCCCAGCCGCTGCGGCCGCTCTCGAAGGACAGGCGGCGCTCCAGGATGCGTCGCATCCCGTCGACGTGCCCGGTGAGCACCGCACCGAGGTCGGCCCGGTACTCCGCTGCCCGGACGTCGCGGGCGTGCAACGGCAGCACCAGGTACCGCATGGTGAGCAGCACCGGCCAGAAGAACAGGAAGACCACGAGGTTGGTGGCCGGGTGCGGGAACGTGCGCATCAGCCAGGTCGGCAGGGCGTGCGCGAGGGTCAGCGGCAGGCCGACGCCACGGACGAACGCGCTGGTGATCTCGTCGCCGGTGCGCCAGTGCACCAGCTCGTGGCTGAGCAGGGCGGCGACCTCGTCGTCCGGCTCGGTCAGCACGGCGGTGGTGACCACCACGTGCCGGGCGTACGTGCGGGCGTTGCCGAGGACGGGGTCGTCCTCCATCAGCAGGCGCGGCACGGTGGGCAGGCCGAGCCGTTGGGCGCAGTCGTCCAGCACCGGGCGCAGCCGCGCGTACTCCCGGCGGCTGGGCTGGCGAGCACCGGAGACCACCAGCAGGCGCGGCTCCAGCAGCACCCGGTAGAGCGTGTAGAGGACACCGATCAGCGCCGCCGCGACGACCGTGCCGACCAGCCCGGTGACCAGCGCGATCGGCTCGTCGGAGGTGCCCAGCCAGGGCAGCACCAGCACGCTGAGGAAGCCGACCAGGAACCCGACGACGAAGCCGAGGACGCCGCCGAGCACCCCACCGGAGCGGGTCAGGAACGCCTCCGTCAGCGGGCCGATCAGCGGGGCGTCCCGTAGCACCGAGGGCACCTGGTCATCGACGCCGAACCCGCCGGCGAAGAGGCCGACGACGGCGAGGGTGAGGCCGCCCCAGACCGCCAGCAGCAGCGCGACGGGCAGGTAGAACCACGTGGCGACGAAGGCGCCGAGCACGCCCCGCCAGTCCCGCAGGATGCCGGCGCGCAGCCAGACCAGCGCGTTGGGGTAGCCGGGTGGCCGGTCGGCGAGACCGCCGGTGGCGGCCGGCGCGGGGTTCGCGGGTGGTTCGGCGGCCCGCACGTCGAGCTGCGGCACGGTGGGCGGGGTGCCCGCCGGGGGCTCGGCGTGCGGCGGTTGGCCCGGTGGCACGGCGGCCGGCGGCTCGGTCATGCGCGCTGCTCCTTCGGGGGTGACCACGCCCACTGTCGGGAATGGACGGCCGGAGCAGGCTATCGAGCGGTCCTGATGTCTGCCACACCGTTTCCGCGCGATGTCGGCTACCCGACGCGGGTGACCACGGCGCGCGGGAGGCCCCGGCCGGGCCTCCCGCGCCGACCGGGTCAGAGCGCGAGGCAGTTGGGCCGCACCGGGCCGTCGACCAGGGCGCCGCGCACGATGGTGTACGAGGTGCCGTCGAGCACCAGACCGAGGTGCCCGACCACCCGCAGCGGGCAGTACGCCTGGATCAGCACGTTGGTCGCGCCGTCGTTGACGGCGGCGTTCCCGGTCGGCCGGACCAGCTCGTCCTGCAGCGTGCGGATGGTGGTGTAGCGCACCGCGCCCGGGGTGTCGTCGCCGGCGTTGAGGTCGGCGAGGAAGGCGGAGCCGATCGTCATCTGCTGGCAGGCCACGATGCCGGCGCAGCTGCCGAGGCCCAGGAACGCCACGATGTTCGCGACGTAGGTGCCGTACTGCGGTGAGCCCAGGCTGACGTACCGGCCGACGGTGGCGGTGCCGCCGAGCCGTTTGAGGTAGTAGCGGGCGACCAGGCCGCCCTCGGAGTGCGCGACGACGTCCACTGTCGCCGCGCCGGTGCTGGCGCGTACCTGACCGACGTAGGTGGCAAACGCGCGGGCCGAGGTGGGGATGTCACCGAGGCCCAGCCCGGGCAGCTGGTAGATGAAGGTCCGGTAGCCGTCGGCGCGCAGGCGGGCGGCGATCGGCTCGTACGCGACGGCGACACCGCTGAGCCCGCCGACGACGATGACCGGGTTGGCCGCCGCGGCGACGGCCACCGGGGCGGGCTCGGGTGCGGCGGGGGCGGCGGTCGCCGTGGCGGTGGACGCGAGCAGGGCTGCGGTGGCGAGGGACAGGACGAGGGCGGTCTTTCGGAGCAGCATGGCTGCACCTCCGGGGGGAGGCACCCGGCGAGCCGGGCAGGTGGGTGGGGGTGTCCGGTCGACCGTGCGACGATGATGCCCGTAACAATTTAGAAACGTCAATGACTTGTTACGCGCCGGTAACCCGTTGTTCCGGCGGGAGTGCAAACCGGCATATCGACTCGCTCCACTTCGGACGGCCGGCCCGGATGGCATGCTGTGGCCGTGGCCGCTGACGAACCCACCGAGCGCCCGCTGCGCGTGATGCCGTGGTGGCTGGTCCTGGTCGGCCTACTGCTGGCCGCCGCCCTGGGCTGGCTGGTGCTGGACCTGCTGCTCACCGAGGCCGACCGCGCCACCCAGCCGGACACTCGCGCCACGCTGCGCATCGACGCGATCCGCACCGGCTTGACCGTGGTCGCCGGCACCGGCGGCGGCCTGGCGCTGCTGTTGGCCGCCCGCCGGCAGTGGATCGCCGAACGCGCGCAGCGCCATCAGGAGAGCGTCGCCACCCGGGACCAGTCGCACCGGGACCGGGTGCAGGCGCACGCCGAGTCGGTGGCCGAGGCCGCGCAACGGCACCAGGACCGGCAGTCCGGAGCGGCCGAGCACGACGCGGCCGAGCGCCGGCTGACCGAGCTCTACACCCGCGCGGTGGAGCTGCTCGGCAACGACAGCGCGGCGGTACGCCTCGGCGGCTTGCACGCGCTGGAGCGCCTCGGCCAGGACAATCCGGCGCAGCGGCCGACGATCGGGGCGGTGCTCTGCGCGTACCTGCGGATGCCCGCGCCGGACAACGACCCGCGTGAGACCGAGGTCCGGCGGACCGCGCAACGGGTGCTGACCCGGCACCTGCGCGCGGGCGACCCGGCCCACTGGCCGGAGATCACCCTGGAGCTGACCGGTGCGCGGCTCGTCGACTTCGACGCCACGGGCTGCACGCTGGTCGACGCGAACTTCACCGGGGCGGTGTTCACCGGCGTCACCCGCTTCGCCCGCGCGACCGCCCGGGGGCGGCTCGATCTCGGGGCGGTCTTCGGCGAGGTCACCTTCGACGACCTGACCGCCGACGCCGAGGTGGTGCTGGACGACGCCCGTTTCGAGGGTCAGGCCAGCTTCGACCGGGCCACATTCACCGCCGGCCTGTCCTGCCGGCGGTCCCGCTTCGCCGGCCCGACGTCATTCCACCAGGCGAGCTTCCACCAGCCGACCAGCTTCGACGCGACCCGCTTCGGCGACGGTGCCCGGTTCCGTCAGGCCGCCTTCCTCGGCGGGCTGTCCATGGAGCACACCGAGTTCGCCGGGTACGCGGGCTTCCGCTCGGTCCGCTTCGCCGACATGGCCCTCTTCCGGTGGACCGTGTTCGCCGCCGAGGCGTGCTTCGAGCACGCGCGCTTCGAGGGGGCGGCGAACTTCGGGCGGGCCCGGTTCCACGGGCCGGGCAGGTTCGACGGCGCCGAGTTCGGTCAACCGCCGCAGGTGGACCAGGCGCGGGCGGCGGCCGGCGGCGGGCACGCCTGGCCGGCCGGGACGACGGTCGAACGGCTCGACGACGAGTGGGTGCTGCTCGTCGACCACTGACGCCACACGCGGGCGGCGGAGGGTCAGCGGGTGGTCGCCGGAGGGCGCAGGCCGTCGAGGGCCACGCCGAGCACCCGGTCACGCTGGTCGGTCGACGGGAACTGGGCCATGGTGAGGCCGCTGATCAGCCGCACGACGTCGTCGAAGCTGACATCCTCGCGGACCACCCCGGCGGCCTGGGCGCGGCGCATCATCGGCTCACCGGCGGCGTAGATCTCCAGGCGGCAGCTCCGGAAGACGTCGGAGTCGCGCTGCAACTCCTCGGCGAGTGCCCGCTTGGTCGCCACGTACCCGACGAACCGGTGCAGCCACGCGACGAGGGACTCCCATGGGGGCAGCTCGGCCAGGTCGGCGGCCGAGCGGCTGAGCGCCCGGACCTCCTCGACGTAGACGGCCTCGAACAGCTCCCGGCGGTTGGCGAAGTTCCGGTAGAGGGTGCCGATGCCGACGCCGGCGCGGCGCGCCACGTCCTCCAGCGACGCGGACGCGCCGTTGTCGGCGAACGCCTCGCGGGCAGCGGCCACCAGCGCGTCGTAGTTGCGCCGTGCGTCGGCCCGCTTCGGCCGGCGAGCGAAGACCTCGGGCACCTGCCCCGCGCTGGTCATGACGTGCGTCACCTCACCTTGGTTGCATCCGGAGGCACCCCTCCGCTAACGTAGTGGAGGCACCCCTCCGGAATGTCCGGAGCCTTGCCTCCGGTTAGCTTACCTCGGGACCCGCCCGATCCGCCTGGCCACCCGATCGCCCGGACCCGACACCCCTGCCCGCCGCGCACGACGGGCGACACACCTCCTTCCGTACGCAATCAGGGAGTTTCCTCTCGTGGCAGTGACCTCCCGACGCGGCTCGCGTCGGCTCACCTTCTCCGTGCTGGCCGCCGGCGCCGGGTTCTTCGCGATGCTCCAGTCGCTGATCACCCCCGTGCTGCCGACCATCCAGCACGACCTGCACACCTCCCAGAACACCGTCACCTGGGTGCTGACCGCCTACCTGCTGTCGGCGTCGATCTTCACGCCGATCCTCGGCCGCGTCGGCGACATGGTCGGCAAGGAGCGGATGCTGGTCGTCTCGCTCGCCGCGCTCGCCCTCGGCTGTCTGCTGGCCGCCATCGCCCCGAACATCGGCGTACTGATCATCGCCCGGGTCGTGCAGGGCGTCGGCGGCGCGGTCTTCCCGCTGTCGTTCGGCATCATCCGTGACGAGTTCCCCGCCGCACGGGTCTCCTCCGCCGTCGCCGCCATCTCGGCGATCGTCGCCGCCGGCGGCGGGCTGGGCGTCGTGCTCGCCGGCCCGATCGTGGCCGCGCTGGACTACCGGTGGCTGTTCTGGATCCCGATGGTCGTGGTGGGGCTGACCGCCGTCGCCGCGCACCTGTTCGTGCCCGAGTCGCCGGTGCGTACCCCCGGGCGGATCGACTGGCGAGCCACCCTGCTGCTCTCCGGCTGGCTCGTCGCGCTGCTCCTGCCGATCAGCAAGGGCGCGGCCTGGGGCTGGACCTCCGGCCGGGTGCTCGGCCTGCTGGCGCTCGCCGTGGTGCTGTTCATCGGCTGGCTGGTCGCCGAGGTGCGCTCGGCCAACCCGCTGATCGACATGCGGATGATGCGCCTGCCCGGCGTCTGGACCACCAACCTGGTCGCCCTGCTCTACGGCGCGTCGATGTTCTCCGTGTACGCGTTCCTCCCGCAGTTCGTGCAGACCCCGACCGCCGCCGGCTACGGCTTCGGCGCCAGCATCAGCCAGGCGGGCCTGCTCATGCTGCCGATGCTCGTCGCGATGTTCGTCGCCGGCCTGGTCGCCGGCCGGCTCCAGTCGGTCTTCAGCGCCAAGGCGCAGCTCGCCACCGGCGCGGCCTTCAACGTGGCCGCCTCCGCGATGCTGGCCGCCGCGCACGACACGCGCTGGGAGATCGGCGTGGCCGGCGGGCTGGTCGGCCTCGGCATCGGTCTGGCCTTCGCCTCGATGGCCAACCTGATCGTGGCCAGCGTGCCCGCCAGCCAGACCGGCGTCGCCACCGGCATGAACGCCAACATCCGCACCATCGGCGGCGCGATCGGCGCCGCCGTGGTCAGCGGCGTGATCACCGCCCACCCGCAGGCCAACGGCCTGCCCCGGGAGGCTGGCTTCACGATGGGCTTTCTGGTCCTCACGGCCATCGCCCTCGCCGCCGCGTTCGCGGCCCTGGCCGTCCCGTCCGCCCGGCGGGCGTCGTCCGGTCGCCGGCCGTCCACCGCGACGATCGTCGAGTCGGAGCTAGCCGGCGAGTTCGCCACCATGCCCGCGACCCGCTGACCCGGCAAACCAGAAGGGGCAGGCAGCTCGTGCTGCCTGCCCCTTCTCCGGCTACGGATGACCCGGACAGCCTGCCCTTCCCTACGAGAACAGCAGCACCGACCTGCGGGTGGCGTTGCCGAAGCTCAGGTTCCGTCCCCCGGTGTTGGGCGCCGGGGTGACCGCCACCTCGAACGTGACCGTCGTGCCGGCGGGAACCTGATGGTTCTCGTTGGCGCTGATCGTCACGTAGCCACCGCCGATGAGGGCCGGGTCGACCGACACCGTCTGCTGGTTCAACATCTGGACCGTCGGTGTCGAGACGCCGGGGAAGCCGTAGACCGCCCGGAGCCGGACCAGGTCGCCCTTCTGCAGACCCACCAGGTCGATCTTCGACTGGTGACCGATGAGGCCGGCGGCCGTGATCCGGTAGGCGGTGTTGCCGTCGCTCCACCGGACGGGGTGGAAGGCGCCGTCCGCCGCGAGCGCGGAGCCGGGGTAGATGGTGACGATCGAGACTGTCTGCACGTCCGTGCCTCCTGCTGAGGTAGCGCCGATCATCACCGCGAAGTCGGTGTCCGTGCCCCGGAAAGCGTTCGCGTCGCAGGTGCGCTGCGCCCCGATCCGCGCGGTGCTGGTGTACTGCCAGATCCGTGGCACCGCGGACGGCGTGCCGTACGCCTGCCAGCCGACCCCGGTGTCCCCGCCGGCCCTGTTGTAGGCGGCGGTGAAGGTCTCGTCGAGGTTGTGCGGGTAGTTCGCGTTCCAGCGAGGGAACCCGCCCAGCTCGCTGGATCCGTACTGGCCCCTGGAGGCGTACATCACCACGGCCCTGGTGGTGCGCGCCTCCAACTCGGTGGCGACCTGGACACCCACCGACGGTGCGACGCTGTCGTACGGCCACCGCTCCAGGTCGACCTGCCAGAAGAAGCCGGGCCAGGTACGCCACCAGGCCAGGTTCGCGTCCGCGTAGGTGATCGCGGTCTGTGCCTGGGTGGCCGCCGGCACGCCGGAGCGGACCACGATGTACATCCCCAGGTACGGAATGCCGGCATCGCGGCCGGCGGCGAGGATCCAGCCGCAGCCCTGGCTCCGGAACACGCTGGACGGTGACTGTTCCGTCCCCTTGCTGGTGAGAAAGTGGATGCCCAGTCCCGACGCGGCGGCCACCCGGGCCGGGGTCAGCCCTCGGCCGACGTCGTAATCACTGGTATCCCATCCGTAGAGCGTCACGGGCGGCACCTCCGGCGCCGAACATCGAGGGGAGACGCCGCAGCACCGAGGCGGATTTCTACGCCTTCCGGCGACCATAGTCGCCAAAAGCGCTATTTCACCGTACGTCCCGGGCTCCGGAACAAAAGCCCTGGTCAGTGGCCATTTCGGTGGGTGCGAATTGCGGCTTCGAAGCTGTCCGGCAGCCGACAGGGAGGCGGGATCGAGCCGTACCCTCGGCGGCATGGATCTCGACGGTCTTCCACTGGCGGAGTTCGCGTTTCCCGGGCCGCTCCGGGATCAACTGGTGGCGGCGATCCTGTCCGGCGCCAAGACGGCGACCTCCGGTCTGCTGCTCGGATACGAGCGGGAGAACGAGCCGCTACCCACGGTCGGCCAACGGTGCGCGGTGGTGGACTCCCAGAACCGGCGGGTCGCGGCGATCGAGCTGACCGAGGTTCGGGTGGTCCGGCTCGCCGACGTGGACCTCCAGCACGCCCTCGACGAGGGTGAGGGCGACGAAACGGTGGCGCAGTGGCGGGCCGGGCACGAGAGCTTCTGGCACAGTGCGGACGTCCGCGCTGAGCTGGGCGACCCCGACTTCACCGTGAACGACGACACCCTGGTGGTGACCGAGCGCTTTCGGCTGGTACACACCGCAGACATCGAGGGTTATGGTGACCGCAGGTAAGCACTCACTCCGGCAAGGAGGACTTTCGTGCGCCGCATCGTCACCACCATCGCACTGCTGGCACTGTCACTGGTCGTGTTCCTGGCGCCAACGCCAGCGAGCGCGGCGGGCCCCGTCGAGGTCACGTCCGCGACCCTGGTTGCCCGAGGGGTCGCCGTCGACGTCACCCTCACCGTCACATGCCCGGTCAGCGCGAACGGCAGCGCCGAGGTGAGCCTCAGGCAGCGGTCGGGCACCATCGTGGCGCACGGGTCAGGCTGGACATCCCTGCACTGCACAGGTGAGCCTCAGACCGTGACGGCGCGGGTGCTGGCCGACGCTGGCGGGGCCGCCTTCCACAAGGGTGAGGCGCTGGCCACCGGACTGATCGAGCTGTGTAGTGACGACGGCTGCGACGGCGGACCGTTCAGCAACACGATCCGCATCACCCGCTGAAAGCCGCACGACCGGTGGCGATTGGGCCCGCAAGCATGCCGAACTTGAAGGTCTCGACTGGTTGAGCCCGTCCTGAAGAATCGTGTTTCCCACGCGTCAGCACCGGCAAGGTCGACCAGGCGTCACCCCGCGGCTTCGATCGCCGCCTCCACCCTGTCCAGGTAGTTGAACCACCACTGTCCCTCAGGCAGCGGACGCGCGGAGAGCAGGCTGCCCGCAACGACGAACGCCAGCACCACAACGTCGTCCGACGCCAACCGCTCGGTCAATGACCTGCCCGCCACGACAGCGTTCATGAAGGAAGCCGCTTCATCGGCGGTGACTGATGCCCATGCCTCCATTCGGCCGATCTCCGCGGCCAGCACAGCGACCTGGTCAGGCGTGGGCCTCGCATTGTGCAGATCTATGAGAACGAAGCCCGAAATCGCGACCACCAACGCGAGAGCTGCCTCCCGCGCCGTCTCGTCGGGGAACGCCTTCAGCGCAGCGTCGAGCTTGTCCAAGTCCCGCTTCACCACCCAGTGAAGCGTGTCGCGGACGAGCTGTTCGGTGCGGTCATCGATCTTCATCGCGCCTCCCCTGTTCTCGATGCTTAGCCTGCCACGCCTTGTACGCACCCGTCGTGGCCACACCCGCCAGCAGAAAACCACCGATGGCCTTGGGTACGAGCGGCAGAAACTCGACGAAGGTGGCCCAGGCAGTCGTAGCTACCGAACCACCGAGCGCGATCGCCTCGGAGCTGACCCGCTCCCTGCGCGTCGGTTGCGGTGCTTCAGCGGCACTCAGATCCCGGAACGCCTCGGACAGGCCGCTGACGCTGGGCGTAGAGGCTGTTGCCTGGCTTGGCACTGCCGGTCTCAAGGTAACGTCGACTGTCGCGGGTGGCTGGTGGGTTGGGCTACCACCACCCGTGGTCAGTTTCCCAGCGCGCGGACCTTGGCGATCGTCTCCTGGACGTGCTGCTTGGCCGGGTCTCCACCCTGTGACGCCTGCGCGAGCGCCTGACGGTACGCGTCGATCATGCCGATCAGCGGGCCGGCGGCCACACCCTCCAGCGCACCGGCCACGAGTGCCCGCGCCTCGGCCGCGTCCTGCGCTGCCGCAGCGGTCTTGGCCTTCGCCTCGTCCAGCTTCTGCGACGCCGCCGCCAACCTCGCGATGATCTGTGCTGCGCTCACGCGCATCCTCCCCGTGGTCGACCATCGCCTCCACCACCGCACCGGCGGAGACCACAAGGGAGCGTACGAGATTCGCGCACTGAGCGCGACCGCATGATCGCCCAGCCGTGACTCCGAGAACAGTGAATCTTGGGCACTGTCCGTTCGCCGTAAACGGGAACTGTTCAAGATCTCAAGTAGTCGACGGGGACCCGAGACTTCAACGCTCGGCGACGAACACCCCGACGCCGCCGACTCCCTCGACCAGACCCTCGATCTTCAGCGCGTTGATGGCCTGGCGAACGACTATCGCCGACACGTCGTGCTGACGGCACAGCTCAGAGGTCGAGGGCAACTTGTCGCCAGGCGCGAGTTCGCCGGACTTGATCTGAGCGCGGATGCCGTCGGCGATCAGCGCCCACTTGGCTTTGGCGGGCATTGGTGTCTCCCAGGTCTGCCCCGCCATTCGATCACGAGCAACTTTGTATAGCAAGCAATGTGCGGACAGTGCTTGCGCGTACATGACCTGTTATATAAGCTTCCCTCTGGCCGGCTCCCAGGTCTGCAAACCCGGAGTTGGTTTCTTTCCCACCGCGCAGAGAGCGTCCGGTCGGTCGGTCCCCCCGTCCGGCCGGGCGTGCCGGGGCGCGCCCGCACGCCGCCCCGACGCAAGAGCATGAGCAAGGAGACCGACCGACGGGAGCCCTCGATGCCCGATCGACCCGACGATCAGCCCAACGACCCTACCCAGCACCGTCCAGGCCGCCGTCTCGTGTCCGATCAGGACGTGGAGGATGCCGACGACATCCTCTTCGCCCATCCACCTCGCGTGGTACGCCGCTGGCTCTGCGGGTGCGGCGCTGACTATCCCTGCCCCGACGTGCGTTTCGCCCTGCTGGTCAAGTCCACCGCCGAGGCGGGCGAATGAACGCAGACACCGTGGAAGACCTGCGCGACGCCTGGCTGGCGACGATCGCCGCCGCCGACCGGGCCGGCTCGCAGTTGCACGGCGCGGGGCCGCCTGGCCGACGGCTGCCCTGGCAGGACGCGGTCACCGAGTGCTGGCGAGCACTGACCTTGGTCTACGCCGGCCTGGCCGCAACCCGTGACCCAGCCGGCGCGCCCAAGGAAGGCGGATCGGCGGGTGAGCTGCTCGCTGACCTGCGTGCGGCCCGCGTCGACGCCGACCGGGCCGCCGACCGGGCCGCCGCGCTGGCCGCCCGGGTCCGCCGGCGGTTGGGCGCGACCGAGGACCGGCTGCGACGTACACAAATCGTGGCGGACGCGGTCGCGGCACGGCACTTCGCGGCGGCCATCACCCGTCTGGACCTGGTCGTAGCCCGGCTCGCGGTCGGCGGCTGCCGCATCGACCGCTCGGTGGCGGCGCTGACGGGCGAGCCGGCGGCACCGCCCGCACCCCGAAGACCCGAGAGCGCCACCAGCACCAGCACCGAGGAGATCGCGCGCGGCTGCCAGGCGGCACGCATCCTCGTGGCCAGGCGACGGCGACACAGGAGGGCACTCACGATGATCAGGGAGCGACGACGGTGACCGACCCGCACGCGACGCTGCGCGGCCTCCTGACCGGCCGGTTGCGCGGCCACGAACGGCGACTGCGCCGGTTCGCCGAGCCGGACTGGCGGCGGTACGCCGATCTGCTCGCCGGGGCTCTGCTGGTGGCGGTGCGGCGACGGTTCGTCGCCGGGCAGGATCGGGCACCGGTGATCCGGTTCGTGGCGTCCGCGCGGGAACGCTACGACGTCACCGGACGCGACGTCGACCCGGTGCTGGCCGAGGCGCTGGTCTGGGCGGCGCTCGGCGAACGCGCACCCGTGCCCGACAGCGCGGCGGCGATCGTCGCGCGGACGGTGTTGCTGCTCGGCCTGCTCGAAGACGAAGGTCTCACCGACAGCGAGCGCGACGACGTTCTCGCCGCCGCCGCGCACACCGTGGACAACTCAACGCAGGATACGGCTCACGAGCGGTGAATCGTGGATGGGAAGGCCCCTTCCCATCCACGATGCCAACAGGCTTCGGGCATCGCCCTAGGGAGACGGCGGCCCGTTCTGGACCCGGTTGACCAGGTCGTGCAACGGTTTGGTGCCGCTGCCGACCATCACACCGGTCACGATGGCATCGACCCAGACTGCCATCCCGTTCCAGTCGGCACCCGCGACCGCGTGCAGGACGTAGAACCCGCCGGCACTGGACGCCACGGTGGCCAAGCCGCTCGCGAGACCCCACGCGACGATCGTGCGGTTCGCCTTCGCCTGCGCCACCGCCGCCGTGGCCACGGCGACCGCCTCGCGGTCAGCCTCCGTCGGGCCGTCGACCCGGCCGTTCACGTCGGTGACCGTCCGGGCCAACGTGGCCTCGGCGGCGCGTCCCGGCAGCCATCGCGAGAACGGTTCCAGGATCCGCTCGACCGCCGCGGCGAAGACCAACAGGGTGAGGAAGACGCCCGTGGTGTCCTTGGGCTGGATTTTCGCAGCGGAGGCGCCACTACGCCAGATCATCCAACCGGCGACAGCGCCGACGGCGATCAACCCGAAACCCGCCACCACCGGGCCGGGGCCGGCCTGCCGCGAGGCCGCGACAACGGACAGCCCTGGCTCCTGGTCGGAGCGGGGCGTCGCCGTCCCTGCGGCAGCATCGGCGTCTACCGGCGAAACGGCCGCCCTGCCCCATGCCGGCACCGGCTCAACGTTGGTCGACATCTGTCCCTGCAATTCCCTGACCAACCCTTCGACATGCCGCTCGGGAGACGTTGAGGCGTGACGATCCAGAACCTCGACCTCACGAAGACGGATCGCGTACCGATAGCGCTCGAGGCGCGAGACTACGGCACCGGAACGAACACAGGATCAAGCACGAGGCCGGCCTGCCGGGTTTCGGGACGATGGTGGAGCGGGAAGCGTCGTAGGCTCGGCAGCCGGCGCTCGGATGGAGGGGCCTGACCGCCCGACCTGTCCGGCACGGTCCGGGCACGTAGCGGATGGAGTGACGCGACGTGACACCTCAGGAGACACCCCCGAACACCGCCGGCCGGCGTCGCCGGGCAGTTGTCATAGGGCTGACCGGCGGCCTCGCCGGGATTCTCGCCGTCCTGCTGGTGGTCTTCATCGCGCCCGGTGACAGGTGGGGCAGCCTCCACAGCAGTCGGTCGTCTTCTTCTGCAACACCTGCGTCCGGGTCGACCTCGGAAACTCCGGCGCAGCTCGCTCGGGCCTGCATCGCGCAGATCAAGGGTCAGGAGGCGTTGGCGCTCTTCCAGCGGGACATACCTGCGGACCGGTGGGGCGACCCGGTACGCGGTACCGCCTCAACATCCAGTGAGCCGTACGTGCTCTGGCTCTTCGACGCTGACTGCACGCCACACAGGGCGATCGACGTGCCGCCGAGGACCAGTCGCACGTTCACGGCCCAGGTGGGCCAAGTCTGGTTCTACGCCGAAGCGTCAGCGAAGCACCCCGTTGACAGCTGCGCCTGTCGCGTCTTCAGCCCATCGAACAACGGCACCGAGCAGAGATTCAGCGACACCGGGCTCCTCACCTACCACCTGGAGTAGTGCCCGGCACGGACACGCTGACGACCGAGCGGTCAGCGCAGGCCACGGACCAGCAGCAGGTAGCCGCAGTACGCGACCGGGACCAGCAGGAAGCAGATCAGGAACCCGAGCGGCAGGTAGCGCGGCGGGGTGCCGGCGACCATCGCGGGCCGGCCCCACTGGCCGAGCACCAGGTATCCCCCGAAGAACGCCAGCGCCGGCAACCCGGCGCAGATCCACGCGCCGAGCGTGAACCCGTCGACCAGGCCGACCCCGGAGGCGAGCACCAGGGCCAGCATGAGGACCCCCGCCGCCGCCCCGCACCCGGCGTAGACGGCGACCGCCCGCGCCAGCGGTGACCACGTCGGCAGCAGCGCCGGGCGCTGGGCCAGCAGCTCCGCCTGCTGCCCGTGCCGGTCCGCCTCGTCGGCCATCCGCCGGGCCAGCTCCAGCTCCACCGCCGGGTCGACCGCCGCCGCACGCTGCGCCGGCACACCGGCGCCCGCCGGGCTCACCGCCGTCGGCAGCGCCAGCCGCGCCTCCCCCGCCGGCAACTGGGGGTACGCCCCGACCTCCGCCCGCCCCGGCGCGCCGGCTGCGCCGGCGGATCCCCCGTCCCCCGGTCCGGGTGCGGCGCCCGGCTGCCCCGACCCATGCGCCCCCGGCGCGGTGCCCGACGGCCCGGGCGTCGGCCCCGGCGCACCCGCCGGCTGGTCGATGCCGATCGCACGGCCGAGCTGGTCGAGGCGGTGGCCCTGGGCGGTCAGCCGCTGGTGCAGGTAGTCGACGGTGGCGTGCAGGTCGCGGCGGCGCTCGGACTCGGCCGCGGCGTCGCGCTCGCCGGCTCGGCGCTGCTCGGCGAGTTGTCGGGCCAGCGCCGCGTACTCCTCGAAGGACACGTCTAGTGCTCCCCGTCCGGGTCGTGCTCGTCTCGGGCGAACGGAACGATCAGCCGGGTGCGCTGGTCGTGCCGGTCGATCAGCAGCGCCCGGTCGGGGCGGGGCGTGTAGGCCAGGTCGTGCATGCCGAGGTGCAGGGCCAGCTCGGCCCCGGGCACGTTGAGCGCGACCAGGCAGGCGACGTCGTCGCGGTTCTGGGTGCCGCCGAGGTCGTCGGCGAGCCGTCGCAGCCCACGCCACCAGCCGAGCAGGTGCACACCCTGCGCGGGCCCCTGGCGCAGCAGGACGCGCAGGTCGTCGAGGCCGGAGCGGAAGGTGACCGGGTCCGCCGCTCCGAGCACCGGCGCGGCGGCGTCCATCCCGAACACGACGAGGTATTCGCGGCCGGCGGATGCGTCGGCGACAGCGGCGATTCGCTCGCGCAGGCCGGCCGCGTCGAGCCGCCGCACCGGGTGGCCAGCGGCCCGCAGCGCGGCCTCGGTCTCGTCGGCGACCGGGTCGGCGGCGGTGACCAGCGAGGCCAGCAGGAACCGGGCGTCGCCTGCGGCGTGCTGGCGCGCCAGGCTCAGCGTGGCGGCGCGCAGCACGTCGGCGCCGGCCGCCGCGGTGCCCACCACGGCGAGGTGCCGGCCGGGGGTGGTGTCCATCAGGAACAGCGCGGTGGTGCCGTGCACGTCGACCGTCCGGCCGACCAGGGCCATCGGGCGCCGGCCACCGGGGCGCAGCCCGGCGAAGGTGGGGTCGTCCTCGACCCGCGCCGCCTCGTACCCCTTGAAGACCGCCGGCGCCCGCGAGCCCGGCGGGCGGGCCTGCCACAGCTCGTGGCGCAACGCGGCGAGGTCGGCGGCGGCGGCGTGCGCGTCGGGGAAGCGCAGCACGGTGTCGGCGCCGACCGCGCCGGCGGCGGTGTTGACCACGGCGGAGCCGACCGGCAGCGCCGCGGCGGCGTCGTTGAGCGGGTCGAGCACCCCGCCGCCACCGGGCAGTGCCACCCGCAGCGCGAACTGCCCGAAGATCGCCTCGGCCCGGCCGTAGAGGGCCTCGATGCCCGTCATGCTCTGGCTGGCCAGCACCAGGTGCACGCCGTAGGAGCGACCCTTGCGGGCCAGCTCCTCCAGCAGGTCGACGGCTTCGCGGGCCAGCGCGTCGTTGCCGGCGAGCAGCACGTGGAACTCGTCGATGACCGCGACGACGCGGGGCAGCGGGTTGTCCCGGGGCAGGTCGGCGAGCTTGGTGACGCCGTGCCGCTTGAGGGCGGTGGCCCGGCGCTGTGCCTCCCGGCGCAGCTCGCGGAGAACGGCGAGGCCGTACTCGCGGTCGGATTCGATGCCGACGGCGCGGGCGTGCGGCAGCCAGGACGGGTCCCGCTCGGTGGGCACGAACTCGGTGAAGCTCACGCCCTCCTTGAAGTCGAGCAGGTAGAGCTGCAGCTCGGCCGGGGAGTAACGGGCGGCCAGCCCGTACAGGACGTCGAGCAGGAAGACGGTCTTACCGGCGCCGGTGCGCCCGCCGACCAGCCAGTGCGGGGTGGCGTCGTCGAAGGCGACGGTCACCGGGGCGCGGCCGGTGCGGCCGATCACCGTCCGCAGGCCGTTGCCGGCGGACTCGGCCCAGCGCCGCTCGGGCAGCAGGTCGGCGAAGTGCAGCGCCTCGGTGCGGCGGGTGGCTTCGCCCAGGTGTTCGGCGAGCGCGCGCACCGAGGCCGGCGGCGGGTCGCCGTCGAGCAGCACCGGCGCCGCGAGACCGCTGCCGTCGACGCTGAACGGGGCGCCGGGCGGGTCGCCGACGTGGGCGTACCCCTCGGTGAGCCGCAGCGCGGTGGTGCCGCCCAGCGGCGGCGAGGTCTCGCCGGGCAGCCGGGACGGGTGGCCGGCGAGCAGCACGCAGACGGCGGCGGCCGGGCCGGCGTGGGTGAGCGCGGCGAGCCGGGCCAGCTCACGCGGCGGCGGGGCGACGGTGGCGACCACCACCAGCAGCTGCCGGCTGCCGGGCTCGGCGTGCTGCGCGGCGCGGGCGTGCCGTTCGGCGGCGTCCAGCAGCGCGGCCACCTCTGCCTCGCCGGTCGCCGGCGGGTCGAGCACCCCGGCGTCGAGCAGCGGGCGCAGCGGGCCGAAGGTGGCGCCCAGCGCGGCGGTGTCGATGCCGGCGACCCGGACCTGCCCGGCCGGGGCGGTGGCGACCAGGCGCAGCACCAGCGCCCGGAGCAGCCCGGCGACCCGCGGGTCCCGGGCATCGGTGTCGAGCGCCAGGTGGTGGCCGCCGCCGAGCGGCAGCAGCACCGGGAAGCCGCCGTCGGGAGTGGACGCCTCACCGACCCGGACCGCGGTCGGCGCGTCGGTCAGCGGGGTGGCGCCGGGGGTGGGGGTGGCCAGCGCGCCGCCGACCTGGGCCAGCCGGGCGACCAGCTCGTCGGCGCCGACCGGCGCGGCGGGAGCCGGTGCCGCGCCGAGCGCGCCCCGGGCGGTGTCCAGGTGGGCCCGGGCCGCCCGGTGGGCGGTGACCGCCTGCCCGTACGCCGACGCGAGCCTGCCCACGCTCTGCCTCCCACGCCACGGCTGTCCGGTTCGCCGAAACCCTAACGGACGGCGGTGACACCGGGACAGTACCGATGTGCCGCGACCGGGCCGGGTCGCCGCGCGGCGGCCGACGGTCCGGGGTGGACCGTCGACCGCCTGGGACGTGTGTGCGGGTCAGCCGGTGACCGCGTTCAAAGCCGGCAGGTAGCCGTACCGGTAGCCGTCGGCGTCCGGGTGGTACGCCTCGATGATGCCGCTGACGTCGTTGATCCAGGGGTCGCCGGCGCAGACACCGTGCCCGGCGAAGTAGGGCCGGGTGTCGGCGAAGGTGGCCCCGGCCGCGGTGGCCCGACCGGCCGTGACCGAGGCGAGCACATCGGCGGCCTCGTTGAGGATGGTGCGCTTGTAGGTGCTCATCGCCAGCCAGCCGCAGGAGGACGTCTCGAATAGCCGCGGGTAGCCGAGGACGATCAGCCGGGCGTTGGGTGCCCGGTTGCGGATGGCGGCGTAGGTGGCGTCGAGCCGGCCGGGCAGCGTCGTGGTGGCGAATGCCTTGGCGGTGTTGACGGCGTTGGTGCAGGACGTGGTGCTGCCGAACCGGCAACTGGTGATCACGTCGACGAAGCCGGCGTCGTTGCCGCCGATGGTGATGGTGACCAGGGTGGTGCTGGCGCTGAGCGCGTTGACCTGGCTGTTGAGCACGTCCGCGGTGACCGCGCCGCCGCAGGCGGGGAAGCTGAAGCTGGTCACCCCGTGGGCGGCCGCCCAGAGCGGGGCGTACGACTTCTGGCTGCGAAGGCAACTGGACCAGTCGTACGGGCCGGCGCCGACGCCGGAGGAGTACGAGTCGCCGAGCGCGACGTAGTTGACGGCGGCGGCCTGCGCGGTGCCGGGGACGAGCACGGCGCCGAGGGCGGCGGTGAAGAGGGCGACCAGCGCGGCAAGGGCGCGGGCCAGCGGGCGGTGGGGCATGACGGACCTCCACAGGACAGGGGTGGTGGGATCCTGCGACCGCGCGCGTGGCCAGGGGTGGAACGGTTGTTACCAGGCAGTAATGCTATCGAAACATTCACATCAATGGAATAGCGTCGATGCGCCGCGCGGCGGGTCGGCGACGTTCACAGTTGTCGATTAGGTTGACGGTGCGAACACCCCGATGGAGGGAGTCCACCTCGTGCGACGAGTCCTCACGGCGGCCACCGCCGCCCTGACCCTCACCACCGCCGGCACCATGCTCGCCGGCACCCCCGGCCAGGCCGCTCCCACGGGCTGGGGCCGGCCCGTCGTCACGGTCGCGCCGCAACCCGGCGCGCCAGGCCTGGGCGACAGCTACTTCCCCGACTACGGCAACGGCGGCTACGACGTCTCCCACTACGACGTCCGGCTGCGCTACGACCCGGCCACCGACCGGCTCACCGGCACCACCACCATCCTCGCCACCGCCACACAGGACCTGTCCCGGTTCAACCTGGACTTCCTGCTCGACGTCGAGTCGGTGCGGGTCAACGGCTGGGCGGCGAGCACCAGCACCGCGGGCACGCACGAGCTGGTGGTCACCCCGTCCCGCACGGTGACCCGGGGCCAGCAGCTCACCATCGTCGTGCGCTACGACGGCATCCCGTCGGAGACGCTGGTCGGCGGCTACACCGGCTGGACGCGTACCGACGACGGGGCCCTGGCGGTCAACGAGCCGGAGTCGGCGTGGTGGTGGTTCCCGAGCAACGACCACCCGCTGGACAAGGCCACCTTCGACGTCTCCGTGTCGGTGCCCACCGGCGTCGAGGTCATCAGCAACGGCGTGCAGCCACGGCCGCCGCTGGCCGAGGCCGGCAACCGCACCCGGTGGATCTGGCGGACCACCTCCCCCACCGCCACCTACCTGGCCTTCATGGCCATCGGCCAGTACGACATCGTCACCGACACCTCGCCGAGCGGCCAGCCGGTGATCAACGCGTACAGCACCTCGTTGGGCGAGCTCGGGCCGGCCGCCCGGGCCAGCATCGAGCGGACCGCCGAGATCGTCGACTGGCAGAGCGGGATCTTCGGCCCGTACCCGTTCGAGGCGCAGGGCGGCGTGGCCGGGCCGGTGGACGGCATCAGCTTCGCGCTGGAGACGCAGACCCGACCGGTGTACGGCCCGGGCTTCTGGCGGCGCGGCGCCAACACGTACGTGGTGGCGCACGAGCTGGCACACCAGTGGTTCGGCGACTCGGTCTCGGTTGCCGACTGGCGCAACATCTGGCTCAACGAGGGCTTCGCCTCGTACGCCGAGTGGCTCTGGTCGGAGGAGCAGGGCGAGGGCACCGCCCAGGAGGTCTTCGACTTCACCTACGCCAGCTACCCGGCCGACTCCGAGTTCTGGCAGGTGCTGCCCGGTGACCCGGGCGCCGGCCGGGTCTTCGACAACGCCGTCTACGACCGGGGCGCGATGACCCTGCACCAGCTGCGCCTGGCGGTCGGCGACGACGCGTTCTTCGAGATCCTGCCGGCCTGGACCAGCGAGCACCGGTACGGCAACGGCACGATCGAGCAGTTCCAGGCCCTGGCCGAGCGGATCTCCGGTCTGGACCTGGACGAGCTCTTCACCACCTGGCTGTTCACCGCCGGCCGGCCCGACGTGGCCTCAGCCGCGCGCAAGGCGGCCCCGCCGGTCGAGCCGAAGTCCTGGGCCAAGATCCGTGAGGCCCACCAACTGATGCACTGAGCACCGACACCGGCCGGGAGGCCCGCCGCCCATGGGTGGCGGGCCTCCCGTCGTCAGCGCCGCCGCCAGCCCGGCGGGCCGAGCGCTCGCGCGATTCAGGACGCCTGAGCGGGTGACCCGGTCACCGGCACCGCACCGGTCGCCTCGGCCGTGCTCGCCTCGATGGCACGGATGTGCCGGTAGGCGAACCAGAGCGGGGGGAACGCGCCGACCGCGAAGGAGAGGTCGATCAGCGTCCAGAACCAGGGAATGTCCCGGAGCGGGCCGCAGATCAGCGCCAGGGGAACGATCCCGGCGCAGGCGATCATGCCGACCTGCACCACCCAGACGTTACGCACCGGGTCGCGCAGCGGACCCCAGAAGGCCACTGCCAGCACCAGGTGGGCGAAGGCCAACCAGTCGGTGCCGTAGAGCAGGAACGGATAGTCGTCGCCGGCCGTCACGAGCCCGCTGTGCACCCGTTGAATCCAGTCGACCAGCGCCGGCAGTTGGCCGGCGAGCGGGTCCAGCGCACGCAGCAGCCAGCGCACCTCGATCTCCAGCGGGAACGCGGTCACCCCGCTCAGGAAGAGCCCGATCAGCACGATCCACAGCCACCGGCGGGTACGCCGTAGCCGCTCCTCGATGTCCATGATCGCAGCGTAACGATGATCTTCGTATCGCTCGGTCCCGTACGCCGACCGACCGGGGTGACCGCTGTCTCAGCGGCAGCCACGCCCGCGAGCCGGGCCGGTCAGCACGGGCTGACACAGCCGGCGCCGTGCCGGACGTCCTGGGCCGGCGGCACCGGTCGGCTCCGAGCGGGCGACGGTGCGCAGACGGGGCACACCCGGGCCAGGCGGATCGACCGAACCCGGCTCGCCGGCCCCGGTCGCGGCGTCGGCCGGGCGCCACCGACCGCCCCGGCGGGCCGGACGATGCGCGCCACCTGCCGTACCGGGCGCCGCAGCGGCGGCGCGGCCAGCGCCAGAGCGACCCGGCTGCGCAGCCGGCGAACGCTCTGCTGGTCCATCGCCACGGCCGCCGCCGTCGTGGCGATGGCCGCGACGGACCCGGCCAGGACGAGCGTCTGCCGGGGGCCGGCATGTTCGGCGAGCCAGCCGAGCAGCGGCGCGCCGACCGCGGCGGAGACCGAGCCGGTCACCGCCAACGCGGCGAGGACCCGGCCGCGCATCGCGGCGTCGGTGTCGAGTTGGGCGCGGGTGCCGACGGTGGTGTCGATGACCACGGCGGCGGCGGCGATCGGCAGGATCACGGCGGCGAAACTCCAGGTCCCCGGAGCGAGACCGGCGACGATCTGCAAGCCGCTGGCCAGCAGGCCCGCAGCGACCAGCGTCCCGTAGCCCAGGGCACGCCGGCGGGCCGCGACGAGCGCACCCACCACCGTCCCGATCGCGAAGACGGTCGACAGGAAGCCGTAGCCGGATGCCCCGGCGGCGAGCGGTCCGTCGCTCATCGCCGCCATCGTCACCTGGTAGTTGCGGCCCAGGCTGCCGAGCACGAACGACAGGGCGAGGGCCAGGAGCAGCACGGGCTGCCGCCGCAGGTAGGCGAACCCGGCCCGGGCACCACCCCCGTGGGTCGCACCACCGTCCCGCGCCGCCTCCGCCTGGTGCCGCAGGCTCCCCGCCCGTACGGCGAACAGCGCCACCACCACGGCGGCGAAACTCGCCGCGTTGATCCCGAAGAGCAGCGCGGGGCCGACGGCGGCCACCACGACGGCCCCGAGGCTCATGCCGAGGATGCGGCCGGCGGAGTTGGTGAGTGAGCCGAGCGCCAGGGCGTTGCCGAGGGTCTCCCGGTCCACGAGGGTGGAGGACCAGCGCCCCATGACCGGGCCCTCGATCGCCGAGACGGCGCCGGTGCACAGCGAGATCGCGAAGATCAGCGGCAGGCCGCCGACGCCGGTGAGGGCGACCGCCGCCAACCCCGCGGCGAGGGCCGCGTGGGCCACCTGGGCGGTGATCAGCAGCGGACGGGCGGGGAGCCGGTCGGCCAGCACACCGCCCCAGACGCTGAGCAGCAGCGTGGGTGCCGCCTGGAGCAGCACGGCGAAGCCCATGGACGTCGCGGAGCCGGTCTCCTTCAGCACGTACCAGTTGACACCGAGCACCTGCATCCACGTCCCGATGACCGAGACAAAACCGGCAAATGCCCAGATCCGGTAGTTGCGGTGGCGCAGCGCAGCGAAGGTGGCACCTCTGGCCACGACAAACCCCCGGGGCGATTGACGACAGAACCAACACGCCCCAACACGGCGCAGCCGGCAAGTCTTGCCGGCTTAAACCGATTTACCCACATCTGTGAGTGGCCTCACCGGCCATGCCCGCTGCCCGCCGACCGGGAAACCGGCCGGCGGGCAGAAAGCTGCCGCACCGGCCGGACATCCCGGGCCACCCGGTGGAGCCGTCAGGTAAGGCCCCGGGTCAGCGCGCGGCGAGCGGCTGCGCGGCCGGGGCGACCGGGGCCGGCAGCGCCCCGGCACCGCCGAGGTAGCCGTGGATGGCGGCGGCGGCCGCACGCCCCTCGGCGATGGCCCAGACGATCAACGAGGCGCCCCGGTGCATGTCTCCGGCGACGAACACCCCGTCGGTGTCAGCCTGCCAGTCGTCGCGGGCATCGACGGCGCCCCGGGAGTTGCGGGTAACCCCGAACTGGGCCAGCAGCGGCTGCTCCTCGGTGCCCTCGAAGCCGATCGCCAGCAGCACCAGGTCCGCCGGCAGCTCCCGCTCGGAGCCGGGCACGGCGGTGACCACCCGCCGGCCGTCGCGCTTCTCCACGGTCACCTCGGCGATCCGCACCGCCCGCACCTGACCGGTGCCGTCGTCCACGAACTCCTGCACCGCCACGGCGAAGACACGCTCGCCGCCCTCCTCGTGCGCCGGGTAGCTGCGCAGCACCCACGGCCAGGTCGGCCACGGGTCCCGCGCCTCGTCGCGCTCCTGCGGCGGCTGCGGGTACAGGTCGAGCTGGTGCACACCGGCGGCACCCTGCCGGTGCGCGACACCGAGGCAGTCGGCCGCCGTGTCACCACCGCCGATGATCACGACGTGCTTGCCGGCCGCGTCGATCGGGGTGCCGTCCGGCAGCACCGCGGTCGCCGGCCGGCCCTCGCCCGCGGCGCCGGGCCCGCCGGCGACCGCGCGGTTCGCCGCGACCAGATGCGCCATCGCCTGGTGTACGCCCCGCAGCGCCCGCCCCGGGGTCTCCGGGGTGTCCCGGCCCTGCAACGCGCCGCAGGCCAGCAGCACCGCGCCGTGCTCGGCACGCAACTGCTCGGCGGTGACGTCCACGCCGACGTTCACCCCGGTGCGGAAGCGCACCCCCTCGGCGGTCAGCTGAGCCAACCGGGCGTCGATGTGCCGCTTCTCCAGCTTGAAGTCGGGGATGCCGTACCGGAGCAGGCCGCCGATCGCGTCGTCGCGCTCGTACACCGTCACGGCGTGACCGGCGCGGGCCAACTGCTGGGCGGCGGCCAGGCCGGCGGGCCCGGAACCGACCACCGCGACCGACCGGCCGGACGGCGCCGGCACCGGGCGGGGTGTGAACCCGCGCGCCGCCGCGGCGTCGGCGATCTCCACCTCGACCTGCTTGATGGTCACCGGCTGACCACCGGCGATGCCCAGGACGCAGGCCGCCTCGCAGGGCGCCGGGCAGAGCCGGCCGGTGAACTCCGGGAAGTTGTTGGTGGCGTGCAACGACTCCACCGCGGCGTCCCAGTTGCCGGTGCGGACCAGGTCGTTCCAGTCCGGGATCCGGTTGCCCAGCGGGCATCCGTCGTGGCAGAAGGGGATGCCGCAGTCCATGCAGCGGGTGGCCTGCTCGCGGACCAGTTCCTCGCCGGCCGGCGGGTACACCTCACGCCAGTCGCTGATCCGCACCGGCACCGGGCGGCGCGCCGGCAGCCGCCGGTCGTAGCGCAGGAAACCGTTCGGGTCAGGCACGTGCCACCTCCTGGGCCGCCACCCGCGGGGCGGGCGGCACCGGCATCGCCGGCTGAGCCGACGGTGTCAGTTCTTTCATCACCGCGTCGTCGACGTCGCGGCCGGCGGCTTCGGCGGCCCGCATGATCTCCAGCACCCGGCGGTAGTCGCGGGGCACCACGGCGGTGAACTCCGCCACCGCCTCCGGCCAGCGCTTGAGCAGCTCCTCGGCGACCGCCGAGCCCGTCTCGGCCACGTGCCGCTGGACCAGCTCGTGCAGCAGCGTCTGCTCCTGCTCACCCAGCGGCGCCAGGTCGACCAGCTCCGCGTTGACCCGCGCCCGGTCCAGCCGGTGCACGAACGCCGTACCGCCGGACATCCCGGCGGCGAAGTTGCGGCCGGTCGCGCCGAGCACCACCACGGTCCCGCCGGTCATGTACTCGCAGCCGTGGTCGCCGACGCCCTCGACCACCGCGACCGCGCCCGAGTTGCGCACCGCGAACCGCTCCCCCACCCGGCCCCGCAGGAAGACCTCACCGGCGGTGGCGCCGTACAGGATGGTGTTGCCGGCGATGATCTGGTCCTCGGCCCGCTGCCCCGGCTCGGCGTCGTTGTCGAGGAACGGCGCGGCGGCGTCCGGACGGACGATGACCCGGCCGCCGGAGAGGCCCTTGCCCACGTAGTCGTTGGCGTCGCCGTGCAGCCGCAGGGTCACCCCGCGCGGCAGGAACGCGCCGAACGACTGGCCGGCCGTGCCACGCAGCACGAACTCGATGGTGTCGTCGGGCAGGCCGGCGCCGCCGTAGCGACGGGTGACCTCCCCGCCGAGCATCGCGCCGACGCTGCGGTGCTCGTTGCGCACCGCGACCTCGACCCGCACGGGCGCGCCGTCGGACAGCGCCGGACGGGCCAGCGCGATCAGTTCGTTGTCCAGGGCGTGCTCCAGGCCGTGGTCCTGGGCGCGCACCCCACGCCGGGCGGCGCCGGCCGGCAGCTCCGGCAGGTGCAGGACGGGTGCCAGGTCCAGCCCCTGCGCCTTCCAGTGGGTCAGCGCGGGGGCCACGTCGAGCAGCTCCGTCTGCCCGATCGCCTCCTCGATGGACCGGAAGCCCAGCTCGGCCAGGTAACCGCGGACCTCCTCGGCGAGGAACAGGAAGAAGTTCTCCACGAACTCCGGGGTGCCGGTGAACCGCTCCCGCAGCACCGGGTTCTGGGTGGCGATGCCGACCGGGCAGGTGTCCAGGTGGCAGACCCGCATCATCACGCAGCCGGCGACGATCAGCGGCGCGGTGGCGAAGCCGAACTCCTCCGCGCCGAGCAGCGCCGCGATCAGCACGTCCCGGCCGGTCTTGAGCTGGCCGTCGACCTGCACGGTGACCCGGTCGCGCAGCTTGTTGAGCAGCAGCGTCTGCTGCGCCTCGGCCAGCCCCAGCTCCCACGGGGTGCCGGCGTGCTTCAGCGAGTTGAGCGGTGACGCCCCCGTGCCGCCGTCGTGACCGGAGATCAGGATGACGTCGGCCTTCAGCTTGGCGACACCCGCCGCGACGGTGCCCACGCCGACCTCGCTGACCAGCTTGACGTGCACCCGGGCGGCCGGGTTGACGCACTTCAGGTCGTGCACCAGCTGGGCGAGGTCCTCGATGGAGTAGATGTCGTGGTGCGGCGGCGGGGAGATCAGGCCGACACCCGGGGTGGCGTGCCGGGTCCGGGCGATCCACGGCCAGACCTTGTTGCCGGGCAGTTGCCCGCCCTCGCCGGGCTTGGCGCCCTGGGCCATCTTGATCTGGATGTCGTCGGCGTTGACCAGGTATTCGCTGGTGACACCGAAGCGGCCGCTGGCGATCTGCTTGACCGCCGAGCGGCGGGTCGGGTCGTGCAGCCGCTCGACGTCCTCGCCGCCCTCACCGGTGTTGGACTTGCCGCCGAGCCGGTTCATCGCGATGGCGAGCGTCTCGTGCGCCTCGGCGGAGATCGACCCGTACGACATCGCGCCGGTGGCGAACCGCTTGACGATCTCGGTGGCCGGCTCGACCTCCTCGATCGGTACGGCCGGTCGGACCCCGGTACGCAGGGTGAACAGCCCGCGCAGCGAGCCGGCCTGCGCGGCGAGCGCGTCGACCTTCGCCGTGTACTGCCGGAAGACGTCGTACTGCCGGCTGCGGGTGGCGTGCTGGAGCAGGAAGACCGTCTCCGGGTTGAACAGGTGCAGCTCACCCTCGCGGCGCCACTGGTACTCGCCGCCGACCTCCAGCCGATCGGACGCCGGGGTGCCCGCCGGCGGCCAGGCCAGCGCGTGCCGGGCGGCCACCTCGGCGTGCACGCCGGCCAGCCCCACCCCGCCGATCCGGCTGGGGGTGCCCCGGAAGTAGCGCTCGACGAGCCGCTTGTCCAGGCCAACCGCCTCGAAGACCTGCGCACCGCAGTACGACGAGACCGTCGAGATGCCCATCTTCGACATGATCTTCAGGACGCCCTTGCCGAGCGCCTTGGCGTAGTTGCGGACCGCGGCAGCGGGCTCGACGCCGGCCAGCGCGCCCGTGGAGATCATGTCCTCCACCGACTCGAAGGCCAGGTACGGGTTGACCGCCGCCGCGCCGTAGCCGATCAGCACCGCCGCGTGGTGCACCTCGCGGCAGTCGCCCGACTCCACGATCAGCGCCGCCTGGGTGCGGGTCTGCTCACGGACCAGGTGCTGGTGCACCGCGGCGGTGAGCAGCAGCGACGGGATCGGCGCCAGGTCGGCGTTGGAGTCCCGGTCGGAGAGCACCAGGATGCGGACGCCGTCCTCGATGGCCTCGGAGACGTGCCGGCAGATCTCGGTCAGCCGCGCCTTGATACCGGCGGCGCCCTCCCGGATGCGGTACAGCCCGGAGACCCGGACCGCCTTGAAGCCCGGCAGGTCGCCGTCCTCGTCGATGGAGAGGATCTTCGCCAGCTCGTCGTTGTCGATCACCGGGTGCGGCAGCACGATCTGCCGGCAGCTCGCCGCGCCCGGGTCGAGGAGGTTGCCCTCCGGCCCGATGGTCGACACCAGGCTGGTCACCAGCTCCTCGCGGATGGCGTCCAGCGGCGGGTTGGTGACCTGGGCGAAGAGCTGGTGGAAGTAGTCGTAGAGCAGCCGCGGTCGCGTGGACAGCGGCGAGATCGGGGTGTCCGTGCCCATCGAACCGAGCGGCTCGGCGCCGGTGCGGGCCATCGGCGCGAGCAGGATCTTCAGCTCCTCCTGCGTGTAGCCGAATGTCTGCTGGCGGCGACGGACCGAGTCGTGGGTGTAGACGGTGTGCTCGCGGGCGGGCAGGTCGTCCAGCTCGATCAACCCGGCGTGCAGCCACTCACCGTACGGTCGCTCGGCGGCCAGCTCCGACTTGATCTCCTCGTCATGGACGATCCGGCCGGCGACGGTGTCGACCAGGAACATCTTTCCCGGCTGGAGCCGCCCCTTGGCGACGACGCGGGCCGGGTCGAGGTCGAGCACGCCCGCCTCGGAGCCGAGCACCACGAGCCCGTCGTCGGTCTGCCACCAGCGCCCCGGGCGCAGCCCGTTGCGGTCCAGCACCGCACCGACGATCTCGCCGTCGGTGAAGGCCACCGACGCCGGCCCGTCCCAGGGCTCCATGAGGCTCGCGTGGAAGCGGTAGAAGGCCCGCTTGTCCGGCTGCATGCCGGGGTCGTTCTCCCACGCCTCGGGGATCATCATGAGCACCGCGTGCGGCAGGCTCCGCCCGGCGAGGTGCAGCAACTCGAGGACCTCGTCGAAGTTCGCCGAGTCGGAGGCGCCGGGGGTGCAGACGGGGAAGACCCGCCGGATGTTGCCGGGGATGTCCGGGCTGGCCAGCAGCGCCTCGCGGGCCTGCATCCAGTTGCGGTTGCCGCGGATCGTGTTGATCTCACCGTTGTGGGCGATGAACCGGTACGGGTGCGCCAGCGGCCAGGAGGGGAACGTGTTGGTGGAGAACCGGGAGTGCACCAGCGCGATGGCGCTGTCCACCCGCTCGTCGCGCAGGTCCGGGTAGAACGCCGGCAACTGGTCCGGGGTGAGCATCCCCTTGTAGACCATGGTCCGGCTGGACAGCGACGGGAAGTACGCCGGCACGCCCCGCTCGGCGGTCTCCCGCTCGGCCTGCTTGCGCAGGCAGAAGGCCACGCGGTCCAGGTCGATGCCGCGCAACGCGGAACCGGCCGGCCCGGCGGGCGAGTCGGTGAGCCGGTGCGCGGCCAGGAAGAGCTGCCGCACGCGGGGCATCGCCGCCAGGGCGGTCTCGCCGAGCCCGTCCGGGTCGATCGGCACGTCCCGCCAGCCGAGCAGGTCAGCCCCCTCGACCAGCGCGTACTTCTCGACGACCCGTCGGGCGCGGGCCTCGGCCGCGTCGTCGTCGGGCAGGAAGACCAGGCCGGTGGCGTACTCGCCGACCGGGGGCAGCGCGACGCCCGCCACGGCGCGCAGGAACGCGTCCGGGACCTGGATCATGATGCCCGCGCCGTCGCCGGTGTTGGGCTCCGCGCCACGAGCACCGCGATGGTCCAGCCGGCAGAGCGCGCCGAGCCCGTTGGCGACGACCGAGTGCGAACGCCGACCATGCAGATCCGCCACGAAGGCCACACCGCAGGCGTCGTGCTCCTGGGCCGGGTCGTACAGGCCCTGCGCGGGTGGGCGGGGGCCGGGCGTCGGGGACGCTTGCGGGCTGTGCGGGTACGGAAAGGCCACCGGGCCTCCTGTCGTCACTCAGGTTGGATCATGGTGGGGACGACGTCGGCCCGTGGGTCTGTTGAGTCTACGTTAGGGCGGGCGGCACAAGGCCACTCAAGATTGATCACACCGTCCAGAGTCTGGGACGTGTAGTCTCGCGCGGTGGATCCTCTCAACAAGGATATCTTCGACCGGCTGGAACGCTTCTACGACGCGGTGCCGCGCGACGTCGCCGGTGCGGAGGAGCACGGCGGGCTCGTCCTGTTCGTCCGCGACGGTGCCGGCTGGCCGTTCTACGCCCGCCCCCGCATCGACGCCGTCGAACCGCCGTCACTGGCCGACGTGACGTCGGTCCGCGAGCGGCAGCGGGAGCTGGGTCTGCCGGAAGCCTTCGAGTGGGTGCACGAGACCACCCCGGAACTGCTGGCGGTGGCCCGCTCGGCAGGGCTGAACGTGCTGGAGGCGCCGCTGATGGTGCTCGATCCGGCCGCCCTGCCCGACCCGGCGACGCTGTCCGACGTACCGGTGCGGGTGTTGACGCCGGACTCACCCGACTTCGCCGCCGACGTGGCCGGCCGGCGCGCCGTGGCGGCGGTGTCGTTCGCCGCCCCCGGTACGGAGCGGGGCGACGCCGGCCCGGCCGAGCGGGACGCCGCCGTCACCGAGCTGGAGCAGGCCGCGCTCGACGAGGAGCGCTCCCGGATCGCCGACGGCCGGCGGATCTCCGCGCTGGCGGGCACGCCGACCGAGGGTGCGCTGGCCAGCGGCATGGCGATGCGGGTGGACGGCGTCGCGGAGATCGCCGGAGTGGCCACCCTGCCGGCCGCCCGGCGGCGTGGACTGGGCGCCGCGCTGACCGCCACCCTCGCCCGGGAGCTACGCGCCGCCGGCACCGACCTGGTCTTCCTCTCCGCGGGCAGTGAGGACATCGCCCGGGTCTACCTGCGGGTCGGCTTCCGACGCATCGGCACCGCCTGCATCGCCGAACCCGCGGCCCTCATCCCCTGACCGGTCGCCGCGGTCGGCGCGCCCGTACCGGTCAGGCTGGCGGGCGCCACTGCGCGGCCGACGCGGCGGCGCTGGAGAGCAGGCGCGTGTTGATCGTGCCGAGTGCGGCGTCCCGCGCGCGCAACGCCAGCCGGCCCCGCGTCTGGAGCACCGCCGACATGCGCCGGGTCTGCCGGACCACGGTCGCCGCCCGGGGGCGGCGCACCCGGTCGTACGCCTGCACGGCGTCGGGCAGCCGGGCCTCGCGCAGCAGGGAGGCGAGCGTGGCGGCGTCCTCGAAGGCGAGGCAGGCGCCCTGGCCGAGATGCGGCGGCATGGCGTGCGCCGCGTCGCCGAGCAGCACCACCCCGCCCGGCCCGACCGGGAAGCCGTACGCGCGCGGCAGCGGCCGCAGTTCGCGGACCTCCTGCTGCACCAGGTCGGTCGGGTCGGTGGCGTCGAGAAGCGCGCCGATCGGGTCCGGCCAGCCGGCGTACCAGCGGCGCAGGAGGGCGAGTTGGATCTCCGGAGGCTCCGGGCGGGGCGCGCCGGCGGCGGTGGCCACCCAGTAGATGCCGCCCCGGGTGGAGCCGCCCGAGGAGCCGCGCTCACCCAGCGAGGCGGCCACGAACCGGTACCCGGCGCCGAGAACCTCCCCGGCGATCGGCTGGTCGGCGGGCAGCCGGGGTGCCCGGTACCAGGGGATGACGGCCCGCCACGCGGCACAGCCGGAGCTGACCACCCCCGACTCGGGGGCGAGCTGGCGGCGGATGGCGCTGTCCGTGCCGTCGGCGGCGACCACCAGGTCGGCCTCGATGGTGTGCCGGCCGTCGCCGACCGCCGGGCGCTGGCCCGGGTCGACCCGGACGTGGCGCACGGTCACCCCGGTGCGCAGCTCCACCCGGTCACCGAGCCCCGCGATGAGCGCGTCGTGCAGGTCCTCGCGGTGCACCACCACCGGCATCCGGTCCGCCGGGACGGGTCGGGGCTGCACCAGCCAGTGCCCGTCCGGGCGGCGGACCCCGCCGTCGGGCAGCGGGGTGGCGATCGCAGCCAGACCGGCACCCAGGCCGAGGGACTGCAACGCGCGGACGCCGTTGGGCCAGAGCACCACGGCGGTCGGCTCGGGACGGACCCGCTCGGCGCGTTCCAGCACGGTGACGAGCCACCCGGAGCGGGCCAGCGCGCCGGCCACCGCGAGGCCACCGACTCCTGCGCCGACCACCACCGCGCTTCGCATCGGTGCCGCCCCCGCTCAGCTGTCCCGGTCGGCGGGGCGGACGCCGGCGGCGTCGGCCCGGTCGGCGCGCGTCTCCGGCGTACCGTCGGCGTCCCCGTCGTCGGCCGACGTGGCGTCGTCGGCTTCCCGCCCGTCGAGCGGCTCGCCGTCACCCGGCCGGGCGTCGTCGGCGGCCGGCTCGGGCGGCACCACGCCGCTGTCCCGCCAGGCCTGGTACTGCTCCTCGCTGACCACGCGGTAGCCCTCCGGGGCGGCGGCCTTCGCGCCGGCCTCCCGCTCGGAGAGGTCGACCTGGGACAGGTCGGACGTCGTGGGCGGGGTCGGCGTCGCCGCCGCGCCGAGCGGGATCAGGTACTCCCGGGGGCCACGGACCCGCACGAAGTAGATCAACGCGCCGAGGAAGACCAGCGCGGCGGTCCAGACGTTGAGCCGCACGCCGAGGATCTGGTTCGCCTCGTCGGTCCGCATCAGCTCGATCCAGAACCGGCCGACGGTGTAGCCCATCACGTAGAGCGCGAACGCCCGGCCCCGGCCGAGCCGCAGCCGCCGGTCGAGGACGAGCACCAGGGCGACCACGCCGAGGTTCCACAGCGCCTCGTAGAGGAAGGTCGGCTGGTAGAGGCCCGGTTCGAGGATCGGTTGGCCGGCGTCGTCGCGCAGCGCGTGCCCCGGGTTGTCCGGATCCATCCGGTGGATCTCCAGACCCCAGGGCAGGGTGGTCCGGCCGCCGTACAGCTCGTTGTTGAACCAGTTGCCGAGCCGGCCGACCGCCTGGGCCAACGCCAGACCGGGGGCCACCGCGTCGGCCACCACGCCGAACGGGATGCCCAGCTGCCGTGCCGCGATCAGGGCGCCGACCGCGCCACCGGCGACCGCGCCCCAGATGCCGAGACCGCCCTCCCAGATGGCGAACGCCTTGATCGGATCACCGCCGGCGCCGAAGTACTTCTCCGGCGAGGTGATCACGTGGTAGATCCGGGCGCCGATGATGCCGGCGGGCACAGCCCAGACGGCGATGTCGAGCACCGCGCCGGGGGCGACGCCGCGCTCACGCAGCCGGCGCTCGGTCACCCAGCAGGCCAGCACGATGCCGAGGATGATGCACAGTGCGTACGCCCGGATCGGTACCGGTCCGAGCTGCCACACGGCGGTGCTGGGACTGGGCAGGGCCGCCTGGGGGGACAGCGAGGCGAGGTTCACGGGTGCACACGCTACCGCTGCACACCCCCGAAGCGGCACCCCGGGCCGCTTCGGGCGCATGCCGGTGACTTCTGGTTTGCGCCGCCGTAGGCTCTTTGTCCATGAGCGCGCTCACCTGGGCGGTCGCCGCGGTCGTCACCGACGACGCCGGTCGGGTGCTGCTCTGCCGGCAGGGCCGGGGCGAGCGCCGGTACGCGTTACCCGGCGGGCGGCTGCGCCCGGCGGAGAGCCCGGTCCGGGCGGCACTGCGGGACATCCGCGCCGAGACCGGCTGGGACATCGAACTGGCCGACCTGGTCGGCATCTACCACCTGACCAGCCCCGTGGCGGCCACGCCGGCCGGGCACGCCGGCCCGTTGCCGGACGTCCTCGTGCACGTGTTCCGGGCCCGCGCGGCCGGGCTCCGACCGACCGCGGACCCCCTTCCGGGCTGCCGGCTGTCCTGGCACGCTCCCGCGACCCTGCCCGAGGCCGTCACCCCGCTCACCCGGGCCGCCGTCACCGATGCGGTGGCCGGCCGCTCTGGGGTGCTGCGCGACGCCCGGTGGGCACCCGGCGACGACGAGCCCGCGGCCGACTCCGACGGCCAGCCGGCGGACGGTCCGGACGGACGGTCGGCCGTCGGGGGCAACGGGGCGGCGCAGCCGCCGGAGCAACGCGGCGAAGTGGCGGCCGACTCCTCGCTACGCCCCTGAGCGCTGGGCGACCGTCCGGCGGCCACACTGGACCGGTGCCCGGTCCGGCGGGCATCACCAGGTCGAGCGTGATACCTGTGAGGCATAAATATGACCCACAGGTATCACGCCCAAAAGACAGACATGCCGGGAGCCCGCGCCGCTCGCGGCCCGTGCCTGAGCCGTCAGCGGACGGGGTTTCGGACGCCCTCGGCGAGTTCGGTGCTGAGGGCGCGCAGGGCGGCCAGCCCGTCGGCCTCGGAGGGCGCATCGAGCACGCAGCGGACGAGCGCGCTGCCGACGATCACCCCGTCGGCGTACCCGGCGACGGTCCCGGCCTGCGCGCCGGTGCCCACGCCCAGACCGACACCGACCGGCAGATCGGTGACCCCGCGGACCCGGGAGACGAGCGTCGGCGCGGCGTCGGAGGTCTGCGCCCGGGCCCCGGTCACCCCCATCACGGCCGTGGCGTAGACGAAGCCCCGGCAGTGCTCCACGGTCATCGCCAGCCGCGCGTCGGTGGACGACGGCGAGACCAGGAAGGTGCGGTCCAGCCCGTGCGCGTCGGAGGCGGCCAGCCACTCGTCCGCCTCGTCGGGGATCAGGTCCGGGGTGATCAGGCCGGTCCCGCCGGCGGCGGCGAGATCCCGGGCGAAGACGTCCACGCCGTACCGCTCGATCGGGTTCCAGTAGGTCATGGTGACCACCGGCGCGCCGGTGGCCGCGACCGCCTCGACGATGCGCAGCGTGTCGGCCGTACGCACACCACCGGCCAGCGCGATGTCACTGGCCTTCTGGATGACCGGCCCGTCCATCACGGGGTCGGAGTACGGAATCTCCACCTCGATGACGTCCACGCCTGCCTCGACCATGGCGGTCATCGCCGCGATGCTGCCCTCGACGGTCGGAAACCCGGCCGGCATGCAGCCGACCAGCAGCGCCCGCCCGTCGGCCCGCGCCTTGTCGAAGGCCACCCCGATCCGGCTCATCTCACCGCTCCTTGTCGAGGATGCCGAAGTAGTCGCCGGCGGTGTGCACGTCCTTGTCGCCCCGTCCGGACAGGTTGACCACGATGGTGGGCTCCCGGCCCAGCTCGGCGGCGAGCTTCGGGGCCAGCGCGACGGTGCCGGCGAGCGCGTGGGCGCTCTCGATCGCCGGGATGATCCCCTCGGTGCGGCAGAGCAGCTCGAACGCGGCCATCGCCTCGTCGTCGGTGACCGGCAGGTAGGTGGCCCGGCCGGTGTCGTGCAGCCACGCGTGCTCGGGCCCGACGCCCGGGTAGTCCAGGCCGGCGGAGATGGAGTGCGACTCCAGCGTCTGCCCGTCGGCGTCCTGCAACACGTAGGTGCGCGTGCCGTGCAGCACGCCCGACGACCCGCCGGTGATGCTGGCGGCGTGCCGGCCGGTGCCCACGCCGTCGCCGCCGGCCTCGAAGCCGTACAGCCGCACGTCCGCGTCGCCGACGAAGGCGTGGAAGATGCCCAACGCGTTGGAGCCGCCACCCACGCAGGCGGTGACCGCGTCCGGCAGCCCGCCGGTCAGGTCGAGGCACTGCTGGCGGGCCTCGTCGCCGATGCCACGGACGAAGTCACGGACCATCGCCGGGAACGGGTGGGGCCCGGCGGCCGTACCGATCAGGTAGTGCGTCTCGTCGACGTTGGCCACCCAGTCGCGCATCGCCTCGTTCATCGCGTCCTTGAGGGTGCGCGAGCCGGTGGTGACCGGAACGACGGTGGCGCCGAGCATCCGCATCCGGGCCACGTTGAGCGCCTGCCGCTCGGTGTCGACCTGGCCCATGTAGACCACGCACTCCAGGTCGAACAGGGCGGCGGCGGTCGCGGTGGCCACGCCGTGCTGACCGGCACCGGTCTCCGCGATCACCCGGGTCTTGCCCATCCGCTTGGTGAGCAGCGCCTGGCCGAGCACGTTGCGCACCTTGTGCGCACCGGTGTGGTTGAGGTCCTCCCGCTTGAGCAGCACCCGCGCGCCGACCTTCGCCGAGAACCGCCGGGCCTCGTAGAGCAGCGACGGCGTGCCGGCGTAGTCGCGCAGCAGCGCCCCGAACTCGGCCCGGAAGGACTCGTCCGCGATCGCCGTACGCCACGCCCCGTCGAGCTCGTCCAACGCGGCCACCAGGGCCTCGGGCACGAACCGACCGCCGAAGCGGCCGAAGTGGCCGGCGGAGTCGGGCTGCGTGCCGGCCACCGGGGCCAGCGCGTCGGCGCTCATCGGAAATCCTCTCGGTGTGGCGTCACCGGCGCGGGATCAGCGCACCGGCCGGGGCGTTGCCGGGTGGTTACCGGCGTTGACCAGCTCGGCGACCGCCTCGCGGGGGCTCTTCTGGGTGACCAGGCCCTCGCCGACGAGGACCGCGTCCGCACCCGCGGAGGCGTACCGGATCAGGTCGTGCGGGCCGCGTACGCCGGATTCGGCGATCTTCACGACGCTGCTGGGCAGGCCGGGCGCGATCCGCTCGAACACCGACCGGTCGACCTCCAGGGTACGCAGGTCACGGGCGTTGACCCCGATCACCTGCGCGCCGGCCTCCAGTGCCCGGTCGGCTTCCTCCTCGTCGTGCACCTCGACGAGCGCGGTCATGCCCAGCGACTCGATGCGCTCCAGCAGACCCATCAGCACGTTCTGTTCCAGGGCGGCGACGATCAGCAGCACCAGGTCGGCGCCGTGGGCACGCGCCTCGTGCACCTGGTAGCTGGAGACCACGAAGTCCTTGCGCAGCACCGGCACGGTCACCGCGGCCCGGACGGCCGCCAGGTCGTCCAGTGAGCCACCGAACCAGCGCCCCTCGGTCAGCACGCTGATCGCCCGCGCACCGCCGGCCGCGTAGTCGACGGCGAGGTCTGCCGGATCGGCGATCTCGGCCAGCCGGCCCTTGGACGGCGAGGAGCGCTTCACCTCGGCGATCACGGCCACGCCGGGCTTACGCAGTGCCGCGTACGCGTCCAGCGGCGGCGGCGCAGCCGCGGCCAGCTCACGGATCCGCTCCAGCGGAACCTGTTCCTGGCGTCGGGCGACGTCCTCACGTACGCCGGCCAGGATCTCGTCGAGCACGCTTACGGACGCGGCCTGCCCGGCCTCGTCCCCCTCCGCGTGCGCATGCTCAGCAGTCACCAGCGGACTCCCCTCTCCGGGTGTCATGGGCCGATGCTAGGGGCAGCCGGCCGACGCCGGGAGCCGGGGGTATGGCGCTGCTCACGAAAAGGGCTGCGGCATAATGGCCGACTTGCCGTGAACGGGATGTCACGCAGCGCCACCTCCGGTGTCGGCCGCCGCCGTCCGACGAGAGCCGGGCGGGCCCGGTCGAGCCGAGCCGACCCACCGATCATGCCACCGGTCCGGGATCGACGCAGGACGACAGTGATGTGGGTCGATTCTGTGAGCAAGCTCAAGGCCGAACGGCCGGTGTCCGGCCGGAGCCGAGGCGGGACAGTTGACCGGGCGGTCACCCCGGCGAAACCTCAGCCGGCCAGCATCGTCCTCGGGCAGACTCGATGGCGCGCCTGCCCGACCGTCGCCAACTCCTCGTGCGGGGTGAACCAATGAGCATTGCCGAGCCGAACCCGAGCATCGGGCTGACCACCATCTCGCGGACCGTCGCGTCGCTCGCCGTCGGCGTGGTGCACACGCTGGAGCGGGCCGTGGTGGGCGAGGGACGGATGCGCACCGCACGTGGCAACGCCTGGGAGGCGGTCTGCGCCGACCGGGCCCGCGCCGACCGGCGCGCCGAACTGGACCGCCTGGTGGCCGAACTGGCCGCCGCCCGTGCCGCCGCCGCCCGCCGCCAACAGCGGGAGCGCCAGCCGGTCGGTTGAGCCACCGGGCCCACCGGCGGCCAGGCACTCAGCGGGCGGTCGGGTCCTCGCCCCGGTCCAGCGCGTCCCACGCCTCGGTGGTGCGTCGCCCGGCCATGGGGCCGGCCGGACCGGGCGGTTCCTGCGCACTCTGCGTGACGGTCGGTGCCGGCCGCTCGTACCGGGCACCCATCGCCGGCCAGCCGCCACCGCGTAGCGCGGTCCACCCGCCGCCCACCGCGACCAGCAGGCCGCCGAGCAGGCAGAGCGCCGGCCACTGCCGGCTCACCACCCCGTCGAGGTCGGCGACCAGCCCGTACCCGCCGCCGGCCGCCACGGCCAGGCCGAGCGCGCCGAGCAGCACACCGAGCAGTCGCCGCGACCGTCCCCGCGTGGCCAGCACCGCGCCACCGCCGGCCAGCGTGACCAGGGCCAGCGCCGGCAACCAGGGCAGCAGGGCCGCGCCGCTGCGGGCGTCGCGCACCGGTGGCAGCGGCGCGGGCCGCACGGTCAACTCCACCGACCAGCTCCGGGTCGCCGCCCAGAGCGCCAGGCCGGCGCCGGCCAGGCAGAGCAGCACGGCGTACGTCAACTGACGCCGCCCCGCCGGTGACCCGTCGTGGGGTTGCGTCGCGTCGCTCATCGGGCCGGCCGCAACGTCTCGGCGGCCGCGATCGCGGCCAGTACGGCGGCTGCCTTGTTGCGGGTCTCCTGGTCCTCGGCGGCCGGGTCCGAGTCGGCGACCACCCCCGCGCCGGCCTGCACGTAGGCGCGGCCGTCGCGGATCAGCGCGGTCCGGATGGCGATCGCCATGTCCAGGTCACCGCCGAAGCCGAAGTAGCCGACGGTGCCGCCGTAGAGGCCACGACGAACCGGCTCCAACTCCTCGATGATCTCCATGGCCCGCACCTTGGGCGCGCCGGAGAGCGTGCCGGCCGGGAAGGTCGCGGCGAGGGCGTCGAAGGCGCTGCGGTCGTCACGCAGGGTGCCGGTCACGGTGGAGACGATGTGCATGACGTGGCTGTACCGCTCGATGGTGGCGAACTCGGGGACCTCCACGCTGCCGGGCCGGCAGACCCGGCCCAGGTCGTTGCGGCCCAGGTCGACCAGCATCACGTGCTCGGCCCGCTCCTTCGGGTCGGCGAGCAGCTCGGCGGCGAGCCCGGCGTCGGCGGCCGCGGTGTCGCCCCGCGGCCGGGTGCCCGCGATCGGGTGCAGCAACGCCCGGCGTTCCCCGTCCGCGCCGGTGGTGACCTTCAGGTGCGCCTCGGGGGACGAGCCGACGATGTCGAACCCGTCGAACCGCAGCAGGTACATGTAGGGGCTGGGATTGCTGGTGCGCAGCACCCGGTAGACGTCCAGCGGATCGGCGTGGGTGGGCCGCTCGAACCGCTGGGAGAGCACGATCTGGAAGCACTCGCCGGCCCGGATCGCCTCCTTGGCCGCCTCCACCGCCTTCGGGTAGCCGCCGTCGGGCGTACGGCAGAGCACCTCACCGGCCGGTGGGCGTTCGACGGTGGAGATCATCGGCGGGATGGGCCGGGACAGTGCCGTGGTCATCGCGTCCAGCCGGCCCACGGCGTGGTGGTACGCGGCGGCGACCTGCGCGGCGCGGTCCGGGGCGTCGTCCAGCGGCGGCAGCACCGCGTTGGCGACCAGGATCGCCGAGCCGTCGTAGTGGTCGAGCACCACCAGGTCGGTGGCGAGCATCATGCCCAGCTCGGGCACGCCGAGGTCGTCGTCGGTCAGCTCGGGCAGCCGTTCGAAGCGGCGGACCAGGTCGTAGCCGAGGTAGCCGACCATGCCACCGGTGAGCGGCGGCAACCCGCTGGACGGGTCGCCGACCGGGCCGGCCAGGGCCGCGACGGTCTCCCGCAGCACCCGCACCGGGTCGCCGTCGGTGGGCAGTCCGGCCGGCGGCTGGCCGAGCCAGGTCGCCACGCCGTCGCGCTCGACGAGGGTGGCGCTGCTGCGTACCCCGATGAACGAGTACCGCGACCAGGCCATGCCGGCCGACCCGACGCCCTGCTCGGCGGACTCCAGCAGGAACGTGCCGGGCCCACCGGCGAGCTTGCGGTAGACCCCGACCGGGGTCTCGGCGTCGGCCAGGAGCCGCCGGGTGACCGGCACGACCCGCCAGTGCGCGGCCAGCTCGGTGAAGGTGGCGAGGTCGGGGTTCACGGCGCCGTCGGTCATGGCTGGGCTCGCCTCTCGTTCGCGACTGCGGGGCTTGGCCGCGCCGCACTGCGCGCACTCACCGTGCCTCCGGACCGCTGACCGGCAGCTCGGTGAAGAAGCAGGTCCGGTGACCGGTGTGGCAGGCGGCGCCGACCTGGTCCACGCTCACCAGCAGCGCGTCCCCGTCGCAGTCCAACGCGACCGAGCGGACGTACTGGTGGTGCCCGGAGGTGGCGCCCTTGACCCAGTACTCGCGACGGCTGCGCGACCAGTAGGTGGCCCGGCCGGTGGTCAGGGTGCGGTGCAGCGCCTCGTCGTCCATCCAGGCGACCATCAGCACCTCGCCGGAGTCGTGCGCACGGACGACGGCGGCGACCAGCCCGTCGGCGGTGCGGCGCAGCTGGGCCGCGATGGCCGGGTCGAGCTGGGACGGGCGGGCCGGCACGGGCGCGGCCGGGCCGGTCGGTTCGCTGGGGACGCCGGTCACCGGCGCGTCAGGTACGGGCACAGTGACCCATTGTCCGGCACGCGGCGCGGGCACCGCCGACGGCTCCCGACGGGGCCGCGGCGGGCGGGCGGCGGGCCGGGCCAGTTGGGCCACGTAGCGGTCGAGTCGCCCGTCGACCAGGGCGTCGGCGAGGTCGGTACCGGCCGCCTCGGCGATCTCCTCGGCGTACGGGCGGACCAACGGCAGCGTGCCGGCGACCAGCCGCACGGCGGCGGCCCAGAGCTGCCCGGTGGCGGCCGGGCGCAGCCCGAGGCAGAGCAGCATGTCCTCCCGGTAGCCGGGCGGGGCGACCGGCAGTTCCAGCGCCGCGGCGAAGGCGGCGCGGCGGGAGGACACCCGCACCGACGGGTTGGCCGGGCGCAGCACCGAGGGGCAGAGGCGGGCCAGGTCGGCCACCGCGAGCCGGACGCCGAGGCGGTCGCCGGCGGCCCGGGCGGCGGCGGCCTTACCCAGCGTGGCGATCAGCTCCTCCAGCCGGGGCGGTTCGGCGGGCTGGCAGAGCACCGGCAGGTCGATGCGGGGCCGCCAGTGCGGGTCGGCCCAGAGCAGGCGCGCCGGCGCGGCGACCGGCAGCCCGAACGCCCAGTCGGCCGGCTCGCCGAGCCGGTGCACCCACGAGCGGACGTCCCGGGCGGCGACCGAGACGTGGGTGAGCCGGCCGGCGGTCTCGGCGAGGTACGCCCGTCGGGCGACGTACGGGGCGCCGCCGACCAGCACGTCTAGGTCGACGTCGCTGTGGGCGGTGGCGGCCCGCCGGGCGTGACTGCCGCGCAGCAGGATGCCGACGACCGGCCGCTCGGCGGCCTGCCGCAACCGCGCGGCCCAGTCCTCGAGGAACCCGCTGTCCGGTAACGGAGGGTGACCCACGGCGTCATCGTGCCGTACGTCCCATCGGGGCGCAATGCCCGTTGCCGGACCTGGTGTCCGGTCCGAAGGCTACTGCCCGTTCTTCAGTTCGGCCCGGCGGTAGGCGTCGATCTTGTGGTTGAGCACGGTGAGGTCCTCCTCCAGCTCGGCCATCCGGGCCAGCACGCGGGCACGGTGCGCCTCGAACAGCGCCCGCCGGGCACCGAGGGTGCGCTCGCCCTGCCGGGCCAACTCGGCGTAGCGGCGCATGTCGCGCACGGGCATCCCGGTGCGGCGCAGCCGGGTGAGCAGGAACAACCACTCGACGTCGCCGGCGGTGTAGCGGCGACGCCCGGCGGAGTCCCGCCCGACCGGTGCGACCAGTCCCTCCTGCTCGTACCAGCGCAGCGTGTAGGTGGTCAGGCCGACCCGTTCGGCGGCCTCACCGACCGTGAGGGTGATCTCTCTGGTGCTGACGTCCACGTCGTCCAGGCTTCCAGTTCGAGTGCCCTCGAAGTCAACCATTGCGCAGACACCGGTATCTCATCTAGCGTTGAGTTCAACAGATGATGAGTTTCGTGGGAGGTGCGCGATGGGCGACGCGATAGCGGTCCGCGACCTGGTCGTCGACCGGGGCGGGCGACGGGTGCTCGACGGCATCAGCTGCGCCGTCCCGCGCGGCGCCGTCACAGGGCTGCTGGGTCCCAGCGGCAGCGGCAAGACGACGTTCATGCGGGCGGTGGTCGGGGTCCAGGTCGTCACCAGCGGGACGGTCACCGTCCTGGGCCAGCCGGCCGGCTCACCCGCGCTGCGGCGCCAGGTCGGCTACCTCACCCAGGCACCGAGCGTCTACGCCGACCTGACGGTGCGGGAGAACGCCCGGTACTTCGCGGCCCTGCACGGGCGGGGGCGTGCCGAGGCCGACCAGGCGATCAGCGACGTCGGGCTGAGCCGGGCCGCCGGCCAACTGGTCGGCACCCTCTCCGGCGGCCAGCGCAGCCGCGCCTCGCTGGCCTGCGCCCTGGTCGGCGAACCGGAGCTGGTCATCCTCGACGAGCCGACCGTCGGCCAGGACCCGGTGCTGCGGGCCGACCTGTGGGCCCGGTTCCACGCGATGGCCGCCGCCGGCACCACCCTGCTGGTGTCCAGCCACGTGATGGACGAGGCGGCCCGCTGCGACCGGCTCCTGCTGATCCGGGAGGGCCGGCTGATCGCCGACGACAGCCCGGCCGCGGTCCGCGCCGCCGCCGGGGTGGACGACCTCGACGAGGCGTTCCTGCGGCTGATCCGGGCCAGCGCGGCGAGCTCCGAAGACGCCCAGGCGGCACCGGGAACTGGAGGAATGTCATGAACCCGCGGATCCTGGCGGCCACCACCGGCCGCATCCTGCGTCAGCTCCGGCACGACCGGCGCACCATCGCACTGCTCGTCGTGGTGCCGTCCGCCCTGCTCACCCTGGTCTACTTCATGTACGCCGACCAGCCGACCCCGCCCGGCCAACCATCGGCGTTCGACCGGATCGCGTTGGTGATGCTCGGCATCTTCCCCTTTGTGATCATGTTTCTGGTGACCAGCATCGCCATGCTCCGCGAGCGCACCTCCGGCACCCTGGAGCGGCTGCTCACCACCCCGCTGGGCAAGCTCGACCTGCTCTTCGGCTACGGCATCGCGTTCGGGCTCGCCGCCGCCGTGCAGGCCGCGGTCGCCGCCGGAGTGGCGTACTGGATCTTCGATCTGGACACGGCCGGCAGCAGTGGGCTGGTGATCGGAATCGCGGTGATCGACGCCGTGCTGGGTGTCGCCCTCGGGCTGTTCTGCAGTGCCTTCGCCCGCACCGAGTTCCAGGCAGTACAGTTCCTGCCGGTCGTGGTGGTCCCCCAACTGCTGCTCTGCGGGCTGTTCGTGGCCCGCGACCAGATGGCCGGCTGGCTCCAGGCGCTGAGCGACGCCTTCCCCCTGTCGTACGCCATCGAGGCGTTGCAGGAGGTGGGCGCCAACGCCGAGCCGACCGGCAGGATGTGGCGGGACGTGGTGGTCGTGCTCGGCGCGGTGGTTCTGGCGCTGGTGCTCGCGGCGGCCACCCTGCGCCGGCGCAGCGGCTGACCGGCAGGCGAGACGAAGGGCGGCGATGGCGCGGCGGACCGGCCGGCGACCCGGCAACCCGGACACCCGGGAGGCGATCCTCGACGCGGCGCGCGCGGCGTTCGCGGAGCGTGGCTTCGACGCCGCCTCGATCCGCGCCATCGCCGGCACCGCCGGCGTGGATCCGGCGCTGGTGCACCACTACTTCGGCAGCAAGGACCAGCTCTTCCTGGCCGCGATGAACTTCCCGGTCGACCCGGGAGAGGTGGTGCCCAAGGTGCTCGCGGGCGGGCAGGACGGCATCGGCGAGCGGCTGGTCCGCACCTTCCTCGGCATCTGGGACTCCCCGGCCGGCACCGCCGGGATCGCGCTGATGCGCTCGGCCGTGAGCAACGAGTGGACGGCCCGGCTGCTGCGCGAGTTCATCACCACACAGGTGCTGCGTCGGGTGCTCGACCAGCTCGACGTCGACCTGGCCGAGCTGCCGCTGCGCGGTTCACTGGTCGCCACCCAGCTGATCGGGTTGGCCATGATGCGGCACGTGATCCGGTTGGAGCCGGTGGCGTCGGCCGACCCCGAGACACTGGTCGTGGCCATCGGCCCGACCGTGCAGCGGTACCTGACCGGGCCGCTGCCGACCTAGGGCGGGGCCGACCCAGGCGGCAGCCGGTGGGCGGGCGTGCCGGCGGTCAGCGGGGCGGACGGGCACCGGCCGGCCGGCGCAGCGCCGGCAGCAGTCCGCTCAGCTCGTCGGGATCGGCCACGGGGCACGGGAAGGCCAGCCGGACCCGACGGCGCGAGCCGGGACGGCCGAGGACGACCACCAGCCCGTAGCGGTCGATGCGGACCACCCGGGGCGGCCCGTCGGGCGTCTGCTCGGTCAGCCCGAGCTGCCGGCGCAGATACTCGGTCACCTGCGCGGCGTCACGCTCGGCGAGGTCGGCCAGCAGCCGCGCCTCGACCGGGTGCACCGGGTCCGGCTCCGCCTCGGCGTACTCCCCGGGGTCGATGCGCCGCACGACGCCGGCGTGCTCCCAGCGGACCTCGACCACCTCGAAGCGGAACAGCCGGAAGCGGACGCCCAGGTCGAGCAGGTCGCCGGTCGGGTCCACCGCGGCGAAGTCGACCGCCGCGCTGCGGGCCTCGGCACCCCGCAGCTCGGCGGCCCAGCCGGAGACCCAGGCCCGACCCAGACCCGGGGCGCCGGCTGCGGGCGGCAGGTCGAGTACGTCGAGCACCACCGCGACGTCGGCACCCCCGGGGACCGGCCGCAGCGCGGCGGCCAGGTGGCTGGCCACCGGCACGAGCAGCAGCACCCGGCCGTCCGGATCGGTCACGTGCCGGGCGTGGTGCGGGCCCGGCCGGTGGGCCAGATGGACGAGACCGGGCAGCCGGCCGGCGACGAGGGTACGAACGATCTCGGCGGGGCTGGGCCGCATGGTGCGACCTCCTTCAGAGGTTAGGCTTACCTAACCCGGAGCGTAGAGCACCCGGCCGGCGGCGTCCAGCCGTTCCGACGCTGGTGAACACCGGTTCGTTACCGGGTCTGCTCCAGCCAGGAGGCGTACAGCAGCCCGTAGATCGAATCGGGGTCGCGGACCAGCTCGTCGTGCGGGCCGCGCTGCACGATCCGTCCCTTGTCCACCACGATCACCTCGTCCGCGGCCTGGGCGGTGGAGAGCCGGTGCGCGATCGCCAGGGTCGTCCGACCCCGGGTCACCGCGTCCAGGGTGCGCTGCAACCGCACCTCGGTCGCCGGGTCGACCGCACTGGTCGCCTCGTCCAACACCAGCAGGTCCGGATCGGCCACGTACGCACGGGCCAGCGCCACCAACTGCCGCTCCCCCACGCTCAGCGCCTCCCCGCGTTCGCCGACCGGCGTGTCCAGGCCGGCCGGCAGGCCGTCCAGCCAGTCCGCCAGACCCAGCTCGGTGAAGGCGGCGGTGAGCTGCTCGTCGGTCAGCTCCGGCCGGGCGAACCGGACGTTGTCCCCCACCGTCGCGTCGAACAGGAACCCGTCCTGCGGCACCATCACCACCCGCGAGCGCAGCGAGTCGAACCGGACCTCCGACAGCGGGACCCCGGACAGCAGCACCGCACCCGCCGACGGATCCATCAGCCGGGTCAACAGCTTCGCGAAGGTGGTCTTGCCGCTGCCGGTCTCGCCGACCACCGCCACCCGGCTCTTCGCCGGGATCTCCAGGTCGATGTCCTGCAGCACCGGCGGCCCACCCGGATAGGCGAACCGCACCCCGGAGAACCGGATGTCCAACGGCCCGCCCGGCAGGTCCCGACCCTGCTCCCCCGGGTCCGCCACGTCCGGGGCGACGTCCAGCACGTCCAGCACCCGACGCCAGCCCGCGATCGCGTTCTGCGCCTCGTTGAGCACCTCGGTGGCGATCTGCACCGGCTGGATGAAGAGCGTCACCAGGAAGAGGAACGCGGTCAGCTGGCCGATCGACAGGGTGCCGTCCACCCCCAGCGTCACCCCCAGCACCACCACACCGGCCAACGCCACCCCCGCGGCCAGCTCACCCACCGAGCTGCCCACGATGCTGATCCGGATCGCCCGCTGCTGCGCCACGCGCTGACTGTCGATGGCGTCGTCCAGCCGCCGGGCGGTGCGGCCCGCGATGCCGTACGCCCGGATCACCGGGGCGCCCACCACACTCTCGCCGATCGCGCCGAGCAGCGTGCCGGTGCGCTGACGCACCGTCGCGTACGCCGCGCCGAGGCGGCGTTGCAGTTGCCGGATGATGAACACCGCCGGCAGGAACGCCGCCAGCACCACCAGGGTCAACTGCCAGGAGTACGCGAGCATCACGGCCGTGGTGACCACCAGCTGGCCGAGGTTGACGAGCAGGATCACCCCGCCCCACTGGAGAAACTGGGTGATCTGGTCGACGTCGCTGGTCACCCGGGACACCAGCGAGCCACGACGCTCCGACTGCTGGTGCAGCATCGACAGGTCGTGCACGTGCCGGAACGCCCGGGTCCGCACGTTCGCCAGCGCCGTCTCGCTGACCGTGAACAACCGGCGCATCATCAGGTAGCCGCAGAGCGTGGTGACCGCGAGGATCGCCGCGGTGATCACCACGACCGACCAGACCACGTCGAGGTTCAGGCCACCGACGATGCCGCGGTCGATGCCCTGCTGCACGGCGACCGGCACGGCCACCCGGCCGACCATGTAGACCAGCGCCAGACCCAGCGTGCCGGCCAGGCCGATCCGCAGCTCCGGCGAGAGCGCCAGACCCCGACGCAGGGTCTGCCAGGTCGTCTCCGTCCGCGACTCCTGCTCATCCGTCTTCGTCACCGCGCTCACCGGTCCACCTCGATCTCCAGGCCCGACGGCAGTGGGGCGACCTCGTCCTCGTACGGCTGTTCCTGCGCGCGGTCGACCTCCGCCTGCTCGTAGGCGGTGACCAGGTCGGCGTAGCCGGGCACGGTGGCCAGCAGCTCGGTGTGCGTACCCCGCGCCACCACCCGCCCCTGCTCCACGTAGATGACCTCGTCGGCCAACGCGATCGTGGCCCGGCGGTACGCCACCACCAGGATCGACGCGGCCGGCACCCCCGGCTGGGACGCCGACGAGCGCAGCCCCGCCAGGATGGCCGCCTCCACCCGCGGGTCCACCGCGCTGGTCGCGTCGTCGAGGACCAGCAGGCGCGGCCGACCGGCCAGCGCGCGGGCCAGGGTGAGCCGCTGCCGCTGCCCGCCGGAGAGCGAGGTGCCCCGCTCGCCGACCATGGTGTCCAGCCCGTCGGGCAGTGCGGCGACGAACCCGTCCGCCTCGGCCAGCCGCAGCGCCGCCCAGACGTCCTCGTCGTCGATGCCCGGCCGGTCGAGGGAGATGTTGGCCCGGACGGTGTCGTCGAAGACGAACGGCACCTGGGCGACCAGGGCCACGGTGCCGGCCAGCGACGCGGCGGTCAGCTCGCGTACGTCCACCCCGTCCAGCTCGACGCGGCCGGCGTCCGGGTCGACCAGGCGCACCGCCAGGGAGGCGATGGTGGACTTGCCCGCGCCGGTCGGCCCGACCAGGGCCACCGTCCGCCCGGCGGGAACCGTGAACCCGACCTCGCCGAGCACCTGCGCGCCGGGCTGGTGCGCCTCGGCGGGCGGGTAGGAGAAGTGCACGTCGGTGAAGGTGAGGGTGGCCGGCCCCGGGGTGGCCGGGTCGAGCACCCGCTGCCCGTACGGCATCTCGCCGGTGGCGTCGAGGACCCGGCGGACCCGGTCCCAGCCGGCGACGCTGCGCGGCAGCTCGGCCAGCACCCAACCGATGGCCCGCACCGGGAAGGCCAGGACGGTGAAGAGGAAGGCCACGCTGACCAGTTCGGTGACGGTGATCGCGCCCTGCCGCAGCCGGAACGCCCCGACCACCAGCACGGCGAGCGTCCCGAGGCTGGGCAGCGTCTCCAGCAGCGGGTCGAAGACGCCGCGCAGCCGGCCGACCGAGATCAGCGCGTCGCGCAGCTCACCGGCGCGGCCGGAGAAGCGGGCGGTCTCCTGCGCCTCGCGGCCCATCGTCTTGACCACCAGCGCGCCGTCGAAGCTCTCGTGGGCGATCTCGCTGACCTCGGCACGCAGCCGCTGCGCCCGCGCCTGGCGGGGCGCCATCCGGCGGGAGTAGACCACGTTGAGCGCGAACAGCGCGGGAAAGACGGCGAGGCCGACCAGGGCCAGCGCCCAGTCGGTGGCGAAGAGCGAGACGATCGCGCCGACCAACATGACCAGCGTGCCGACGGCGAACGGCAGCGGCGCGATCGGGTACCAGGCCGCCTCGACGTCGGAGTTGGCGTTGGACAGCAGGGTGCCGGTGGCGTTGCGGTGGTGCCAGGACAGCGGCAGGTCCAGGTAGCGGCGGGTGACCCGGCGGCGGTAGGCGGCCTGGAGGCGGTACTGCATGTAGCCGGCGCCGAGCCGGCGGCCGAAGATCCCCACCACCCGCAGCACGCTGATCCCGAACAGCGCGACCGCGGCCAGCGCCAGGGTTCCGGTGGCCACCTCGCCCCGGGCGATGGCCGGCACCACCACGTCGCCGACGACCCCGCCGACCACGTACGCGCTGACGATGACCATCGAGCCGAACAGCACGCTGCCGACCACCGCCACCGTGAAGATCCGCGGCTGCTCCCGGATCGCCTGCCGGAGGACCCCCAGCCCCCGGCCGAGCACATCCCGACTTGTCTTGCTCGCCACGCTCTCCCCCGCCGTAAGCCGCAATTATCTCCCTCATCCTTACCGGTCCCGACCACCCGCGCCGACCCGGACCGGATATGTCGACCGTCACGTACCGGCCGACGGCGCGGACCGCTATGGCGACGTGACATCCACTGCCGCGCGCCGGGGGACGACCCGGCCTACCATCGGGCCATGCCGCGGTACGCCCGAGCCGAGCGCGAGGCGCTGGCCGATCTCCTCCTGGCCTCCGGGCCGGACGCCCCGACGATCAACGAGGGCTGGGCGACCCGTGACCTCGCCGCGCACCTGGTGCTGCGGGAACGTCGCCCGGACGCGGCGGGCGGGCTCCTGGTGGCGCCGCTGCGCGGGTACGCCGAGCGGGTCCGTCTCCGGCTGGCCGCGCGGCCGTACCCCGAGCTGGTGGCACAGGTGCGCCGGCCGCCGGTGTGGAGCCCGGTCAGCAATCCGGTGACCGACGAGCTGGCCAACACGATGGAGTTCTTCATCCACCACGAGGACGTGCGGCGGGCCGGCTCGGGCTGGCTGCCGCGGGAGCTGCCGCCCGGCCTGCAGGCCGCGCTCTGGAAGCGGGCCGCCCCGCTCGCCCGGCTGGCGCTGCGTCGCTTCCCTGCGGATCTCTATGTGCAGGCCCCCGGCTACGGCAAGATCTCCGTCGGCCGTGGCGGCGAGCCGCTGCGGGTGGTCGGCGCCCCGGGCGAGCTGGTGCTGTTCCTCTCCGGCCGGCAACGGGTGGCGCGCGTCCAGGTGGACGGTCCGGCGTCGGCAGCGCAGCGGCTGCGCAACGCCAGCCTGGGCATGTAACTGTCTGTACCTAATCGGTCACTCGTTCTCTGTGGAACGCGCCACACCCAGCGATCCGGACCGATCTCTGCTCCCGTACGCTTCACCGCGCCGTTCCGCGCCGGGGCGGCACGAGTGGGGGCGGACCATGCGGAGTTTCGCAATCTCGGCGCTGGAGGAGCCTCCCTTCGCGGCGGGGCGCCATGAGGCCACGGATCGGGTGGCGAGGGAGAGCGTCGAGTGGGCGCGCGTGTTCGGGCTGGTCGATACCGGACACCGGGTTCACCGGCTGGAGAGGGCGGATGCCGCCGGCCTGGCCGGTCGCGCCTGCCCGGACGGGCCGGTGGACGGGTTACGACTGCTCACCGACCTGATCTCCTGGCTCTTCGTCATGGATGACGCCTGCGACGAGGACGGCCTCGGCGCCGATCCGGGTCGACTGGCACCGGCGATCAGCACTCTGCTCGACGTGCTGGACCGGTGCGGCGACCCGGACGTCATCCCGCCGGCCGCGGGGCCGCTGGGTGACGCGCTGCACGACCTGTGCCGCCGCGCCCGGGCGCAGGGAAGCCCGGCGCTGCTGCTGCGCTTCGTCAGCCAACTGCGTGAGTACCTGCTGGCACTGCTCTGGGAGGCGACCAACCGGGAGCGCCGGCGGGTGCCCGAGGTGGCGGAGTACGTCCAACTGCGTCGGCACATCGGCGGCGTACACCCCTGCCTCACCCTGACCGACCTGGCGTCCGAGGAGCCGCCCGGGCCAACCCGGCGCGCCGACCCGGCGATGGTCACCCTGGATCTGCTGGCGGTCGACCTGGTCTGCTGGTGCAACGACCTCTTCTCCTACGGCAAGGAGAGCCGGGCCGACCCGGACGCGCACAACCTGGTGACGGTGATCGCCCAGGAGAGCGGCACGGACGAGTCGGACGCCCTGCAGGCGGCGGCCGACCGCTTCAACCGGGGGTTGGCGGAGTATCTGGCCGCGGAGCAGGCGCTGCTGGCCGGCGGGGACGACGGGCTGCGCCCGGCACTCGCCGCCCGGCGCAACTGGGTCCGGGCAACCTACGACTGGTCACTGGTGGCCGCCCGGTACGCCTGATCCGGTCGTACCGGTTGGTGGGACGGGTGGGCCGGACGATCACCGGGGCTAGCCGATGCCCGGTGGCAGGCAATACTCTTCGGTAACCACTATGACGTGACGATCGTCACGCCACCACCCCCGAAGGCGGCTACAGCGATGGCTCTCGATGTCCCGTACCGCTCCATCCCGGACATGTTCCTCAAGCGCGTGGCGGCCACCCCCGACCGGCACGCCTTCGCCTCACCGAACCCGGACGACTCGGGTCCCGTCTGGCTGACCTGGGACCAGGTCGGCCAGCGTGCCAAGGCCGTCGCCGCCGGCCTGCACGGCCTGGGCGTCGGCCAGGAGGATCCGGTCGCGATCCTCGCCAACACCCGGCTGGAGTGGGTGATCGCCGACCTCGGCATCATGTGCGCCGGCGGGGCCACCACCACGGTCTACCCGACCACCGAACCGGCGGACGCGACCTACATCATCGCCGACTCCGGCTCCCGGGTGCTGTTCGCGGAGAACCCGGCCCAGGCAGCCAAGATCTCCGGCGCCGACCTGCCCGCGTTGACCCACGTGGTGCTCCTCGACGGCGTCGCCGACGAGGCCGCCGCGGTCCCCCAGCTCACCCTCGCCGACCTGGAGGAGCGGGGCACCCGAGCGCTGGCCGCCGAGCCGGATCTGATCGACATGCTGGTGGCCGGCATCGGCCCGGAGCACCTGGCCACCCTGATCTACACCTCCGGCACCACCGGTCGGCCCAAGGGCGTCGAGCTGCTGCACGGCGGCTGGTGCTGGGAGGCCGTGGCGCAGGCCGAGGTCGGGCTGCTGCGCGACGACGACCTGCAGTACCTGTGGCTGCCGCTGTCCCACTCGTTCGGCAAGACGCTGCTCTGCGGTGCCATCCACGTCGGCCTGCCCACCTACGTCGACGGGCGGGTGGAGAAGCTCGTCGACCTGCTCTCGGTGATCCGGCCGACGTTGATGTGCGGCGCACCCCGGGTGTTCGAGAAGGTCTACAACAAGGCCGTGACCACCGCGCAGGGCGCCGGCGGCGCGAAGGCGAAGATCTTCGCCTGGGGCGTCCGGGTCGGCAAGGAGAAGGTGGCCCTGGAGCAGGCCGGCAAGCCGGTGCCCGCCGGGCTGAAGCTGCGCTACGGGGTGGCCGAGAAGCTGGTCTTCAGCAAGCTCCAGGCCCGTCTGGGTGGCCGGATGCGGGTGCTGGTCTCCGGTGCCGCTCCACTCAGCCCCGAGATCGCCACCTTCTTCGCCGCCGCCAACCTGCCGATCTCCGAGGGCTACGGCCTCACCGAGACCAGCGCCGGCAACTTCGTCAACCCACCCTCCGGGCTGCGGATCGGCACGGTCGGCAAGGCGATGGGCGATCTGGAGTGCCGGATCGACTCCGACGGGGAAATCCTGGTCCGTGGCCGGCCGGTGATGCGCGGCTACCACAACCTGCCGGAGGAGACCGCCGCCGCGTTCACCGAGGACGGCTTCTTCCGCACCGGCGACATCGGCAGCCTCGACGAGCAGGGCTACCTGCGGATCACCGACCGGAAGAAGGACCTGGTCAAGACCTCGGGCGGCAAGTACATCGCGCCCTCGCACATCGAGGGGATGTTCAAGGCCATCTGCCCGTACACCTCGCAGGCGATCGTCATCGGGCAGGCCCGCAACTTCTGCACGATGCTGGTCACCCTGGACCCGGACGCGATCCGGGGCTGGGTCGCCGGCGGCCCGCTGGAGGGCCGCGACTACACCGACATCGTCGCCTCACCGGAGGCCCAGGCGATGGTCGAGGAGTACGTCGCCCAGCTCAACGCCAAGCTCAACCGCTGGGAGACGATCAAGAAGGTGGCGATCCTGCCGCGCGACCTGACCATCGAGCACGGCGAGATCACCCCGTCGCTGAAGATCAAGCGACGCGGTGTGGAGAGTAACTTCGCCGCCGAGATCGACCGGATGTACGCGGGCACCCTCGCCGAGCTCTGAGCCGAGCCCTGAGTCGACCGCCGGCGGCCCCGCACCCACCAGGGTGCGGGGCCACCGGCGTTTCAGCCGGCACCGCAGGCAGGCGCGGCCGGGCTCAGGCGATGACGGCGGGCTCGCGCCACCGCTGCCGGCCGGTGCGGTCCAGGTCGTAACGGACCGCGGCGATCCGCCCGACGGCCTCCACCAGGTCGGCCGCGGGCAGGGTGAACGGCAGCCGCAGGAAGCGCTCCAGGGTGCCGTCGAGACCGAACCGGGGGCCGGGCGCCAGCCGGACGCCGACCTCCTCGGCGGCTCGGGCCAGCGCGCTGGAGACCGGGCCGTCCAGCTCGGCCCAGAGCGTCACGCCTCCACGCGGCACGGTGACCCGCCAGTCCGGCAGCCGGTGCTCCAGGGCGCCGAGCAGCGCGTCGCGCTGTGCGGCGAGCTGGAGGCGGCGGTCCGCGACGATGGCCGGCGCGTCGGCCAGCAGGTGCACCGCGACCAGTTGGTCCAGCACCGGGCTCGCCATGTCCACACCGACCCGGACGGCGGCCAGCCGCTGGACCTGCGGCGCGGAGGCGCGCACCCAGCCGATCCGCAGTCCACCCCAGTACGGCTTGCTCATCCCGCCGATGCTGATCACCCGGGAGTGCCGGTCGAAGGTGGCGGTCGGCGGGGGCAGCTCGGTGCCGTCCAGGGGCAGGTCCACGAAGGACTCGTCGACGATCAGGTCGGTGCCGGCGGCGTGGGCGGCGGCCACCACCCGCTCGCGCAGCGCGGCCGGCATCAGGTGACCGGTCGGGTTCTGGAACTCCGGGATCAGGTAGGCCAGCTTGGGCCGGGTCTGCCGGAGGCTGCCCAGCAGCAGGTCGGAGTCCCAGCCGCCGGCCTCGGCGGCCAGGCCGTGGGTGGTGATCCGGGCCCGTCGGCCGGCCAGCGCGGCCAGCGCGTTGGGGTAGGTCGGTGACTCGACCAGCACGCTGCCGCCGGGGACCAGGGCGAGCCGTAGCACCAGGTCCAGTGCGTGCTGGGTGCCGCTGGTGACCATGATCTGGTCGGCCGAGGTGGGCAGACCCCGGGCGGTGTACCCGTCGGCCACCGCCTCGCGCAGCTCGATGATGCCGGTCGGGTGGTAGCCGGCCCCGCCCAGATAGCGGGGCAGGTCCTCGGCGGCGGCCCGGGCGGCGGCCAGCAGTTGCGGCGGGGCTGCCAGGGCGGCGACGCCGAGGTCGATCATCTCCCGGTCGTCGAGCGGGGTCCACAGGCCGGTGCTGGCCACCCGGTGGTTGCCGGGCAGCATGGTCCAGCTCCCGGCGCCCCGACGGCTGGCCAGGTGCCCGGTCTCGCGCAGCTGCCGGTACGCGGCGGTCACCGTGGTCCGGCTGATCCGCAGGGCCTCGGCCAGCTCCCGCTCGGCCGGCAGGCGGACGCCCAGCGGCAGTCGGCCGTCGGCGAGCAACCCGCGAACCGTGCCGGCGAGGGCGGCGTAGTCGGGGCTGCGCCGGCGGCCGGGCAGGGCGTGCCACTGCCCCAGCAGACGCGCCAATTGGACGCCCCGCACCTCACCCGTCACGACCACTCCTCGGATATTGGCTTCTTCCTCCGGGAGGATTGGCACCTAGGGTGGCATGCATGGCACTGATTGGCAATCTGCGGCACCGGCCGGTACGACGGCTGACCCAGCTCTACGTCGGGCTGGTCTTCTACGGGGTCAGCATGGCCCTGATGATCCGCTCCGGCCTGGGCCTCGACCCGTGGGACGTGTTCCACCAGGGGCTGTCCGAGCTGACCGAGCTCTCCTTCGGCACGGTCACCATCGGGGTCGGCGCGCTGGTGCTGCTGCTCTGGATCCCGCTGCGGCAACGGCCCGGCCTCGGCACGGTCAGCAACGTCGTGGTCATCGGCCTCGTGGTGGACGCCACCCTGGCCCTGCTGCCGTCCAGCAACCCGCTCGGCGTACGGATCGCGCTGCTGATCACCGGGATCGTCGCCAACGGTGCCGCCACCGCCATGTACCTCGGTGCCCGGCTGGGCCCCGGCCCGCGCGACGGGCTGATGACCGGCTTCGTGGCCCGCCGGCCGGGCTGGTCGATCCGGCTGGTGCGCACCGCCATCGAGGTCACCGTGCTGGCACTCGGCTGGCTGCTCGGCGGCACGGTCGGCCTGGGCACCGTCGCGTACGCGCTGGCCATCGGCCCGCTGGCGCAGTTCTTCATCCCGCTGTTCGCGGTGCCCGAACCGGGCGACACCGCGCCCGCTCCGGGGCCCGTCGCACCGGTCACCCCGACCGGCTGAACCCTCACCGACCGTTCGCGCACCCGTACGCCGTGGTGCTGCTGAGGGCAGGTTGGTGGGTGGGTGTTCCCTTCCTCGACGCTCGCCGTCATCATCTCTGCATGGGGGAGAACGGTTGGCGCTGGACGGACGCCTGGATCTTCGTGTCGCTGGTGATCGCGAGCGGGGCGGGGCGACACCGCCGGTCGGCGACCAGCCGCCGGCCGGAGGGCGTACGCCTGACCGACGTGCTCTCGACCGCCGACCACCTGAATCAGGCGATCCCGCAGCGCCACGAGGTGGAGGCCGCCGTCCAGCGGCTGGTCGGCGCCGGGCTCGTCAGCGTCACCGACGGGTGGTTCCGGATCACCGCTGACGGGGAGCAGCTCTGGCGCAGCCGGCCACGCGCCGGGGTGGCGACCATGGTGGACACCGTGCAGGGCGTCCTGAGCCGCCGGCACGCGCCGGGTCGCGCCGATTGGAGCCTTGACGAGGCCGACCATGCCGCCGCCGTCCAGGAGTACGTGGTCCGCTCGATCCCCACGCCCCGGCGTTCGCCGGAGGGTCACCCCGGCGGGCACTGACCCGGCTCAGCGCACCGGATGGCCGCCGCGGCGCAGCGCGTCCTTGACCTCGGTCACGGTCAGCTCACCGAAGTGGAAGACGCTGGCGGCGAGCACGGCGTCCGCGCCGGCACCGATCGCCGGCGGGAAGTGCGCCACCTCGCCCGCGCCTCCGCTGGCCACCACGGGCACGTCCACCACCGCCCGCACCGCGGCGATCAGCTCCAGGTCGAAGCCCGCCTTGGTGCCGTCGGCGTCCATCGAGTTGAGCAGGATCTCCCCCGCACCCAGCTCGGCACTCCGTCGCGCCCACTGCACCGCGTCGATCCCGGTGCCGCGCCGACCGCCGTGCGTGGTGACCTCGAAGCCGCTGGGCGTGCTGCCGGTCGGGGCGCGGCGCACGTCGAGGGAGAGCACCAGCACCTGCCGGCCGAACCGGTCGGCGATGTCGGCGATCAGCTCGGGGCGGGCGATGGCGGCGGTGTTCACGCCGACCTTGTCCGCGCCGGCGCGCAGCAGGGTGTCCACGTCCGCGACCTGCCGGACGCCGCCGCCGACGGTCAACGGGATGAACACCGACTCGGCGGTGCGGCGCACCACGTCGAGCATCGTGCCCCGGTCGCTGGAGGACGCGGTGACATCGAGGAAGGTCAGCTCGTCCGCGCCGGCCCGGTCGTAGGCGGCGGCCAGCTCCACCGGGTCGCCGGCGTCGCGGAGGTCGAGGAAGTTGACCCCCTTGACCACCCGCCCGGCATCGACGTCCAGACAGGGGATCACGCGCACCGCCACCGTCATGCCGCGAGCCTATCCTCCGCACACGCGGCGGCGACCGACCTGTGAGGCCGGCCACCGCCCCGCGTCGGATCGGGACTCACACCCGGACGAGCATCTTGCCCAGGTTCTCGCCGCGCAGCAGGCCGAGGAACGCCGCAGGGGCGTTCGCGATGCCGTCCACGATCGTCTCGTCGTAGGAGAGCCGGCCCTCGCGCAGCCAACCGGCGACGTCGCGCACGAACGCCGCCCGCACGTCGTTGTGGTCGTTGACCAGGAAGCCGCGCAGGGTGAGCCGCTTGCCGATGACCAGCGCCAGGTTGCGGGGCGCGGCCGGCGGCTCGGTGTCGTTGTACTGCGCGATCATCCCGCAGATGGCGACCCGACCGTGCAGGTTCATGGCCGAGATCGCCGCCTCCAGGTGGTCGCCGCCGACGTTGTCGAAGTAGACGTCGACGCCGTCCGGGGCGGCCGCGCGCAACGAGTCGCGGACCGGCCCGTCGTGGTAGTCGAAGGCGGCGTCGAAGCCCAGCGCCCGCAGCCGCTCGACCTTGGCCGGCGAGCCGGCGCTGCCGACCACCCGGCCGGCGCCCTTGAGCTTGGCGATCTGGCCGACCAGGCTGCCCACCGCCCCGGCGGCGGCGGAGACGAACACCGTCTCGCCGGGCTTCATCGCGGCCACCTCGAGCAGCCCCGCGTACGCCGTCAGCCCGGTCATGCCGAGCACGCTGAGGTACGCGCTGACCGGGGCCAGGTTCGGGTCGACCGCGCGGGCGGCGGTGGCGTCGAGCAGCGCGTACTCCCGCCAGCCCAGCCCGTGCAGCACGGTGTCGCCGACGGTGACGCCGTCGGCCTCGCTGGCCACCACCTCGCCGATCGCGGCGCCGTCGAGCGGCGCGTCGAGCGCGAAGGGGGGCACGTACGACTTGACGTCGTTCATCCGGCCACGCATGTACGGGTCGACCGACATGTACTGGTTGCGGACCACGATCTGACCCGGCCCGGGTGTCGGGACGTCGGTCTCGACGAGCCGGAAGTTCTCCTCGGTGGGCCAGCCCCGGGGGCGGCTGGCCAGGTGGATCTCACGGTTGCTGGTCACGGGGTGGTCGTCCTCTCGTCCGCGGTCGGGGCCTGGGTCGCGGACGTCACGCGGCCAGGGTCTCGCGGACGGTCAGCGCGACGTCGATGTTGCCGCGGGTGGCGTTGGAGTAGGGGCAGACCTGGTGGGCCTGCTCGACGAGCTGCTCGGCGGCGTCGCGGGGCACGGCGGGCAGGTCGACGACGAGCTTGACGGTGAGCCCGAAACCGCCGCTGCCGTTCGGGCCGATGCCCACCTCGGCGGCGACGACCGAGCCGGTCACGTCGGCCTTCGCCCGGCGGGCGACCAGGCGCAGCGCGCCGTGGAAGCAGGCCGCGTAACCGGCGGCGAAGAGCTGCTCGGGGTTGGCAGCGCCGCCGGCGCCACCCATCTCCTTCGGCACGGCCAGGTCGAGGGCGAACGTGCCGTCGGAGGTCTCGACGCGGCCGTCCCGGCCGTCGCCGCTGGCGGTGGCGGACGCGGTGTAGAGCACCTGCATGATGGTCACTGCTCCTTCTGTCGGTGGATGGTGTCGGTGACCTGGGTGAGGGTGTCGCGCAGCGCGACCAGCTCGGCGATGCCGAGCCCGGTGGCCCGGGCGATCTGTAGCGGGACGTCGTCCACCTGCTGCCGCAGCGCCCGGCCCTGCTCGGTGAGACCCACCTCGACCCGCCGCTCGTCGCGCGCCGCTCGCCGCCGCACCACCAGGCCCGCCCCCTCCAGCCGCTTGAGCAGCGGGGAGAGCGTGCCGGAGTCCAGCCGCAGTTCGGCGCCCAGCTCGGAGACCGTGGGGGCGTCGTCGGGGCGCTCCCAGAGCACCAGCAGCACCAGGTACTGCGGGTAGGTCAGCCCGAACCGGTCGAGGATCGGCCGGTAGACGTCGGTCAGGGCACGCGACGCGGCGTAGAGCGCGAAGCACACCTGCCGGCGCAGCACCAGGTCATCGGTCACCGTTGAACCGTAGCCCACAATTAAGTTGTACACAACTTATCGGGGTGAAGAACGGCCAGGACAGGGACCAACCCCGCCTCAGCGGTTGCCGAGGTACGCCTCCAGCTCCACCTCGACCAGGTGCTCCGGGTCCAGCAGACCCGCCACCACCACCAGTGTCGCCGCCGGCCGGACCGCCCCGAAGACGGCGTTGTGCGCCCGACCCACCTCGTCAGCGTGCAGCCGGTCGGTCACGTACATCCTGGTCCGCACCACGTCAGCCGGCTCCGCGCCCACCTCGGCGAGCGCCGCCAGCCCGATCCGCAGCGCCTGCGCGGTCTGCGCGGCGGCGTCCCCGACATGCACCACCCGGCCGTCCACCGTGGCCGTACAACCAGCCGTCCAGGCCAGGTCACCGGCCCGGACCACCCGCGAGTAGCCGTACCGCTGCTCCCACGGCCCGCCCGAGCCGAGGCGGGTGACCGTCACGCCTCGGCCAGCGTCCGCAGCGCCTCGGCCACCGTGAAGGCGCCCGCGTAGAGCGCCTTGCCGGCGATCACGCCCTCCACCCCGAGCGGCTCCAGCGTGGCCAGCGCCCGCAGGTCGTCCAGCGTGGACACACCACCGGAGGCGATCACCGGGGCGTCGGTACGGGCGCACACCTCGCGCAGCAGGTCCAGGTTCGGCCCGCGCATCGTGCCGTCCTTCGTGATGTCGGTGACCACGTAACGGCTGGCCCCCGCCTTGTCCAGCCGCTCCAGCACCTCGTACAGGTCACCGCCGTCACGGGTCCAGCCGCGCGCCGAGAGGGTACGCCCCCGCACGTCCAGCCCGATGGCGACCCGGTCGCCGTACTCCCCCACCACCCGGTCGCACCAGACCGGATCCTCCAGGGCGGCGGTGCCGATGTTCACCCGGGCCGCCCCCGTGCCCAGCGCCGCGCGCAGCGACTCGTCGTCGCGGATGCCGCCGGAAAGCTCCACCTTCACGTCGAGCTGACGCACCACCTCGGCGAGCAGGTGCGCGTTGGTGCCCCGCCCGAACGCCGCATCCAGGTCGACCAGGTGGATCCACTCGGCGCCGTCCTGCTGCCACGCCAGCGCGGCGTCCAGCGGGTCACCGTAGATGCTCTCGCTACCGACGGCGCCCTGCACGAGCCGGACGGCCCGGCCGTCAGCGACATCCACGGCGGGTAACAGGGTGATGCTCAACGTCTTCTCCTCGGTCAGGTACGACGGTCCAGGGCGATCACGACGATCGCCGGCAGTACGAGCAGCAGCAGCACGATCAGGGCGATCCGCAACGCCAGATCGTCGACGAACGTCCAGAGCAGGATCACCGCGGCAGCGGTGAGCAGCACGATCGCGGCCCGCTCACCGCGGGTGTGCCGAGCCAACCGGCCCGACCGCCCCCGACGCACCTGCGGCGTCAACCGTCGCACCAGCGCCCGGCGGCGCTGCCGGCGGGCCACCCGCCGCTGCCGGACCGCCCGCTCCCGGGCCAGCTCCGCCTCACGTACCGCGCGACGGCGTGCCCGTTCCCGGCTCACCAGGACCACCGCCGGGCGGGCGCCGGGCGGCCACGACGCTCAGCCACCGCTGGACAGCGTGGCGAGCCAGTTGCGCAGCAGCGCGGCACCGGTGTCGGCGGACTTCTCCGGGTGGAACTGGGCCGCCGAGAGCGCTCCGCGCTCCACCCCGGCGACGAAGTCGGTCTCGTGGTGGGCCGTGGTCACCACGGCTCCGGCAGCGGCCAGCGCCGCCGGGTCACCCATCGCGTACGAGTGGACGAAGTAGAACCGGCTCTGCTCCGGCAGACCCGCGAAGAGCACCGACTCCCGGGGCGCCCGGACCGTGTTCCAGCCCATGTGCGGCAACCGGGTGGCGGCCAGCCGGGTCACCCCGCCGGGCAGCAGCCCGAGCCCTTTGGTCACCACACCGTGCTCGTCACCGTGCTCGAAGAGCACCTGCATGCCCACGCAGATGCCGAGGACCGGCCGGCCGGCGGCCACCCGCTCGGCGATCACCGGGCCGGCGCCGAGCGCCTCGATCCCGGCCATGCACGCGGCGAAGGCACCCACCCCCGGCACGACCAGACCATCCGCGGCGGCCGCGGCGGCGAGATCGTCGGTCACCCGCACGTCCGCGCCCGCGGCGGCCAGCGCCCGCTCCGCCGAGCGAAGGTTGCCCGAGCCGTAGTCGAGCACCACCACGTCGCTCATGTCGTCACCCGTCCCGCACTCACGCGTTCTCCCCCGGCAGCAGCCAGAGCACGCCACCGACCGTGGCGAGCACGGCGAGCACCGCGGTGACCACCACGGCGCCCTTCGAGGCACCCTGCCGGTACAGCGACCAGGCGCCACCCACCAGCACCCCGGCCAGGATCAGCAACAACGTCGGCAACGCCGCACCCATCAGAGCCCCCTTCCCTTCGCGACTGCGGGGCTCCGCTGCGCTGCACTCCTCGCGCTCATCAAAGCGCCCCCTTCGTGCTCGGGATCGCACCCGCCGCGCGGGGGTCGATCGCGGTGGCCTCGCGCAGCGCGCGGGAGACCGCCTTGAACTGCGCCTCCACCACGTGGTGCGCGTCCGGGTGACCGCCCGGCCGGGCCGCCCGCAGCACGTCGACGTGCAGGGTGATCCGGGCCGCCTGGCCGAAGGACTCCCAGATGTGCCGGGTCATGCTGGTCGGGTACACCGGGCCGATGTACGGCGCGAGCGCCGGCTCGTCGTGCACCACGTAGGGCCGGCCGGACAGGTCCACCGCGGCCCGGACCAGCACCTCGTCCATCGGGACGGTCGCCGAGCCGTACCGCCGGATGCCGGCCTTGTCGCCCAGCGCCTGGTCGAACGCGGCGCCCAGGGCGAGCGCGGTGTCCTCCATCGTGTGGTGCGCGTCGATCTCCAGGTCACCCACGGTGCGCACGGTCAGGTCGTAGCCGCCGTGCCGGGCGATCTGGTGCAGCATGTGGTCGTAGAAACCGACGCCGGTGCTGATCTCGGCCGTGCCGGTGCCGTCGAGGTCGATCTCGACGAGGACCTTGGTCTCCTTGGTGATCCGCTCCACCCGGGCGGTCCGGCTCATTGCTCGCCTTTCGGTCGCGACTGCGGGGCTCGCAAGCTCACTCCTCGCGCTCCCACTACACACTCTCCATTGCAGAAAGGAAGGCGTCGGTCTCGGCGGGGGTGCCGGCGGTGACCCGCAGCCAGCCGGGCAGGCCGACGTCGCGGACCAGCACACCCTGCTCCAGCAGGGCGCGCCAGGCGATGCCCTGGTCACCGCCGGTCTCGAAGAGCACGAAGTTCGCGTCGCTGTCGGCCACCCGCAACCCGCGCTCGCGCAGCGTCGCCACGATCCGGTCCCGCTGCGCCATGATCGCGCTCACCGTACCGAGCAGGGCGTCGCGGTGGGCCAGCGCCGCGCGGGCGGCGGCCTGGGTCAGCGCGGAGAGGTGGTACGGCAGCCGGACCAGCTGCACCGCCTGCACCACCGCCGCGTCGGCGGCCAGGTAGCCCAGCCGCCCGCCCGCGAAGCCGAACGCCTTGCTCATCGTCCGGGTGACCACGAGCCGCGGGTGCCCGGGCAGCACGGCGAGGGCGCTGACCGTGCCCGGCCGGGCGAACTCGGCGTACGCCTCGTCGACCACCACCATGCCGGGCGCCGCGTCGAGCACCGCGGCGACCACCGCCGGGTCCAGCGCCGTGCCGGTGGGGTTGTTCGGCGAGCAGAGGAAGACCACGTCGGGCCGGTGATCGCGGACCTCGGCCACCGCCTCGTCGGCGGTCAACCCGAAGTCGACGCCGCGCCGCGCCGGCACCCACCGGGTGCCGGTGCCGAGGGCCAGCAGCGGGTGCATCGAGTACGCCGGCACGAAGCCCAACGCGCTGCGCCCCGGACCGCCGAACGCCTGGAGCAGTTGCTGCTGGATCTCGTTGGAGCCGTTGGCCGCCCACACCTGCTCGACGGTGAGCCCGTGCCCGAGGTAGCCGGCCAGGTCGGCGCGCAGCGCCACGGCGTCCCGGTCCGGGTAGCGGTTCAGGTCGCGAAGCTCCGCCGCGAGTGCCTTGCCGATCGCCTCGACCACCGGCTCCGGCACCGGGTAGGAGTTCTCGTTGGTGTTCAGCCGCACCGGCACGTCCAGCTGCGGCGCCCCGTACGGCGACAGCCCGCGCAGGTCGTCGCGGATCGGCAGGTCGTCCAGCGTGCTCACGCCGATCCCCCCGGGAAGCGGGCCCGGACCGCCTGGCCGTGCGCCGGCAGGTCCTCCACGGTCGCCAGGGTGACCACGTGCGGGGCAACCTCGCGCAGCGCGGCCTCGGTGTATTCGATCAGGTGCACGCCGCGCAGGAAGGACTGCACCGACAACCCGGAGGAGTGCCGGGCGCAGCCGCCGGTGGGCAGCACGTGGTTGGAGCCGGCGCAGTAGTCGCCGAGCGACACCGGCGACCAGGCGCCCACGAAGATCGCCCCGGCGTTGCGGACCCGCAGCGCCCACGTCCGGGCGTCGACCGTCTGGATCTCCAGGTGCTCGGCCGCGTACGCGTCGACCACGCGCAGGCCGGCCTCCAGGTCGTCGACCAGGACCACACCGCTCTGCTCGCCGGTCAGCGCGATGGTCACCCGCTCGGTGTGCTTGGTGGCCGGAACCTGCCGGGCCAGCTCCCGCTCGACCGCCCCGACGAGCGCCTCCGACGGGGTGACCAGCACACTCGCGGCGAGCGGGTCGTGCTCGGCCTGGCTGATCAGGTCGGCGGCGACGTGCGCCGGGTCGGCGGTGTCGTCGGCCAGGATGGCGATCTCGGTCGGCCCGGCCTCGGCGTCGATGCCCACCACGCCCCGCAGCAGCCGCTTGGCGGCGGTCACCCAGATGTTGCCCGGGCCGGTGACCAGGTCGACCGGCTCGCAGCGCGCGTCGCCCGCCGGGTCGACGGCGGCGCCGTACGCCAGCATCGCCACCGCCTGGGCACCGCCCACGGCGTAGACCTCGTCGACGCCGAGCAGCGCGCACGCGGCGAGCACCCGGGGGTCGGGCAGGCCGCCGTTGTCCTTCTGCGGCGGGCTGACCACCACCAGCGAGCGCACCCCGGCCGCCTGGGCCGGCACCACGTTCATCACGACGGTCGACGGGTACATGGCCAACCCGCCGGGTACGTAGAGGCCCACCCGGTCGACGGGCAGCCACCGCTCGGTGACCGTGCCACCCGGCACCACCTGGGTGGTGTGCTCGGTGCGCCGCTGGTCGTCGTGCACGCGGCGGGCGCGGGTGATCGACTCCAGCAGCGCGGCGCGCACCTCCGGGTCGAGCACCCCCTCGGCCTCGGCGATCGCCTCGACCGGCACCCGCAGCACCTCCGGGGAGACGCCGTCGAACCGCTCACTGGCCTCCCGGATCGCCGGGTACCCATGCTCCCGGACCGCCTCCACGAGTGGCCGGATCCGCTCGACGGCCACGGACACGTCGAGCTGGGCACGGGGCAGCAGGCGGCGCGGGTCACCGAGACCACCGCGCAGGTCGATCCGACTCAGCACCCTTGCGAGTCTAGGCGGCCGGTCGGGGGCCCACCCGGGCCGCCCGTCCGTTCCCACGGTGAGCCGGGCCACGACCACCGGTACTAGGCTCGACCATGTGACCGTACGGCTGCCGGTGTTCCCGCTCGCAACGGTGCTCTTCCCCGGGTTGGTGTTGCCGCTGCACATCTTCGAGGAGCGCTACCAGGCCCTCGTCCGGCACCTTGTCGGCCTGCCCGAGGGCACCCCGCGTGAGTTCGGGGTGGTGGCGATCCAGGCCGGCTGGGAGGTCGCGGCACCGCCGGCCGGGCCGGGCGCCCGGGCGATGCCGGTCAGCGGAGACGTCACCCTGCACGAGGTGGGCTGCACCGCCGAGCTGCGCCAGGTGACCGAGCTGTCCGAGGGCGGCTTCGACATCGTCACGGTCGGCCGGCGCCGGTTCCGGATCGCCGACGTCGACGAGCGCTCCGCGCCCTACCTGACCGCCGAGGTCGAGTGGCTGCCCGAGCCGGCCGGGCCGGACGAGGTGGCCGACCTGCTCGCCGCCCGGGTGATCGCGGTGTTCCGGCAGTACCTCGGCCTGATCCGGTCGGATCCGGAGGAGATCTCCGAGCAGTTGCCGGAGGACCCCACGGTGCTCTCCCACCTGGTGGCGGCGACCGCGGCGCTCACGGTCGACGACCGGCAGCGGCTGCTGGCGATCGACGACACGGCCGCCCGGCTCCGTGCCGAGTTGCGGCTGCTCAATCGCGAGGCGGCTCTGCTGCGCGAGGTGCGGGCGGTTCCGGTGCCGCTGGCGGAGCTGGCGTCCCCTCCGACGCCCAACTGAACGGGGCCGGGTCGGGCTCCGGGCGCAGGGACGGCCAGCGCGACCAGCCGGCCAGCAGGGTGTACATGATCGCTGCGCCGAACGCCGGCAGCAGCAGGTTGCCGTGCGGCACCGGCAGCACGCCGAGCAGCCAGTCGACGCCGCCGGCCCGCAGGTCGGCGGGTTTGGTGAAGGCCCGGCCGGGCGGGGCGGTGTCCAGCAGCCGGTCGAAGGTGGCCAGGCCGATCCGCCGCCCGACCTGCCAGGCGACCGGCGCGGCGGCCAGCGCGCCCAGCACGGCGGCGAGCAGCCCGACCGGGCCGCGCCACCGGCGCAGCGCGAACCACAGGACGAGTGCCGCGAGCGCCCCGAAGGCGAGCCCCAGCAGGCTGAACCAGCCGTCCGCGGCGATCGGCTGCTCCGGCTGCGGCTGGGCGTAGATCGCCCCCTCGGCGGTCTTGAGCACCGGGGTGTCCGGCGCGAGCGCGGCCCAGAGCAGCCCGAGAAGCGCACCCAGCACGGCCAGCGTGAGCACGGTGCCGAGCACCGTCGCGGCGGCCCGCAGTGGGCGACGCGGCTGGTCGACGTTCTGCTCCGGCGAGCCCTCGTACGCGGTCGGGGACAGGGGATCTGCCGGATCGAACCCGGCCGGCGACGACGGTCGGTCCGGCGGTGGCACGGCCGTCGGCTCGGCGGACGACGGCGTCACCCCCGACGCGCCGGGCGGCGCGGGCCGGTCGGTCTCGTCGACGGGCCGCTCAGGGTCGGGGGTGTCCGTGCTCACCGGATGATCCTCTCAGGCCCCGTGGCGGGCCGGGGTGCCGGTGGCGGCAGACCAGCTCACCGGGCGAACGGCTCCACCATCATCGCCGCCGCCCGCAGCCACGCCTGCCGGGTCTCCGGTTGGAGCTGGTGGTACTCGATCGACGAGCCGGTCTCCAGCGCCGGGTCGTACGGCACCACGGCCACCCCACGGGTCCGGGTGGCGAAGTGCCGCTCCAGGTCATCCTGGAGGGCCAGGCGACCCGGCGTCGGGCAGGAGATGAGGGTGATCGCGTTGTCGGCCAACTCGCCCATGCCCTCCTCGTGCAGCAGGTCGAGCATCCAGTCGGCGCTGAACGCCGCGTCCTCACGGGGCACGGTGGTCACCACCAGCTGGTCGGCGGCCTGCATCACGGTGCGCCAGTTGGGGCTCTCCACGTTGTTGCCGGTGTCCACACAGACCACGTCGTGGGTACGCCGCAGCAGCTCCAGCACCCGCCGGACGGTGAACTGGTCCAGCCGCTGGGCGAAGCGCGGGCTCTCCTCGCCGGCCAGCACGTCGTACGAGCCGTCGGAGGCGTGCCGCAGGTAGTCGTCCAGCCGCTCCAGCAGGGTCTCCCCCTCCAGGATCTCGATCTGGGCGAGGTCGGTGATGAGGTGGCGGATGGTCCGGGCGTGCCGGGCGCTGCCGGCGCGCAGGCCGAGGGTGCCGCGCAGCTCGTTGTCGTCCCAGGCCAGCACGCCCTGCCCGCGGACACTGCCGACCGTGGCCGCGGCGAGCACGGTGGCGGTCGTCTTGTGCACCCCGCCCTTGGGATTGGCGAACGCGAACACCCGAGGGGTGCCCAGGTCCCGGCGGAGCACGCCGTTGGCCCGCTCCACCTCCGGGTCGGCACCCTGCGGGCGCCACTCGATCCGGGGCGGGAAGCCGCGCTCGGCGATCGCCGAGCCGACCGCCGGAGCGGGCGGTGGGGTGACCGGCGGCGCGGGGGGCACGACCGGCGGCGCGGGCGTGACCGGCGGCGCGGGTGCGACCCGAGGCGCGGGTGCGACCCGAGGCGCGGGTGCGACCGGCCGGGGCGGCGCGGCGGGAGGCGGCGCGGGCACGGGATAGCCGGTCTCCGGCTGGTAGCCGGTCTCCAGCAGCGCGTACCGGGACTCCGCCGGGGGGTTGCCGTTCCGGTAGCCGTTGTCCAGCAGCGCGTAGCGCGACTCGACCGGCTCGGACCGACGCGGCGGCGGCTCGGGCTCCGGCTCGGCCCGGTAAGCGGGCTCCGCCCGGTACGCCGGCTCGGCCCGATAGGTCGGCTCCGGCCGGTACGCCGGCTCGGCCCGGTACGCGGGCTCCGCCCGGTAGTCCGGCTCGGCCCGGTACGCGGGCTCCGCCCGGTAGTCCGGTTCAGCCCGGTAAGCGGGCTCCGCCCGGTAGTCCGGTTCAGCCCGGTACGCGGGCTCCGCCCGGTAGTCCGGCTCCGCCCGGTATCCCGGCTCAGCCCGGTAGGCGGGGTCGACCCGGTAGGTCGCCTCGGCCCGGTAACCGGGCTCCGCGCCGTACGACAGCTCGGCCGGATGCCCGATCGCCTGCGCCCGCCCGGCGTAGCCGTTGGGGGCCGCGCGCCGGGGCAGGTTCTCCGGCGGTGGTTCGTCGGCCGGGCGCTCGGACTCGGCCTGCTCCGCGGCACGGCCGCCCCGGGCGCGGTCCAGCAATGCCCGCCACCGCGGCGCTGGTTCGGCCGGCCGGCCCCAGCCGGTCTCACTGCCCTCCACGGCCCGCCCTCCCAGCGCCATCGATCTCCGTCTGACAGGCTACGAAGGAAACCCTATTCGGACCACACCACCGAGCGCACACCACCCGGCGCTGATCACGACGGGGTGGGTGCCAACGACGCGGAACCGGTGGCGTCCGGGGAGGTGGTGACGGTCGGCGGGGCGGACTCGGTGGGCGCCACCGACGACAACCCGGGTGACGGAATCGTCACGACCGGTGCGGGTTCCGACGATTCGCCCACCGGCGCCGAGGGCGCGGGCGTCACCGACGCCGGCTCCTCGCGCCGGTCCGGGGTCGGCTCCGGAGTCGGCCCGCTGTCGGCCGGCGGACGGACCACGTCGCGCTGCTCCGGCAGGGGCGGCGTGAACACCGTGCGGTCCAGCCGGTACACCTCGGGGGCCGGGTCGACCGCCCGCACGTCCGGCCGGGCCGCCACACCGCGCAGCAGCCCCGGCGTCGCCCGCACCACGGCCGCGTAGACGCAGGCGCAGCCGCTGCGGTACGCCTCCGCCTCGGCGGCCGCCACGTCCGCACCGCTGACGTACCGCTCGCGCAACTCCCGCTCGGCGGCGCCGTCGCCGGTCACCGCGGCGGCCCTGGCCCGGTAGTCGGCGGCCTCGGTGTCCTTGCGGGAGGCGACCTGGGCCATCCCGGCGACCACGTCGTCCGGCACCAGCAGCGCGGGAATCCGCACGATCTCGGTCTGCCGGCCGGGCAGCGGCACCCGCCCGAAGACCGTCGAGACGCCTACGTCGCCGAGCACCGCCGCGAGCCGCTGCGGTGGCAGGTACGCGTCCAGCGTGACCAGGGCGTAGGTGCCGTCCCCGCTGGCCGGCGCCGTCGTGGGCAGCGCGGCCAGGTCGGCGGCGGCGGACCGCAGGTAGCCGGGCACGGAGTCGCCGTCGACCACCCCGACCCGGGTCACCTCGCCCACCGTCCGGTCGCCGACCGGGGTGTCGTCGGCCGCCCAGACGGCGGTGGCCAGCACCGCCGCCGAGGAGACCAGAGCGGCCCAGGTGAGCACCCCGGACCGCGCCGACCGGTCACCCAGCCGGGACACGGCCCGGGTCAGCGGCGGCAGCAGCCGTTGGTCCAGCTGCCGCAGCAGGTCGCCGGCGCGCACGGGCGGGATCCCCTCGTCGGATCGGTGTCGGGCGGTCGCCGCTCAGTCACGCAGGACCTGGAGCGCGCGTTCCAGGTCGTCAGGGTAGTCGCTGACGAACCGGACCTCGTCCCCCGTTCGGGGGTGCAGGAAGCTCAGTTCGCGGGCGTGCAGCCACTGTCGGGCCAGGCCGAGCCGGGCCGAGAGGGTGGGGTCGGCCCCGTAGGTGAGGTCGCCCACACAGGGGTGCCGCAGCGTGGAGAAGTGCACCCGGATCTGGTGGGTCCGGCCGGTCTCCAGCCGGACGTCGACCAGGCTGGCCGCCGGGAACGCCTCCAGCGTGTCGTAGTGGGTGATGCTCGGCTTGCCGCCGGAGACCACCGCCCAGCGGTAGTCGTGGGTGGGGTGCCGGTCGATCGGCGCGTCGACGGTGCCGCGCAGCGGGTCCAGGTGTCCCTGCACCACCGCGTGGTAGCCCTTGTCCACCTCGCGGTACTTGAAGGCCCGCTTCAAAGCGGTGTACGCCTGCTCGCTCTTGGCCACCACCATGATCCCGGTGGTGCCCACGTCGAGCCGGTGCACGACACCCTGCCGCTCGGCGGCGCCGCTGGTGGAGATGCGGTGCCCGATCGCCGCCAGCGCGCCGATCACGGTCGGGCCCGTCCAGCCGGGGCTCGGGTGGGCGGCGACGCCCACCGGCTTGTCCACCACCACGATGTCGTCGTCGGCGTACACGACCCGCAGGCCGGGCACCGCCTGCGGCACGACGGTCGGCGGCGCGACCGGCGCGGGGAGCGTGACGTCCAGCCAGGAGCCGGCCTTGACCTTGTGCGAGTTCGGCCGGGCGGCGCCGTCGACCAGGGCGTCCCCGGCATCGACCAGGGCCGCGGCGGCGGTGCGGGAGAGCCCGAACAGTCGGGACACCGCCTGGTCCAGCCGCATCCCGTCGAGGCCGTCGGGGACGGGCAGCGAGCGGTGGTCGCCGCCGCCGGCGAACGCGGAGGTCATGCCCGCTCCCGCTGGTCGGCGCTTTGGGTGGCGCTCGTGTCGACAGGGTCGCCGTCGCGGCCGACCCGCCGGCCGTCACGCTGGCGGCCGGTCAGCTCCAGCAGCACGGCCAGCACCACGCCGCAGACCAGCGAGCTGTCGGCCAGGTTGAACACCGGCCAGACCTGGCCGTACGCGTCGAAGAGGCTGATCATGTCGACGACGTGCCCGTGGAAGGGGGCGGGCGCCCGGAAGATCCGGTCGAGGAGGTTGCCCAGCGCGCCGCCGAGCACCAGGCCGAGGGAGACCGCCCAGGGCAGCGAGCGCAGCCGTAGCGCCATCCAGACGATCCAGCCGACCACGCCGATGGTGATCAGCGGGAAGATCCAGGTGTGGTCCGAGCCGATGCTCCACGCCGCACCGCTGTTGCGGGTCAGGCTCAGGTAGACCAGGCCGCCGAGCAGCCGGACGGGTTCCCGGTCCGTCAGCGCGGCCAGCGCGAGGTGCTTGGTGACCAGGTCGGCCAGCAGTGCCACCAGGGCGACTGCGGCGAGGATCCCGACGACCCTGGGCCGGGCCCTACCTCCGCCCGGGTCGGTGCGGCCGGGTTCGGCGGACGGTGCTGCGGTCATGCGCTCCCCATCGACAGTCTCGGCGGTGATCGCTCACCGTCTCATCGCCGCCGGGGAGCGGACCTCAGCGCCGCTCCTCCAGCTGCTTGCACGTCACGCACAGGGTGGCGGACGGGAAAGCGGCGAGGCGCTCGACCGGGATCGGGTTGCCGCACCGCTCGCACCAGCCGTATCCACCCTCGTCGAGGCGCTCCAGAGCGCGCTCGACCTGCGTGATCCGTTCCAGGATGCTGTTGGCGAGAGAGATCTCCTGCTCCCGCTCGAGCGTCTTGGTGCCCGTGTCGGCCTGGTCGTCCCCGGCCGAGTCGGTCAGCCGATCGCGCTGCAGCTCGGTGATCTCACTCAGAGTCTGATCGTACTCGGCGCGAAGCTCGTCCCGCCGAGCCGCCAGCGCCGCACGGATCTTCTCGGTCTCCGCCGCGCTGCGGGTGGCCTTGGCCACCGGCTTGCGGCCGGCGGTCCTGGTGTCGGCGGGCTTCGCCATGGGTCGCTCCCTCGGCCGCGGCACCGCATGGTCCGCGGCGCCTGGTCAGGGGGCGCCAACCAGGGCGTCCCCTATGTACGAAAAGGGGCGCGCAGCGACGATGGCCGCGCACTCCGGAGGTTGGCAAGAATACGGAACGTACAGGCGTCCGACAACGTGCCGCACCGTCGCACCGCTTAAGAGCCCCTAGCCTTGCCTAACTGGGGCAAAAGGAACGCTAGCAGATCAAGGCCGCACCTCATCCCCGTACTCACCAAACCACCGGGCCAGCCGACCCCGCCGGCTGACCGCCCGCAGCCGCCGCTCGGCGGCGTCGCGCACCCCGGCGGTCGCCACGATCAACAGGCTGTCGCCGGTCTTCAGCCGGGTGTCCGGACCGGGCACGAAGCCCGCACCGTCGCGCAGCACCAGGGTGACCGAGGCGCCCAGCGGCAGCCGGAGCTCGTCGACGTGCACACCGGCCAGCCGCGAGCCCGGGGGCACCTCCAGCTGGAGCAGGTCGGCTCGCATCCGCTCCAGCGGGGCGGTCTCCACGTGGATCTCGGTGGCCTCGGCCGGCGCGGTCATCCCCAGCCGGCGGGCGAACGGCCCGAGCGTCCCGGTCTGCACCAGCGTGAAGATCACTACCAGGACGAAGACCGCGTCGAAGAGCCGCTCCGCGCCCGGCACCCGCTCGGAGAGCGGAATGGTGGCCAGCACGATCGGCACCGCACCGCGCAGCCCGGCCCAGGACAGGAACGCCTGCTCGCGGAGGCCGACCCGGAACGGCAGCGCCGACACGAACACCGACAGCGGCCGGGCCAGCAGCACCAGCGCCAGCCCGGCGACCACCGCCGGCAGGACCGCCGCGTCCAGCCGGCCCGGGGAGGCCAGCAGACCGAGCAGCACGAACAGACCGATCTGGGCCAGCCAGGCCAGCCCGTCGGCGAAGCCGAGGATCGCCTGCCGGTGCGGCAGCCGGGCGTTGCCCAGCAGCACACCCGCCACGTAGACGGCGAGGAACCCCGAGGCGTGCAGCACCGCACCGGCCGCGTACGCCAGCACGGTGATCCCCACGGCGGCAATGGGGTACAGCCCGGAGGACGGCAGCGCCGCCCGGCGCAGCGCCCACGTGCCGCCCAGGCCGACGCCAACGCCCACCGCCGCCCCGACACCCAGCTCGTAGGTGACCAACCCGGCCTCGTACCACCACGGGTGCGCCCAGCCCTCGTGGGACAGCAGCACCACCAGCAGCACCACCGGGGCGTCGTTCATGCCCGACTCGGCCTCCAGCGTGGCCACCGGCCGGGGCGGCAGGCGCAGCCGGCGCAGGGTGGCGAAGACCGCGGCCGCGTCGGTGGAGGAGAGCACCGCGCCGTAGAGCAGCGCCAGCCGCCAGTCCAGCCCGAGCAGCAGGTGCACGGCGACGCCGACCACCCCGATGCTGACCAGCACGCCGACCGTGGAGAGTGCGCTGGCCAGCCCGAGCACCGGGCGCAACGTGCTCCACCGGGCGGTCAGGCCGCCCTCCGCGATGATCACGATCAGCGCGCAGAAGCCGAGGGTCCGGGTCAGCTCGGCGTCGTCGAAGTTGATGCCCAGCCCGGACTCGCCGATCGCCACGCCCAGTGCCAGGTAGACCAGGAGACTGGGTACGCCGAGCCGGGTGGAGAGCCGAACAGCGCCGACCGCCACCAGCAGCACGGCAGCGCCGAGCAGCAGCGCGATATCCAGCCCGGGCGTCACGGTTGCCTGGCCCGGGCGTTCCTCACCCGGCGGATCCGTCGCGCAGTCGGCGCAGCACGTCGGACAGCTCGGGGCCGGGACGGTCGACGAGGAAGAGCTTGTCGCGGCTGGCCGCGCCGGTACGCAGCGACACCGCCGCCGACCGGACACCCAACGCCCCGGCCAACGCCCGGCGGGCGGCCTCGGTGGCGCGACCGTCCACGGCGGGAGCGTGCACGGCGATCACCAGGGCAGGGCCGTGCGGGCCGTCGAACCGGCCACCGACCCGGTCCCGGGACGCGCCGGGCTTCACCCGTACCGCCACGGTGAGCGTGTCCTGCGCGGGCATGGGCGCGTTTCAGATCGGCCGGGCGTCGGCGAGCAGGGCGGTGGCCGGCGCGCAGTGCCCGCACGGGGTGAAGCCGAGCTCGACGGCCTCGGCGACCGGCAGCGTCTCGGGCACCCGGCCGACCAGGTGGGGGCATTCGGCGAGGTGGTACCGGGGCCGACCGTCCACGACCTCGACGGGGTCGGGCAACCGGGCCACCCGGGCCGCCTCGGCCGGGGTGATCGGTTGCGCGGTCGGCTCGTCGTCCGCCGCCTCGGCGTCGACGCGTGGATCCCCGTCCGCTGGCGCCGCGAAGGGCGACGCCGGACTGACGGGTGCGGCAGGGGACGTCTCGTGGTCGGCCGGCGGCTCGGGTGGTTGCCGCCACCCGGTGCCGCCGGTTCCGACCGTCGTGGGCACGTGCTGGACCGGCACGTCCGGCTCGACCAGCGGTGGCCCGTACGCGACACCCGGTCCGGCCTGGTTGGCCGTGCGGGGCGTTGCGGGATGCCGCCGGCCGGCCTGACCGGGCTCCGCCGTCGCGCGGTTGGCGGCTGCCTGGCGGGCGCCCACCACCAACGCCACGGCGGCCAGCAGACTGGCCGCGATGGAGATGACCAACATGACGCTGGAGCCACCGGCCAGGCCGAGCACCAGCAGCACCACCGCGACGAGGATGAGCAGGAGACTTGCGACTATCACGGCTCACCCCCGCCGCGTCGTACCGTCCAGGCGGGGCCGGCGACCGTCACCATCGGCGGACGCGATCGCCGGCCGGTGCTCAGCGTCCGGCTTCGAGGGCGCCGGAGCGCCCGCCGCCGTACGAACCGGCGAGACCCGCGGCGGCCAGCCCGTTGCCACCGGCAACCCGGCCTGCCTCGGAGCGGGTCATCTCGGCCTCGAGGCCCTGGCCGCGACCGTCGAGGTCACGCAGCTGGCTCTCCAGGTACGCCTTGAGGCGGGTGCGGTACTCGCGCTCGAACTGCTTGAGCTCCTCGATGTGCTTCTGCAGCGCCGTGCGCTTGGCGTCCAGGCCGCCCATGGCCTCCTGGTGCCGCTGGCGGGCGTCCCGCTCGAGGGCGTCGGCCTTCGCGCGAGCCTCGCGGGTCACCTCCTCGGCCTTGCCGCGTGCCTCGGACAGGAGCTGGTCGGCCTCGCGGCGGGCGTCGGACACGTGGTCGTCGGCGGTGCGCTGGGCCATCATCAGCACCCGGAGAGCCTGCTGCTCACCGTCACCGGTGACCGCCGGGCCGCCGGTCGCGCGGACCTGCTCCAGCTCGGCCTGCATGGCGCGGGCGGCCTGCTCGGCCGATGCCTTGTCGCGCTGCACCCGGTCGAGCTGGGCCTTGACGTCGTTGAGCTCCGCCGCAAGTCGGGCGTCGCCGCCGGGGCCGGCGGGGGCACCGCCACGGCCGCCGCGCTCCACCTGGGCGCGCAGCTCGTTGTTCTCCTCGATGAGACGGGCGAGCTCGCGCTCGACCTCGTCCAGGAAGGCGTCGACCTCCTCCTCGTCATACCCCCGCTTGCCGATCGGCGGCTTTTTGAAGGCGACGTTGTGGACGTCGGCCGGGGTCAGCGGCATCGAAACTCCTCGGGTCAGTTGCGGCCGCGAAAGCGCGTCGGTCATCAGGCAGATGCCCTGATCGACGGCCCTAACACGAACTCCATCAGCACGAACAGGATAACCAGGAGCACAAGGGAGGCCAGGTCGATGCTCACGGTACCAATTCGCAGCGGAGGGATCACACGCCTCAACGCGTTGAGAGGGGGATCAGTGACGCTCCACACGGATTCCAGTCCTGCCGATGCTCCACGCCCCGGTTGCCACCGGCGGCCGTACTGCAGGACGGCGCTCAGCACGAACCTGGACAGAAGAAGGAGCAGGAAGACATAAAGGATCAGGTACAACACTTGCAGTAAGATCGACAACACGGTCAGCGACGTCCCTCGGGTCGGGCGGGATCAACTCAGACTGAAAAAGCCGCCCTCAGCGATCTTGGCCTTGTCCTCCGCGGTGACCTGGACATTGGCCGGTGAGAGCAGGAACACCCGATTGGTCACGCGCTCGATCGTACCGCGCAGCCCGAACGCCAGACCGGCGGCGAAGTCAACCAGACGGCGGGCGTCGGCCTCATCCATTTCGGTGAGGTTGATGATCACGGGAACGCCGTCACGGAAGTGCTCACCGATGGTGCGCGCCTCCCGGTAGGTGGTCGGGTGCAGCGTCGTGATCTGGTAGCGCTGCTCCTCCTCGGGCACCGCACGCTCACGCACGCTGGCCTGCGGCGCGAGGGCGAGGTTGTCCCGGGTGTGGTAGGTCAACGCGCCGGAGGTCTCGCCGGCCGACGACCGGGTGATCGACCGGACGCTGGACCGCTCGGCCCGCTCCGGACGCTCGCCGTCGCCCCGGTCGGAGTCGCCGAGCCGCCCGTTCGCACGCTCGGAGAGCCGACCGCGCTCACTGGCCCGCGGCCGGGGAGCCGGTGGCTCCTCGGCGTCCTCGTCGTCCTCGTCAGCGAACTCCTCGGAGTACCGGCTCTGCCGGTACCGCGAGTCGCGGTAGCCACCCTTGTCGTAGCCACCGTCGTCGTAGGCCCGCTCGTCGTCCTCTTCGACCAGACCGAGCCAGACCCCCGCCTTGCGCAGTGCACCCATCCCGCGCCCTTCCGTCCGCCGTGCGGCACGCGCCCCCGTGCCATGTCGCCCGTCGCGAGTGGACAACCATGCCCATCGGACCGGAACGGCAATCCCCTGGCGCGCGATTCGCGTCGCGCGCCACGACCCCCGACAAGGAGACGCCGTCCCTGAAACAACACTGATGTAATTTGCTTCTTTCGCGGTCAGGCTACCGCAGCGTGGGGCGCATTCCGAGTAACGCGCTACCGACGCGGACATGTGTCGCGCCGTATCGGATCGCGATTTCCAGGTCGCCGCTCATTCCAGCGGACAACGCGCTCGCTCCCGGGTGGACCGCGCGAAACGCCTCGGCCACCTCGGCCAACCGGGCGAAGGCCCGCTCCGGCGCCCAACCCAGCGGCGCCACCGCCATCAGGCCGGCGAGCCGCAGCGCCGGCGAGTCGGCCACCGCCTCGGCCACCGGCTCCAGCCCGACGCCCGGGTCGGCCGAGTCGGGCAGCGCGCCGCCCCGGGCCGGGTCGCCGTCGATGCTCACCTGCACCAGGGCGGCCAACGGTCGCTCCCGGTCGGCCGCAGCCGTGCCCAGCGCCCGGGCCAGCCGGACGCTGTCGACGGAGTGCACCACATCGGCGTACCGGACCACCGAGCGAGCCTTGTTGCGCTGCAACTGGCCGATGAAGTGCCAGCGCGGGCTCACCCCGGCCGCGGCCACCTCGGCGGCCTTGCCGGCCGCCTCCTGGTCGCGGTTCTCCCCCATGTCGGTCACCCCGAGCCCGGCCAGCGCCAGTACGTCGCCGGCCGGGTAGGTCTTGGTCACCGCGATCATCGTGACCTCGGCACGGTCCCGGCCGGCGTCGGCGCAGGCGTCGGCGATTCGGGCCCGGACCTGGGCCAGGCCGGCCGCGAGTTCGGCACGCCGGTCGGGTCGTACCGTGGCTGAGCTGTCGGTCACGGCGGTGCTCAGGACCCGTTCTTGAGGAAGTCGGGCACGTCCACGTCGTCGAAGAGCACCCGGCGCGGGGACTGGGTCGGTGCCGGCATGGTGACCGGCGCCGCCACCGGAGCGCTCTGCGGCGCCGGCTGGTTGGTGTTGGTCTTGCGGGCCGGCTCGGCCGCCTTGTAGGCCGGGGTGCCCCCGTCGAAACCCGCCGCGATGACCGTCACCCGCACCTCGTCGCCGAGCGCGTCGTCGATCACCGCGCCGAAGATGATGTTGGCGTCCGGGTGGGCCGCGTCGGTGACCAGCTGCGCCGCGTCGTTGATCTCGAACAGACCCAGGTCGGAGCCGCCGGCGATGGAGAGCAGCACGCCCCGCGCGCCGTCCATGCTCTGCTCCAGCAACGGGCTGGAGATGGCCGCCTCGGCCGCCTCGACGGCGCGGTTCTCGCCGCGGGCGCTGCCGATGCCCATCAGCGCGCTACCGGCGCCGCTCATGACGCTCTTGACGTCGGCGAAGTCCAGGTTGATCAGACCCGGGGTGGTGATCAGGTCGGTGATGCCCTGCACACCGGAGAGCAGCACCTGGTCGGCGGTGCGGAACGCGTCCATCATGCTGATGCCGCGGTCGCCGAGTGCCAGCAGCCGGTCGTTCGGAATGACGATCAGGGTGTCGCACTGGTTGCGCAGCTCGTCTATCCCGGTCTCGGCCTGCACCTGGCGGCGCTTTCCCTCGAAGGAGAACGGCCGGGTCACGACGCCGATGGTCAGCGCGCCGAGCTTGCGGGCGATGTTCGCCACGACGGGCGCGCCGCCGGTGCCGGTGCCGCCGCCCTCGCCGCAGGTCACGAAGACCATGTCGGCGCCCTTGAGCACCTCCTCGATCTCGTCGCGGTGGTCCTCGGCGGCGTTCTTGCCGACGTCCGGGTTGGCCCCGGCGCCCAGTCCACGGGTCAGCTCGCGGCCGACGTCGAGCTTGACGTCGGCGTCACTCATCAGCAGCGCCTGGGCATCGGTGTTGATCGCGATGAACTCGACGCCCTTGAGCCCAACCTCGATCATCCGGTTGACGGCGTTGACGCCGCCACCCCCGATGCCGACGACCTTGATGACCGCCAGGTAGTTGTGCGGAGGTGTCATCTCCGGTCCTTTCCCTTCGAGATTGGCTTCGGCCGACCGGGTACGGCGTGGCCTGCCCAGCGGCCGACGACAGCTGCAACCATGAGGATCAGAGCTGAACCCTCACCCTCTACTAGAGGCTTACAGTTATGTCAACCACTGATCCTCTTCGGGGCAACGTAAGCGCCGCCGCCCGATGAGCCAAGGACCCGACCGGCGTGTCGCCCGCCGGAGCGCGATGAGTCACGTCCCCGCACCTCGCGGGCCGCCCCCCCGGTCAGCGGAAGGTCACCACGTCCGGCGCGCTCACGTCGATCCGGTCGGTGTCCTCACCGAGCAGTGCCGTGGCCACCCGCGCCTTGTCCGTACCCCGGGTCGCGTCACCCCAGACGACCGTCCGGTCCCCGCGCAGGCGCAGGCTGATCCGCGCCAGTCCCTCCACACTCACCTCCACCAGCTCGGAGCGCAGCTGCGGGGTCAGCGCGACGAGCACCTCCAGCGCGGCGCGGGTGCCCGGGTCGTCGACGGCCGGCCGGGCCACCCGCACGAGCGGCAGCTCGGCGGGGCGCCGGGGCACCGTCCGGAACGCCACCCCGGTCCGGTCGACCAGGGCGAACGCCTCCCCCTGCGGCACCGCCGCGACCGGGGTCCGCTCGGTCACCCGGACCACGAGCCCGCCCGGCCAGTCCCGGGACACCGTGGCCCGCTCCACCGGCGCCAGCGTGCCGACCCGGCGGGCCGCGGCGGCCAGGTCCACCCGGGCCAGCGGCACCCCGTCGGCCACCCCGACCGCGTCGCGCACCTGCACGGGGCTGACCAGGACGGCACCCTCCACTTTCACCTCGCGAACCCCGAACAGCCCGGTGCCGAGCACCGTCCAGGCGACCAGACCGACCAGGGCCAGCACGCCGGCGGCCACCGCCCACGGCAGTGCCGCACGCATCCGACGCTGCCGGGCGCGGGCCATGAACCGCCGGGTCGACGGCGGCACCGCGTCGCTGCCCGCCCGGACCAGCTGCCAACGCCGGACCGGACCGCGTCGCGGAGCGCCGCCGTCGGCGGCGCTCGTCCGCCCTCGGGCCGGGCCGGGACTCATCCGGCCGTGGGCGCCGCGCCGTCCGGTGCGGCGGTGCCACCGAGGGCCGCTCCGTCGCCACCGGCGGTGGAACCGCCGGCCACCGCGCCACCGACCACCCCGGTGGAGGCCACCGGGTCGACGGTCGCGGTCGGCGCGGAGCCGGCGGTACGCGCGAGCAGGGCGGCCAGCAGCTCGTCACCCATCAGCGAGATCGGCGGGGCGCCCATGGTCACCACCACGTCCCCGGGGCGGGCCCGGCGGACCACCTCGACCGGCGCCGCCTCCCACGAGTCGACGAAGACCTTCCGCTCCGCGGGCAGCGCCACCGCCTCGATCAGCGCCGCCGAGCCCTCACCGGGCTGGCGCAGCTCACCCGGCCCGAAGACCTCCAGCAGCACCACCTCGTCGGCGATCGCCAGCGCCTCGGCGATCTCCGCCTGCGAGTCGCGGGTGCGGTACAGCCGGTACGGCTGGAAGACGACGATCAGCCGCCCGTCCCCGGCCACCTCGCGCAGCGTCTGCATCGCCAGCGTCATCGAGGTCGGGTGGTAGGCGTACTCGTCGTAGACCAGCACGCCGTCCGCGACGCCCTTGCGCTCGAAGCGCCGCCGCACGCCCGGGAAGACCGCCAGCGCGGCCTCCGCCGCCTGCAACGGCAGGTCCAGCAGGTACGCGGCCAGCACCGCGGAGGCACTGTTGAGGCCCATGTGCCGCCCCGGCACCGGCAACCGGAACTCGCCCAGCGACCGGCCGTCGATCGCGGCCAGGTACCGCACCCCGCGCGCCGACGAGACGATGTCGCTCAGTCGCAGGTCCGCGTCGGCCGCCTCGCCGTACGTGTACACCCGCCGCCCCTCGGCGCGCAGCGTCTCGGCCAGCCGCCGCCCGCCCGGGTCGTCGGCGCAGGTGATGATGAACCCGTCCGGGTCGGTGAGCCGGGCGAACTCGACGAACGCCGCCTCCAGCGTCGCGTAGTCGCCGTAGGTGTTGAGGTGGTCCGCCTCGACGTTGGTGATGATCGAGACGTACGGGCGGTAGATGAGGAACGAGCGGTCGCTCTCGTCCGCCTCGACCACGAAGTGCTCGCCGGTGCCGTGGTGGGCGCCCGAGCCGACCTCGGAGATCTCCCCGCCGATCACGAAGGACGGGTCCACCCCGGCCTGCTGGAGCACCATGGTCACCATCGAGGTGGTGGTGGTCTTGCCGTGGGTGCCGGCGACCGCCACCGCGCGGCGGCCGGTCATCGCCGCGGCGAGCGCCTCCGAGCGGTGCAGCACCCGCAGGCCACGCCGGCGCGCCTCGACCATCTCCAGGTGGTCCTGCGGGATGGCCGAGGAGTAGACGACGGTGTCCACGCCGTCGAGATTGGTCGCCTCGTGGCTCATGTGGATCGTCCCGCCCAGCGCGCGCAGGCCGGCCAGCGACGGCCACTCGCGCAGCTCACTGCCGGAGACCGGGATGCCCCGGGTGAGGAAGAGCCGGGCGAGCCCGCTCATGCCGACCCCGCCCACCCCGATGAGGTGGATGGTGCCCAGGTCCTCGGCCGTGAGCGTGCCGGCGGGGGTGAACTGCGCGGTCATCGGGCCACCGCCTCGATGACGAACGCCCGCAGCGCCTCGTCACCGTCGCGCCGTCCGTACGCCGCCGCCGCCGCGCCCATGCCGTACAGCCGCTGCGGGTCGCGGATCAGCGGAATGACGGTGCGCTCCAGCCAGTCCGGGGTCAGCTCCGCGTCGTCGACGAGCAGGCCACCACCGCTCTCCACCACGGGCAGCGCGTTGCGCTTCTGCTCCTGGTTGCTGTGCGGGTACGGCACGTAGATCGTGGGCAGCCCGATCGCGGCCACCTCGGCGACGGTCATCGCCCCACCCCGGGCCAGCATCAGGTCGGCGGCGGCGTAGCCCAGCTCCATCTCCGACAGGTAGGGCAGCGTCACGTACGGCACCGGCAGGTCGGTGGGGATCGGCACCGGCTCGTTGCGGGCGCCCATCACGTGCAGCACCTGCACGCCGTTGCGGGCCAGCTCCTTGGCAGCCCCGGAGACCGCCAGGTTGATCGAGCGGGCGCCCGACGAGCCGCCGGCGACGAAGAGCACCGGCAGGTCGGGGCGGAGCCCGAAGTGGGCGCGTGCGGCGTTGCGCAGCGCGTACCGGTCCAGCCCGGCGATGGCGCGGCGCAGCGGCACCCCGACCACGCGGGCGTCGCGCAACGACTCGGCCTGGCTGGGCTGGTGCGGGAAGCCGACCGCGATGTTCTTGGTGAACTTCATGCCCAGGCGGTTGGCCACGCCCGGCGGCACGTTCACCTCGTGGATCACCATGGGCAGCTCCCGGCGCCAGGCGGCCAGGTAGGCCGGCACCGAGACGTACCCGCCGAAGCCGACCACCGCGTCGGCCTGGACCTCGTCGATCACCTTGCCCGCGGCGCGGGCCGCGGTCCACATCCGGCCCGGGGTACGGACCAGGTTCATGTTCACCGACCGGGGCAGCTGGTACGCCGGGATCTGGCGCAGGTCGTAGCCGTGCGGCGGGATGAGCTCGTTCTCCATGCCCTTGGGTGTGCCGAGGCAGGTGATCCGGACGCCCGGGTCGTGTCGGCGCAGGCAGTCGGCGAAGGCCAGCAACGGGTAGATGTGACCCCCGGTGCCACCTCCCGCGAGCACTACCGAACGCAGCGGACCCATCAGCGTCTCCTCTCGTTCGCCGAACCCGCGCGACTCCGGCCCTGCCGGACGCCGCGCGGTGCGGCCTGGTCGTCCTGTCGCCGCTCGCGGGACCGGGGCACGGACCCTCGGCCAGCCGGCGGCGTCGCCGGCCGGCGACGCCGGCCGGGAAGCGGCGGCAACGGGGCCCAGAGTAGTCGGACCCACCGGGCCGGCGGACGGGCATGCAGTGCTCTGGCCGCATCGGGTTCGGCGCGCGCGAACGACGCCAGCATCCCGATCGCGGCCAGCGTCACGACCAGGGCACTTCCGCCGTCGGAGATGAACGGCAGCGGCAGGCCGGTGATCGGCAGCAGCCCGACCACCCCACCGATGTTGATCACGGCCTGGCTGACCAGCCAGGTGGTCACCGCGGCGGCGGCGAGCCGGCGGAACGGATCGTCGACTCGCCGGGCGATCCGCAGCCCGGTGTACGCGAGCACCGCGAAGAGGGCGAGCACCACGCCGCAGCCGATCACGCCCAGCTCCTCGGCGATGATCGCGAAGATGAAGTCGTTGTGCGCCGCGGGCAGCCAGTCCCACTTGAGGCTGCTCTTGCCCAGGCCGACGCCGAACCAGCCGCCGTGCTCGATCGCCAGCCGGCCCTGGTAGATCTGGTAGCAGGGGTCACCGCACTCCTGCGGCGGCGGCGGGTTGAGAAAGTAGGTGAGCCGGGCGAAGCGGTAGTTCTCCTTGCCCTGCTCGCCGGAACCGGCGCCCAGCGAGGCCACCGCGATGAGCAGGCCGATCCCGGCCAGGCCGGCCACCGAGAGCGCGCCGAAGACCCGCATCCGCACCCCGGCGGCCCAGAGCAGGCCGACCACCAGGGCCAGCAGGCACAGCATGGTGCCGACGTCGTTGTAGCCGACCAGGACGAAGAGCAGGCCGATCACCGGGAAGAGCGGGGTGGCCAACTCCCGCCACCAGCCCAGCGCCGCACCCTTGCGGACGATCACGTGCGCGCCCCACAGCACCAGCGCGAACTTGGCCAACTCGGAGGGCTGGAGCTGGATCCCGCCGACGAACAGCCAGAGCAGTTCGGCGCGCAACGGGCCGAGCTGGGCCGAGTCCTGCCCGGTCAGCCGGGCGTAGGCGAGCAGCAGGTTGAGCACCAGCAGCAGTCCCACCGAGGTGAACAGCAGCGGGCGGCCCAGCGCCCGGTACGTGCTGGCGGGGAGCCGCTGGCAGGCCCAGAAGGCGCCGATGCCGATCACCGCGAAGATCGCCTGCTTGGCCGCCGAGGCGGTCGCGTTGCCGTCCTCGGCGAAGTCCCGCACGCTGGTCGCCGAGAAGACCATGGTCAGCCCGATCAGCAGCAGCAGACCGGCGCTGGACAGCAGCAGGTAGTAGGAGGCCAGCGGCCGGTCCAGCAGGCCGCGCAGCGCGGCCAGCCCGCCCGCGGCGTCCAGCCCGCGCAGCGGCACGGCAGCGGCCGGTTCGGGCTCACGCCCCGCGGCGCCCGGTGCCGGTCCGCGCCTGTCGTCCGGGCCACGCGGGTCGTCCGGCCCGCGCCTGCCGTCCGGTCCGCGCGGCGACGCGGTACGCGACGCGCCCGGTGCCCGTCGCGGCCGGCCGCCTGTCCTGTCCTCGGTGCCTGGTTCCTCCCCCACCCGGACATCATCACCGCTGTGCGCGCCGGGCACGCCCACAACGGCGCCTCCGGCGTGTCGGGCGGACACGCCACGGCCCCCGGTGGTCCGCCGCGGGCGGGACCGGGGGCCGAGGTGTGCTGGCCGGCGTGCGCCGGTCAGGTCATGTTGGCGAGGAACTCGCTGTAGAACAGGCCCAACGCGATGGCCACGCCGATGCCGGCGATGATCCAGAACCGGACCACGATGTTGACCTCGCTCCAGCCGGCCAACTCGAAGTGGTGCTGCAGTGGCGACATCCGGAAGACGCGCTTGCCGGTGGTCCGGAAGGAGATGATCTGGATCACCACGGACATCGTGATGATCACGAAGAGCCCGCCGATGATCGGCAGCAGCAGGATGGTCCGGGTGGACATCGCCATGCCGGCGATCAGGCCGCCCAGCCCCAGCGCGCCGGTGTCACCCATGAAGATCCGCGCCGGGGACGTGTTCCACCACAGGAAGCCGACACAGGCTCCCGCGGCCGCCCCGGCTATCAGGGCGATCTCCAAGGGGTCACGCACCGAGTAGCAGTACGGCTGGGTGTAGTTCGGGTCGGCGCACCAGTGCCGGTACTGCCAGAACGCGATCAACGCGTACGCGGCGAGCACCATCACCGAGGCGCCGGTGGCCAGACCGTCCAGGCCGTCGGTGAGGTTCACACCGTTCGTCGCGCCCATCACCACGAAGATGAAGATGATGACGGCGCCGATCTTGCTGACCTCCAGGGCGTCGATGTCCCGGATGAAGCTCAGCGTGGTGCTGCCCACCGTCTCGGTGTTGGTCACCGCGCCCGACGCGTCGGTCATCGTGCTCGGGAAGTAGAGCGCGACCACGCCGAAGACCGCGCCGACCAGGATCTGGCCGAGGAGCTTGCCGCGCTTGTTCAGCCCCGCGCTGTTGCGCTTGCGCACCTTGAGGAAGTCGTCGAGGAAGCCGACCGCACCGGAGAAGACCATCAGCCCCAGCAGCACCAGTGCGGTGATGGTGGGCTCCACCTGGGCGATCTGCGCGTCCGGCAGGGTCGTGAGAGCCAGGTGCCCGGCCACGTACGCGATCACCGTGGCCAGGATGAAGACCACGCCGCCCATCGTGGGCGTGCCCTTCTTGGTCTGGTGCATGGCCGGGCCCTCGGCCCGGATCGGCTGGCCGGCCTTGAGCCGGGTGAACACCTTGATCGCGATCGGGGTGCAGAAGAGCGACACGAGGAACGCCACCCCGACGGCGACGATGACCGCCCTCACGCGGCAGCTCCGTTCCCGGAGGCGGCGTCGGCGCGCAGGGCGTCGGCCACCTCCCACGTCCGGTACCGGGAGCCCTTGACCAGGACGACATCGCCCGGCCGTAGCTCGCCCCGCAGCACCTCGACGGCCGCCGCCTGATCGGTGAGCAGCACCGACTCTCCTCCCCAGTTCCCTACCGCTGTCGCGCCCTCATGGATCGGCGCTGCCGGCTCGCCCACCACGAGCAGCCGGTCGACACCCAGCTCGGCCGCGAGTTGGCCGACCTCAGCGTGGCCGTCCCGCTCGAACGGGCCCAGCTCGGCCATGTAACCGAGCACCGCGACGGTACGCCGACCCCGGCCGAGCGTGGCGAGCGCCTTCAGCGCCGCCGACATCGACGCCGGATTGGCGTTGTACGAGTCGTCGATGACGGTCACCCCGTCGGGGCGGTCGAAGACGTCCATCCGCCGGGTCGAGACCAGCCCCAGCTCGCCGAGCGCCGTGGCCAGGTCGGCCAGCGGCATGCCCAGCTCCCGGGCGACCGCCGCCGCGGCGAGGGTGTTCGAGACCTGGTGGCGGCCGGTCAGCCCGAGCCGCACCGGCGCACTGCCCTCAGGGGTGACCAGGGTGTACGACGCGCGCCCCCGGTCGTCGAGCGTGACGTCCTCGGCCCGCACGTCGGCGTCCGGTGCCTCGCCGTAGCGGACCACCCGGGCCCGGGTGCGGCTCGCCATCGCGTCCACCCGCGGGTCGTCGGCGTTCAGGACGGCCAGGCCGTCGGACGGCAGCGCCTCGACCAGCTCCCCCTTGGCCAGGGCGATGGTCTCCTGCGAGCCGAACTCCCCGATGTGCGACGTCCCGACGTTGAGCACCACGGAGATCCTCGGGGGCACCACCTCGCACAGGTAGCGCACGTGCCCCACCCCGCGGGAGCCCTTCTCCAGCACCAGGTAGCGGGTGTCCGGCCCGGCCTGCAACGCGGTGTACGGGTGCCCCAGCTCGTTGTTGAACGAGCCGGGCGGCGCCACCGTGGCCCCGAGCCGGGCGGTGAGCTGGCCGATCAGATCCTTGGTGGTGGTCTTGCCGGACGAGCCGGTCAGCCCGACCACGGTCAGCCCGGGCAGCCGGTCCACCACCGCGCGGGCCAGCCGGCCCATCGCGGTCAGCGCGTCGGCGACCAGCACCATCGGCACCCCGGGGACCTCGCGGGTGCCGAGCACCGCCACCGCACCGGAGGCCACCGCCGCCGCCGCGTAGTCGTGCCCGTCGACCTTCTCCCCCGGGAAGGCCACGAAGAGCGAGCCGGGGGCCACCTTGCGCGAGTCGAACTCGACCGGGCCGGTGACGGTGGCGGCCGGGTCGGCGGCCACCAGCCGGCCGTCGACCGCCGCGGCCACCTCGGCCAGGCTCAGCGCGATCACCGCTGACCCGCCAGGTCACCGAAGCGGGCCCGCAGCGCGTCGGCCAGCTCGCTTCTGTCGTCGAACGGGAGCACCTCGCCGTCCACCTCCTGGCCACGCTCGTGGCCCTTGCCGAGCAGGGCGATCACGTCGCCCGGGTCACTCAGCCGGACCGCCTCGTCGATCGCGGCCCGCCGGCCGGCCACCTCGATGATCCGGGCGGCGGTGCCGGCCCGGTACGCCCCGGCGAGCACCTCGGCGCGGATCTCCGCCGGGTCCTCGGTGCGCGGGTTGTCGTCGGTCACCAGCACCACATCGGCTCCCTCCGCCGCGGCGGCGCCCATCACCGGCCGCTTGCCCCGGTCCCGGTCCCCGCCGGCCCCGATCACGCAGATCAGCCGGCCGGCGCTCAGCTCCCGCAGCGCGGCCAGCGCGGCGACGATCGCGTCGGACTTGTGCGCGTAGTCGACCACCCCGCGCACCGGCCCGACGACGTCGACCAGCTCCAGCCTGCCGGGCACGCCCCCGCAGGCTGCCACGCCAGCCGCCGCCGTCGCCGGGTCGACCCCGGCGCCGACCAGCGCGGCGATCGCCAGCAGGGCGTTGGCCACGTTGTGCCGCCCCGGCAGCGCCACGGCGGCGGGCAGGACCAGCCCGTCCGGGCCGTGCACGGTGAACCGCTGGGCGTAGCCCTCGCCGTTCACGCCGTCGGCCCACCACGTCGCCTCCGGGTCGCCGGCCGCCGAGTAGGTGACCGTCGCCGGCTTGTACAGCGGCTTCAGCGCGGGATCGTCGTGGTTGAGCACCTCGACCGCGCACCGGCCGTCGAAGAGCTGCGCCTTCGCGGCGAAGTAGTCGGCGCTGTCGGCGTGGAAGTCCAGATGGTCGGAACCGAAGTTGGTGTAGCCGCCGACGGCGAACCGGACACCGCCCACCCGGCCCATGGCCAGAGCGTGGCTGGAGACCTCCATGACCACCGCGGTGACCCCACGCTCGCGGGCCGTGGCCAGCATGGCGTGCAGGTCGGTCGCCTCCGGGGTGGTGCGCACGCTGTCGATCACCAGGTCACCGAGCCGGGTCTCCACCGTGCCGATCAACCCGGTGGTGTGCCCGGCGGCGCGCAGCCCCGACTCGATCAGGTACGCGGTGGAGGTCTTGCCGGCGGTGCCGGTCACGCCGATCACGGTGAGCCCGGCGGTCGGGTCGCCGTAGACGGCCGAGGCCACCTCGCCGAGCGCCGCGCGCGGGTCGGGAACCACCAGGACGGGCAGGCCCGTCCCCGCCACCAGCTCCGCGCCGGCCGGGTCGGTCAGCACCGCCACCGCGCCCGCCTCGGCGGCGCCGGCCGCGAACTCCGCGCCGTGCCGGCGAGCGCCGGGCAGGGCCGCGTACAGGTCGCCGGGCCGGACCTCCTGGCTGGCGTGGGTGGCCCCTGCGACGACCACACCGGCGGCGTCCGCCGGAAGGTCGACGGCGAGCCGGACGGCGAGATCGCCGAGCCGGACTCCGGTCACGGTACGTGGACGTGGATTGCCGGGCACGGCGTCAGACCCTACCCGGTCGTCCGGTTCCGGCCGCACAGCCGCCCCGGTGGTTCGTCGGCACTCACCGATGATGTCCCGCCGTCGCTGCTCAGCGCGGATAGACCACGAACTTGGGCGCCGAGCCGCCGGTGGACGGGGGTACACGGTAGTGACGCAGCGTGAACTGCATCATGTCGCGGAACGCCGGCTGAGCGGCGGCGGCACCCCCACCGCCGGGCGCGTACACGAAGACCGCGATCACGTACCGGGGCTTCTCCGCGGGCGCCATCCCGATGAAGGAGGACACCTCGCCGGGCTGCTTCTTGCCGTCCACCAACCGCCAGCCGGTGCCGGTCTTGCCGGCGACCCGGTAGCCGGGGACGGCGGCGGTCACGCCGGTGGCGTCCTCGACCGTGGTGACCGCCTCCAGCATGTGGCGCAGCGCCGCCGCGTTCTGCGGGCTGAGCACCGAGCGGGTCACCGGGGCCGGCGCGGGAGTGACCTTGCCGTCCGGGTCGATCGCCTCCTTCAGCAGGTGCGGCTGGACGTAGGTGCCGTCGTTGGCGATCGCCGCGTAGGCGGCCGCCATCTGCAGCGGGGTCGCGTCGACGCTGTGCCCGATCGGCACCGACCCTTCCGAGGACTCGCTCCACTCCTCGGCCGGCAACAGCCGTCCGCTGGCCTCGCCGGGCATCCCCTCGCCGGTGGGCTGGCCGAGCCCGAACCGCTTCTGGTAGTCGATCAACCGGTCCCGGCCGAGCCGGTCGGCGATCGTGATCGTGCCGACGTTCGACGAGTAGGCGAGCATCCCGGGCACGCTCATCCGCCGGCCGTTGGCCTGGTGGGTGTCGGAGAACCAGGTGTCGCCCTTCTTGATGCTGTTCGCGATGGGCAGCGTGGTGTCCGGGGTGATCACCCCCTCCTGGAGCGCCGCGCCGAAGGTGATGGCCTTGTGCACCGACCCGGGGTCGACCACGAAGCTGGTCGCCGCGTCCTCCCGGGCGACCGGGTCGCTGGGGATCGGCTTCGCCGCGTCGTAGGTGGGATGGCTGGCCTGGGCCAGCACGTCACCGGTGGGCACGTCGATGATCACCGCCGCCGCGGTGCTGCCCGGGTGCGTGGCCAACGCCGCCTTCATGATCTGCTGGGTGCGGAACTGCAGGTCACGGTCGATGGTGAGCTTCATCGAGCTGCCCGGCTTGGCCGGCGTGGTCTTGCTGTAGCCGCCCGGGATCGGCGCCGCGAGGTCACCGAGGCCGGCCTCGTACACCCGCCTGCCGTCCTGCCCGGCGAGCAACTCGTCGTAGCGGGCCTCCAGCCCCTCCAGCCCGTCCATGTCCTGGCTGGTGAAGCCGATCAGGTTGGCCGCGAGGTCACCGCCGGGCACCTCCCGGCGCTCGTCGCGGTGCACCCCGATGCCGGGCAGCTCCAGCGCCATCACCTGCTTGGCCGTCTGGATCTCCACCCCCCGGGCCAGGTACTCGAACCGGGACGGGACGCCGTTCTCCAGCTTGCGGGGCTTCATCAGCTCGGTCAGCTTCGACACCGGGATGCCGAGCAGCGGGGAGAGCGCCTTCGCGGTGGCGACCCCGTCCTTGATCTCGGTCGGGTCGACGAACACGTACCGCGCCTCGACGCTGTGCGCCAGCGGTTCGCCCTTGAAGTCGTAGATCGCGCCGCGCGGCGCGGGCAGTTCGACCGTGCGGGTCCGGTCGGCGACGCCGCCGCCGGCGTACGCCGGGGTGTCCACCGCCTGGAGGAAGATCAGCCGGATACCGATGGCGGCGAACAGCGCCAGGGTGAGGGCGGTGCCCAGTCGCAGCCGCAGCCGCGGGTCGGCCAGCTTCGG